>JAYPCW010000021.1:0-18735 GCA_038124905.1 Candidatus Nanopelagicales bacterium | reverse complement strand
GCTAGTCGCAGGCAAAGCGGTCCACGTAAGTCAAGGAAACTTGACGAGCACGGTGCGGTTTAGAAGTAAGTCCTGCCTGGTTACCTTCTGCAGATCAGGAGTGCTAACTGGTGACGAAAAGTAGTAACAAAAAGTTGCGAAATTTGCCGCAGGCGAATGTGGGGTCGAAGACCAGGTCGATCGGTTAGGTGCCATACCAAGTCGTTTAATTTGAAAGGTGAAATATGGAAATCACAATTCGCGGTCGTCACGCCGATATCACCCCGACTTTCAAAGAACACGCAATTTCCCAAGCGGGACATGTTGATCGATTTGGGATCAATATTGCAGTTCTAGACGTGGAAGTTACTCACGAAGCAAATAAACGACAAACCAAAGAAGGTTTCAAGGTCGACTTAACTGCAAAAGGTGCCGGAACTTTATTGCGAGCGACGGCAAAGGCCCCGCAAATGACAGCTGCGTTAGATGTTGCGGTTAAGAAGTTAGAATTACAATTGAGAAAAATATCTGAAAGAAAACAGAATCACCATTAGTATTTTACTTTTATCTAGAGGAGCTCTTTAGTGCCTGCCATTTTTGACAAAATTCTGCGTGCCGGAGAAGGCAGAATTTTAAAAAATCTTAATGCAATTGTTAAGGCAGTTAACGCACTTGAACCTGAAATTGAAGGTCTTAGCGACGATGAGCTAAAGGCTCTTACCGAGACTTATAGGACTCGTTATCAAAATGGTGAGAGTTTAGATGATCTCTTACCTGAGGCTTTTGCCACAGTACGTGAGGCAGCTAAAAGAACTCTGGGTCAGCGACACTATGACGTTCAAATTATGGGTGGGGCTGCACTGCATTTAGGCAACATTGCAGAAATGAAAACCGGTGAAGGAAAAACTCTAGTTTCTACGTTGCCAGTTTATTTAAATGCGATTAGCCAAAAAGGTGTGCATGTAGTGACGGTAAATGAGTACTTAGCAAGTCGTGATGCCGAGTGGATGGGTCGGATACATCGATTCTTAGGTTTGACCGTAGGAACAATTACTTCAATGCAAGATAGCGAACAAAAGCGTGCATCATATCTCTGTGACATTACTTATGGAACAAATAATGAATTTGGTTTTGATTACCTAAGAGACAACATGGCTTGGAGCCCAAGTTCAAAAGTGCAGCGTGGGCACAATTTTGCAGTAGTGGATGAAGTTGACTCAATTTTAATCGACGAGGCGAGAACTCCTTTAATAATTAGTGGACCAGCAGATGGCACCACCGATCAATACAAAGTATTTTCTCGACTAGTAATGAACTTAAGAGTTGAAGAAGATTATGAGATTGACTTAAAAAAGCGCACCGTGGGAGTGCTAGAAGAGGGAATCGCTAAAGTTGAAAAAGCTCTAAAGATAGATAATTTGTATGAATCAGCCAATACACCTTTAATTGGGTATTTAAATAATGCTTTAAAAGCCAAAGAAATTTATCGCAAAGATCGCGACTATGTCGTCATGAATGGTGAAGTTTTAATCATTGACGAACACACTGGGCGCATTTTGCAAGGTCGCCGTTACAGCGAAGGTATGCACCAGGCAATAGAAGCTAAAGAAGGTGTTGAAATAAAACAAGAAAATCAAACTTTGGCCTCGATTACACTGCAAAATTACTTCAGGCTATATAACACGCTTTCCGGTATGACCGGTACAGCCATGACTGAAGCTTCGGAGTTTGACAAAATTTATAAATTAGGTGTAATTCCCATACCAACAAATAAGCCAATGGCCAGAGTAGACAATTCTGATTTAATCTTCCGTACCGAGGAAGCAAAATATAAAGCAGTGATTGATGACGTAGCGGTGAGGAATGCCCAAGGTCAGCCGATATTAATTGGTACAGTAAGCGTCGAAAAATCTGAACTGTTAAGCAAATTATTAGCGAAGCGTGGAATCAAGCACGAAGTCTTAAATGCAAAGAATCATGAAAGAGAAGCAAGTATCGTTGCTGAAGCTGGTCGTAAATTCGCAGTAACTGTTGCCACGAACATGGCGGGGCGTGGAACCGACATCATGTTGGGTGGAAATCCTGAATTTATTGCTCAAGAAAATCTGGCAAAACGAGGATTGGATCCTGAGGAAGATTTAGCTCTCTACACAAAGGCGTATTTAGAAGAAGTTGAGAAAGCCACGGCTCAAGTAAGCAACGAACATGACGAAGTAGTGGCTGCGGGTGGACTTTATGTATTAGGAACCGAACGACATGAGTCCAGGCGTATCGATAACCAATTAAGAGGTCGGTCTGGTCGCCAAGGAGATCCGGGAGCTTCTAGATTTTATTTGTCTTTACAAGATGATTTAATGCGTAGGTTTAATGCCGATTTAGTTGATGCCTTTTTAAGAAGATTTAATGTACCTGACGATCAGCCAATTGAAGCCAAAATGGTTACCAATGCCATTAAAAACGCTCAAACTCAAGTAGAGCAGCAGAATTTTGAAATTCGTAAAAATGTTTTAAAGTATGACGAAGTACTTAATCTGCAACGCCAAGTCGTCTATGCGGAGCGAAACAAAATATTAGAAGGCCAAGACCTCTCTGAACAAGTGCAGCTCTTTATTACCGAAACTCTTCAAGATTATGTGTCTGCAGCAACAGGTGAAGGTTTTGAAGAAGAGTGGGATTTGGATGCGCTCTGGAGGGCATTCAAGACGCTGTACCCAATAAGCATTACCCATGAAAAGATTCGCAGTGATTTAGGTGGCACGATTGATCAAGCTTCGATTATTGAAGCAGTAGTAGCGGATGCCTTAGCTGCATATCGAGTAAGAGAGACCACGCTTTCCCCAGTTGTTATGCGTGAATTGGAACGACAAGTGATGCTTGCGGTCTTAGACAAGAAATGGCGAGAACATCTTTATGAGATGGACTACCTGCAAGAGGGAATAGGTCTTAGAGCAATGGGGCAAAGAGATCCATTAGTGGAGTATCAAAGGGAGGGCTATGACCTATTTGTAGCGATGATGGATTCAATTAAAGAGCAAGTAGTGGGGCTGGTCTTTAACGCGCAAGTGAATTTAAGTGACCCAACAATCCCAAAGCCTAAAGAGGACAACCTGCAGTATTCGGCACCATCACTAGATACAAATGGCTCAACTGGGCCAAAGAGGACGCCAGTTGCTCGTGGTGAGACAGTTGGCAGGAATGAACCATGTCCTTGTGGTTCTGGGAAAAAATATAAGAAGTGTCACGGACTTAAGGTATAGCCATCTCGCTTATCAGAGCAGCGCGGTTAAAGATTTTAACGAGTGCTGTGTTGAAAAAGTACATTAAAATAAGATTTTTGAACTAATAGTGAACTTTCACGCTACCAATAGCTCAGTACACCGCCATCTATCAGATTCCGCTACTAGACGCATAGCCATTGCTCTTCCTCTCAAACCTTTTTGAATCACAGCGCTGGCATTAACAACGGTTTCATTCAATTGAGACACTTGAACACACCTCAAGAGTGGCCGAACCCTTTTAGCATCAGATTGGTGCTTGATTGCTTGCCTTTCAACAGAGCAATAAACATCAAAAGCTAGATAACGGATTAATTGAAACGCTGGGCGATCACCAACGAGAACTTCTGCTATACCTATTGCCAATTGTTCAGTCCAGGTTTTTGGATCAGGAAGCTTGCGTAAAGAAGCCTCGTCAATCTCTAGCGGGGGAAAGGTTAAACATAGTTCTAAATCGAATTGCTCTTGTAGGAAAATTAACTTTGATTGCTTGGGTGGAGCAATGTTGCTAATGATCTGACCGACTTTGGCTACTGGCTTTAGTTGCATTTCTTGACGACCCCCAGATTGCGAGGGGGTACTGTCTAACACTTCTGCATTTTTGTCAAGCGAACTCACCTAAAGTGACCAACAGTCACAAATAACTTGCCAATATTTACCAGTTAGTACAACATGATCCAAATGAAAAGTGACTTTTTAAGCAGTGTCGAGAAAAATATAGAATTGCAGGCGGCAGGCTTGGTTGCACTTGCTAGAGAAGAATTCGCCTTCGCCGAAGCTCGCGGCGAAATTGCTCATCAAATTTTAGCTGACAGATTACGCGCGCGAATAAACGTTAATTTAGAAATACTAGTCATGGATATGGGTTGGCAAAAATTAAAAATCTTGCAGGCCAATAGCGATCATCTTTTAGCAGTAGATGAATCAAGAGTCTATGCAATTAAGTTGTCAAGTCTGATAGCAATAAAAAATCTGAATATCTCTACAAAACCAGCAAATAGATTAGAAGAAAGTTGGAGTCTAAACTCAACGCTTAGGCAGTGGATGATTTCTCATTCAGTAGTTAGCTTTCTTCTACCTAATTCTCTGTCGTTAAGCGGTGAGATTAAGCGAATTTATCAAGATCATTTTGAAGTTGAATCCGAGTTTGGGGACGTGGCACTAACGCAATCTAATTTTTTAGTAGCGGTGAAATCTCGTGAAGTTTAAAACAAAGCCAAGAGCGTTGTTACCAGATCGGCGTAAACTCATGGCTACTTTTGGAATACTTTTAATTTTAATTAGCTTTACTATTATGTACCGCTCACTTCAAGGTGCCAAGCAGCGTAACGGGGCAATAGTCGCTGTGCGAGATTTACCTTTTGGTCAGGTAATAAGCAATGAAGACGTCAAAACCATCTGGGTGGACTTATCACAGGCACAAGGATCATATCCGGTAGCTGAAGAAGTTGTGATCGGTAAGACGGTTGCAAGAAATATCTATGCAAATGAATTGATTTCAAATTCAATGCTCGGCAGTGATAAAAACTTGCGTACAGTAGCAATGCAGCTACCTTTAGGCAGTGTTCCTCCAAATTTGCAAATCAATGACACCATAGATCTGTGGTGGGTTAATCCTGAGACACTTCAGGCTGAAAATTTAATGAGTTCAATTAACACGTCAGAGGTAATTAAAGATGGATCAGGATATGCCAGCACGATTACTGTAGTTGTGGCATTAGCTCCAAATCAGGTGGGCAATCTCATTGCGGCCATGAAAACAGAAACGATCGAGGTGGTGAAGCATGAGAGCTGAGATTCTATTGGCAATAGATGATAAGAATTGGGAATTGGAAATGGGAAGAGCTGTTTCAGAATCTAATTTAATAAGAATTGCTAGGCGCTGCGTAGATTTAACGGAAGTCTTCACAATGTTAGAAGTAGGCGAATATCGAGCAGTGATTCTTTCCAGTGAACTGGCTGGTTTAGATTTAGAAACTGTCGAGAGAATTAAGAGCAAAAATTCGCTTGCGATTGGTATTTTTAATGAAATAGAAATCGAAAAATATGACTTTATGTCAGAGTTAGATTTTGATGCAGTTTTAGGATTTTATCCAGATGATGATTCATTCATTAATAACCTAATTTATATCTTAAATCAAGATTTTAGCTACCAGGGCGCTGAAAAAACTCCAGAGCAAATTCCCGGCCTGATTGCAGTTTGGGGATCGGAAGGCGCTCCAGGAAGAACTAGTTTGGCTATTGATCTGGCAACTTATTTGAATAGAAAATCACAAAACTGTTTGTTAATTGATGCGGATGCTAGCGCACCCGCAATAGGAGCGAGCTTAGGAATTTCTGAGGAAATCTCTGGGCTAAGTGCGGCTATTCACTTGGCACAAAAAGGTAAGTTAGCTAAGGATTCATTAACAGATTGCTTGGAGTTTAGTCGAGACAACACTCCAGTGTTAACTGGAATCTTAAGAGCTAATCGTTGGATGGAGCTGAGAGGAAGTGGATTTGAAAAACTATTAAGGATAGCTGCTAGGAGATTTCCATTTCAGGTAGTTGATACCAATGCGACTCTTCCTGACGAAAAGGATTCTAATTACCCAGAATTTGATGCCACACATAGGTTTGGGCATCTTTTGCCTCTATTTAGCTTGGCGGAAGAGATAATTTTTGTGGTTAAATCTACTCCACTTGGCATCATTCGAGCGGCTGAAGTGCTTGGTAACCAAAACTTACTAGATCTTAGAAAATGCACTGTGATTGTTAATCAATTCGATGATTTGAATTTTAAGAGAGATGATAGGGACTTAATCTATAAAGTTCTACAGAGATTTGTTAATAAGAATCAAATCTGGTTCCATGAAAGTCATCCAAATGCCTACGCCCAAGGATGGCTTAATGGAAGTAGTGGCTATTCGTTGATCAAGGGCGAAATAGAGCTAACAGAATATTTTGAAAGCTTTGTTACCCAGAGAGAAATTGAATTTGCTAGGCAAATCAATCGAAATTCTAAAAATGTTGCCTAAAATGTCTGTTAACTAAGTCTAGCTCTGCTGTTGAGATATCTTCCCAAATAATTTCTGCAAATTTTTCAATCTTTTCGTTGAAAAATGGCACACTCGATTTAATTTTTAAATTTATTTCTACAGAAGTTCCAGGAGCAATATCTAGGAGTCGTAATTGTCCAAAAATTTCTATGGGAGCTCGTTCAATATTTATTTTAATTTGCGCTTCATCTTGATTTGAGTTCCAAATAAAGACCTCTTTTGCCAAAATTCTTTCATCGATAAAATTTCGTGCTAATTTAGGTATTTCTCGTTCAAATTCTCTAACCAGCGTTGTTTTTAGTGTGTTTGTTTCTGCTGTTTTAATGAAATCAAGAACTTTTGAATTTGTTGACTCAGCCTTCTTGATACTAAAATCTTGACTTGTTAGTAATTCAAAAATTTGAGCCTTAGTTGCCGAGATTTGTACTTTCGTTTCTAAAACTCGAGTCACACGCAAAAACTACTTTCGAAGTATTTCAGTGAGCTTCCAGGCAGAGGGGAGTAGCAAGCCAGCCGCTATCGCTTTGAAGATATCACCAAGCACAAAGGGAATAACGCCTACTGAGAGCGCTGATAAAAGATTAATATTTGCATAAAAAATCAAGCCAAGTACACCAAAGACATAGATGACTAGGGAACCTAAAAAGTAACTAATAAATACATTACGAAATCGATTAGTTGTAAATTTATTTGCTAAGTGACCCGCCAGAATAGAAGCAAAAATAAAGCCCACTAAGTATCCACTGGTTGCTCCATAAATTGCGCTTAGCCCGCCTTTTCCGTCAGCCATTATTGGCAGGCCAGCTAAGGCTAAGGAAAGATAAGCGACTTGAGAAATTGCTGCTCTTTGCGCGCCTAGCGCAGCTGCTCCAAGCAAAATTACAAACGTTTGTAAAGTTAAGGGAACTGGGGTGAAAGGTAAATAAATTGCCACTTGTGCAGCAATCGCAGTCAAGGCAACCATCGCAGATATTTCTACAAACGCTGCTACTTTAGTTTTTTCAAACCATCTATCCACAATTACAGTCGGCATAATTAAACTAACCATTTCTCTCCTCGTAACTACTCTAGCTAGCCTTATGTCTACCAGTCGACTTCTGATCGGTTTGGGGGATTTGCACCCGAACGTGAGCAAGTGATAGCAGCCGTTGATAGAGAATTTTGAAGAATCTTAATCCAAACAGTTTCCGCAATATCGGGCGACAGTCCGTGTCGGCTTAGCAAATTACCCTCTAGGAGTTGAGTTAAAGTTGCCGCGGTGAATGTATCTCCGGCGCCAATGGTATCCACTAGATTGATCTTTTTTGCCGAGAAAGCGAACTCAATACCGTTGTCCAAATATAAAGTTGCCCCATTTTGCGCCTGAGTAACGATGACGGCACCTGCACCGAGCGAAAGCCAACGCCGAGCTATCGCTTCATTAGACATTTTCTCATCAAGCCACTCAAGGTCTTCATGACTTAACTTAACGATGTCACTTAGTGCAACAATTCTTTCAACTCTTGCTTTTAGCGCGATGGGGTCTGAAACTAAATTAGGTCTTATATTTGGATCGAAACTTATACCAGCCAACCTCCTGGATTTGACATTTTCAATCCAGCGCTCGATAGCACTCGCTCCAGGCTCCACTGCTGCAGCAAGAGAGCCAAGATGAATTACTTCAACATCCTTGGGCAGGTCTGTTGTTAGTTCGTCATCCCTCCAGCCAAAATCAGAGCACCCTGTTAAATCAGCGAAATAATTTGCTGATCCATCGCCTTGTATTTTTGCTTCAATAATTAACGCGCGATCTTCAACTTCAATGCTAGGAGCTAAATCCACTCCAGATCCGATTAAGTATTTTTTTATTTGTTGACCTGTTGAGTCCTGTGAAATTCTACCTTTAAAGTAACTTTTTATTCGTAGTCGTGACAAGGCAAGAGCGGTATTGGCGGGACTACCGCCAAAGATCCGCTTTTGCCCTCCACCTAGATCAGTTACTTCATCAACTAAGGCTTCACCGATGACCAAACTAGCTTTTTGCAAAGTGGGTTATCGATCTACTTAACTGATGGCTTTTTGGTCTCCGATTGCTGAGAACAAGTGAACCTTCGAAGGCTTTGCTCGCAATTGAGTTCCTGCACGATAACGGTCATTTCCCTTAACTCTGGCAACGATATCGGTGTCAGTGCCTTCGATCTTTCCGTAAACAAAAGCATCGGCACCTAACTCTTCAACCAAGTTTACGATGAAAGGAATTCCGCTAGATCCAATTTCAAATTCCTCAGGTCTAACCCCAACAAGAATTTGATTATTGGTAGCGCTTCTTGCTTCACGAGAAACTGGCACATCAAAGTCACCGATAGAGGTTCCATTTTCTGTGAGGCCTGTTGTGAATACATTCATCGCTGGAGATCCAATGAATCCGGCCACGAACGCATTAGCTGGTGTGTCATAAAGGGCTCTTGGGGAATCCACTTGTTGCAATAGACCATCTTTCAAGACCGCCACTCTGTCACCCATTGTCATAGCTTCGACCTGGTCGTGGGTTACATAAACAGTGGTAGTTTGTAAACGTTTTTGCAGTGCAGCAATCTGGGTGCGAGTCTGAACACGCAATTTTGCATCTAAGTTTGAAAGCGGCTCATCCATTAAGAAGACTCGTGGGTTTCTAACAATTGCACGACCCATTGCCACACGCTGGCGCTGACCACCAGAGAGGGCCTTTGGTTTTCTTGTTAGATATTGTTCCAAATCCAGGAGTTTGGCTGCTTCATTCACACGTTTTTCGATCTCTGACTTATTCATTTTTTGAATCGTCAAAGCAAATGCCATGTTTTCAGCCACGGTCATGTGTGGATAAAGAGCGTAGTTCTGGAAAACCATTGCCACGTCTCTATCTTTAGGAGCTACGTCAGTCACATCTTGTCCACCGATGTAAATAGCACCAGCGTTAGTTGGCTCAAGTCCAGCTAACATGCGAAGGGTTGTGGATTTTCCACAGCCTGATGGTCCAACTAACACCAAAAACTCACCAGACTCGACAGTCATATTCAACTTGTCTACAGCTGGGGCATGTGTTTTTTCATAAATGCGAGTTGCATTTTCGAAACGTACTTCAGTCACGGCAAACTCCTGTTCAGGTAAGTGTCCTACCGGTTTTTAGATAACTTAGTAGATGAGTAGATAAATGGGCAAGTGACCTAGGGGTTTATTTCACCGGCGTCGCTTATTTAGTGCCCATTTGATTATCTTGGCTACCAGCAAGAGCAGCGCCACTGCCAGAATCCACGGAAGCACAAGCCCCAGGTAGGTAGTGCTGTTTCCCAAGGCGAGAAGCACGCTTTCAAATCCTCTTTCTAGCCCAGCCCAAAAGCCAATGGGTGTTGCTGAATCCAAGGCATCCTTACGCAATAAGTAAACATAGATAGAAGCTAGTGTCACTTGGTCGCTTAAATACTTTTGCTGAGAAAGCAAACCATCGAGTTCGGCTTGTCGCTCGGCCAACGCAGACTCTGCCGCGATTAGGTCTGCAACATTTGTTGCTTCTTGCACTAATTGCTCTAGGCGAGATATCGAATTCTCTAGAGAGTTAATGCGGGCCTCAAGATCCACGCTTTGCAGCGTGACATCAGTACTTGAGACGTTAAGTGCTTCAACATTACCTAATTTAGTAACTTCATCAATGAATACTTGGTAGCTTTCAACGGGAATTCGAACCAATAGATTTGCACTTGTAACTTTTTCTTGGGTTGGATCGGTATATTGGGATTGATCATCAATTCGACCTGCTAAAGATTCCGTTAGAGCAACTACTTCGGGAATGCTTTCTGTAATTTCATCAACTCTTAAGGTGACTGAGCCAGTTTGAATAATTTGACGGTCAGGAGCGAATTCTTCAACTCTTCCAATTTCCATCGAATCTGAAAGCGCGGCATCGCTTGCTTCCGAAATATTTGTGACTGGGCTCGAGCAAGCAGTAAGGGCTGTTGCAGCTATCAAGGCAACAAAAGAAGATTTTGCTTTTAACAAGAAGACTCCCATTTCAATTTGTACGTAATTATCCTCTCCTGGGATAACAAAGATCGCTAACCACGCCTAAGGTGGTCACTACCCGCTATCTGCTCTAAGGCATGTAACAAAATCGGCTCAATTGCCTTAAGCGCATCATTCACACCGCCAAGTGATCCCGGGAAATTTATGATCAGCGATTTTTGGGCAACCCCAGCCACTGCGCGTGAAAGTGAACTGTTAACCACTCCTTTAGCCAAACCATATTCTCGAATTAAGGCGGCGATCCCAGGAGCATCACGCTCTATAACTTGCTTTGTCATTTCTGGAGTCAGGTCGGAAGGGGAAAGGCCAGTTCCACCATTGGTGATTATGAGGTGAAAGCCAGTTGCTACTGCTGACTGCAAGGCGTCTTTTACCGCTTCGCCATCTGGCACGATTATCGGCATTGGGCAATCTAGCCCCCAAGATTTTAATTTTTCTACGATCGCTGGGCCCGAAGTATCTTCCCAAACACCCTTAAAACTTCTGGTAGATACGGTGATTACTTGAGCGCGGTAAATTGCAAAATCATTCATTTTCTAGCAAGGTAGTGCGTCGAGGGGTGGCAAATCTTTCGCTAACTTCCTTTAACTCGTCAGAGACAATTTTCTTTAACTTCTTATCACTTGCCAAAATAGCTTTTAGCTCTGCAATGCTTTTATGTAATTCAGCCTGCTCGGCTTCAAGTTCAATCTTTGAAGTTTTTGTTAAGCGGCGTAAGGGCATTTCTAAAATGTAGTTTCCTTGCAGTTCACTTAATTTGAAAGTTTTTATCAACTTTTCCCGCGCCATTTGGGTGTCTTGGCTACCACGAATGATCTTTATTATTTTGTCTATATCAACAATTGCTAAAAGCAAACCATCAACTAAGTGCAAACGATCATTAGCTTTATTTAATCTAAATTCGCTTCTTCTAGTTACTACCGCAAGTCGATGTTTCAGATACACCTGAAGTAGTTCGGCCAGCCCGAGAGTTCTTGGCTTGCCATCTACTAGCGCCACTGAATTTATTGAAAAGGATTCCTCCATTGGGGTAAGTCGATACAACTCAGCTAAAAGTTCGTCTGGCTCGTGACTTGATTTGACTTCGATCACCAGTCGTAAGCCTTTTTCTCCATCTGTTAAGTCAATAACTCTTGAAATTCCTTTAAGTTTTTTGGATTCAACTAAGGACTTAATGCGATCAATGACTCGCTCGGCGCCAACATTGAAGGGTAATTCGGTTATCACAATACCTTTTTTACGAGCCGTTACTGTTTCGATTGTGGCTTTTGCGCGCATTTTGAAAGTTCCACGGCCGCTAAGGTAAGCCTCGCGAATATTTGCCAACTCCAAAATTTCACCGCCACCAGGTAAATCTGGACCTGGAACAAATGACATTAATTCATCTAACGAAGCTTTTGGATTTTCGATGTAATGACGCAAGGCAGCAATCACTTCACCCAGATTGTGGGGTGGCATATTCGTTGCCATACCAACAGCGATACCGCTAGCTCCATTAACTAAGAGATTGGGAAAGGCGGCGGGCAAAACGCTTGGTTCTACTTCACGTCCGTCGTAGTTAGCACGAAAATCAACTACATCTTCATCTAGTGATTCAGTCATGCTGAGAGCAGCTGCAGTCAAGCGACATTCGGTATAACGCATTGCGGCTGGGCCATCATCTAGCGAACCAAAGTTACCTTGGCCGTCAATCAGTGGTAGTCGTAAAGAAAACGGTTGTGCCATTCTCACTAGTGCGTCATAAATAGCGCTATCGCCATGCGGGTGCAACTTACCCATCACTTCGCCAACGACTCGTGCGCTTTTCACGTGGCCACGATCAGGTCGCAAACCCATCTCGTTCATCTGAAAAAGTATGCGTCTTTGAACTGGCTTTAAACCATCTCTTGCGTCTGGTAATGCTCGCGCGTAGATAACCGAATAGGCGTACTCTAAAAAGGATTCACGCATTTCATCTGATACATCAATATCAATGATGCGCTCAGGAACATTAAGATCTAAAGTTGTTTTTTTTGGGGACAATTAATTAAACCTTATTCGTTTGTTTTTGATCCTGATCCAAATAAAATTTCATCCCAACTTGGTACTGAAGCTCGCTTGGGTTTTGGATTTGGTTTTTCTTCTACGCTCTCTGTAGGAGTTGATGCTGATTCAGATACGGTTTCAGTGAGTTCTTCCGTAGGGCTGAACATAGATGTTTTAGCTAAATCTGGCTTTGGCAGCGGCATGGTTTGCGCAGCTGGGTCGCTTTGACCTTCCGGTGTAACCCATGAGGGAAGCTCAGGATCACTCTCATTGGCTGGAGTTTGCGGCACTGCTACCAAGCGAGGAGCTGGTTTAACGTCTTCAGTTAATTCTTCGGGGCTATCTATTAACCAGCGAGCAACTTCATTCAAAGGAGCGATGGTTGCCACAGCAGAGTCAAAAACCCAATGTGCCTCACTTTCACCTTTTTTTCCCATAAATGAGAGTGCAATATTCCATCTGCCATCTTCACGCCGCCAAGAATCCCAACGCATCGAGGTGACGGCGCCACCACCATTTGCGACTCTTTCCTGAACAATGTCATTGAAGTTTGCGCTGCCACGAGCTCTTCTTATTTCAGTTTGTCTTGCTTTCTCAGAGATGAAGTAGCGCTCCTGCAAGACAGGTTGTTCGTATTTTCTGATACGGCCTAACTCAATCCCGGTCACTTGGGCAAGGTCTTCCGCGGTAATTCCTGCACGAATTCGAGATTGGATTTCGGCAACAGTTAAGTTTTGATTTGAGTCTTGTTCTTGCGGCTTAGGACGCTCTTTCCATTGACGTACCGCATCACGAATTTCGTCACCTATTTCAATTTGATAGTCGATTCCATCTGAATCTCTAAGATGCAAAAAAGCGCCATCATCACTTAGTTTTGTGAATCGCAAGGCGCGCAAAAGATACTCCTTTTATAACAAAAATTCTTAACCCAACCTTAGACAATTCTCAAGCAAAATCGCTTTTAATTTTGAATAGGCTCGTCGGCGCGCCTTAACCATGGGAGAGAAATCACAGTTAACAAAAATCCCACTAGCCCCGATAGTGACACAAGCCAAAATGCCACACTAGATCCAGCTTCATCAATAAGCCAGCCGGCCAAGGGAGCTGTTAGTGATAATCCCAATCCAGATCCCGTATTTGCCCAAGCTAAGCCTTCAGTTAGTTGGTCTCTATTCACCAATCTGCCCACCAAGGTATAACCAGTTATCAAAGCAGGACTAATCGCTAATCCTGCGATTAATAAAACCGGAAACATTACTTTAAAACTATTAATGAATGGTAAAACAAAAAGTGATAGTGAGAAGAAAAACATGGTGATTGTGAAGCGCGTGGAAATAGCCCCTGTGAAATTTGCTGTCCCAAAAATTACGCCAGCAACTAGCGAACCAAAAGACCAAACCGCAATTAAAGCTCCAGCTAAATTTTTATTGCCCAGCTCTTGAGAGAACGCAACAACAACTAATTCTGCAGCTCCCCACACTCCACCGAACAGCATAAAGATAAAAAAGACACTCATCATTCCAGGCATCAAAATTGCTGCTTTACTGCGTTTAATCTCTTTCGAATGCGGTGGTGGTTCAGTTGCTCGCTGCGTGGTTAACCAGATGCTTCCACCGGTAACCAAAATTATTGTAAGAAATAATCCCGAGGCATCAAAAACTGAAACACAAAGAACAGTGACAATCGGTGGGGCTAAGACAAATATGACCTCGTCAACCACGCTTTCAAAGGCAAATGCCGTGTTGAGTTGACGATCTGATTTTGTGATGAACATCCAGCGGGCGCGAATCATGGGACCAATACTGGGCATAGCAAGCCCAGAAAGAATCGCACTTACAACAATCCAGGCAAAAGTAGATCGAAGTAAAACTAGCCCTACTAAAAGAGAGAGGCTAATTGAATGAATACTCAAGATGATCGGAATTACTCGCCGTTGTCCTAGGCGGTCTGCAAAGCGAGATGAGACTGGTGCGCCAACTGCTGCCGAAAGCGACAAAGTTGCTCCAACAACTCCAGCTAAAAAATAACTATCAAATCGTGATTGAACTAAAAGAACCGTAGCTAACCCATACATAGCCATGGGAGATCTGGCGATAAATCCAGCGAGGGAGAATTTCTTGCTACCAGGCAGGCTCAAAATCGCTTTATAGGTTTTGAACACGAGTCAAATGCTACGGCCTCGGGGCAAGTACGCTAAGTACCGATGGAGCAATCATTAATAAAACAACTTGAATTCATGGCATTAGAGATTGCCGAAGCCACCGGAAAGCTTCTGGTAAATGATCGCCCAAAAGATTTAAGTGTTGCCACTAAAACATCAGAAACTGACATCGTCACGGCTATGGATAAAGCCGCGGAGGCTTTTATCGTAGAGCAAATTAAAAGCCAACGCCCGCACGATGTTTTTCTGGGCGAAGAGGGGTCGGTAAACAATTCCAAGACGCCGAGCAATGTGAAGTGGGTAGTAGATCCAATCGACGGCACAGTTAACTATCTGCATCGACATCCGATCTGGTCAGTTTCAATCGGAGTCAAAGTCGACAACATTACCCAAGTTGGCGTAGTCCATGCCCCCTTGCTTGGTGAAACTTACTTGGCGGTTAAAGGTGAGGGAGCGTATTTAATTAATCAATTAGGTAAACAAAAAATTCAGATAACTCGAAATACCAACTTGGCTCATACATTAGTTGCAACAGGATTTAGTTATGAGAAAGAAAAAAGAAAAAAACATGGTCAAGTAATTCTAGAAATTTCAGATCAGGTAAGAGATTTTCGGAGAGATGGCTCAGCTGCTATTGACCTTTGCATGGTGGGTTTGGGAAGAGTTGACGCTTATTTTGAAACTGGTTTACATCCCTGGGATTACACGGCAGGTGCGCTTTTTGTAGAAGAAGCGGGTGGTAAAACTGGAGGCTTACCGGGAGCACCATTGTCTGATGAGCTGGCAATTGCAGCTAATCCAGGAGTGTTTGATGATTTTGCTACTTTAATTCGCGAGAATTATAAAAAATATTACTAATCTATTCGCTTCAACCCAGTTTTAAATCTTTCACTCAACTGTAAATAATTTTCAACAGATGCAGCAAAAGAACCTGGCTCAAAAGCATTTTCTTTAATTTTTACAGGCACACCTAGCGCTAAGGAAAAGGCAGGAATTTGCTTGCCCGGCGAAACCACCGAGCCCGCTGCCACTAATGAATTCGCCCCAACTGTTACTCCCTCTAAAACGGTTGAGCCAGAGCCGATTAAGCAATCGTCTGCCACGGTGCAGGCTTCTAAGTGGGCGTTATGGCCAATTACGCAACGAGCCCCAATGACGGTTGCCTGTTCATTGCGACAATGAATAACAGTTCCATCTTGGATGGAGGTGTCCTTACCGATTGAGATGTAATTACTGTCTCCCCGCAATACCGCGCAAGGCCAAATGGAGGCCCCAGCGCTTATGCGAACATCGCCAATAATGACTGAATCTGGATGGATATATACAGTTGGATCAATCTCGGGGGTTAGATCAAATAATGAATAAATCGGCATGAAATAAATTGTCCCCCTGACTGGTTTAAGTCTTCAAGGGAGCCCTACTGTGTCTTAACTCACCGCAGCAAAAATGTGCGAAAGTGAGCGTGATAGGGCACAATCCTCGCAAGTATTAGCAAAAGGAGATTGAGAGACCGTGGCAACAGATTATGATGCCCCGCGCAAGACTGACGAAGAGTTAGCCGAAGACAGTCTCGAAGAGCTTAAGGCGAAGCGGGCAGAGACAAATAACCCGCAAGCCGACGTTGATGAGAATGAAATCAGCGAAACCATCGAATTACCTGGCGCAGACCTTTCCGATGAATCACTTTCAGTAAAGGTGGTTCCTAAACAAGCTGATGAATTCACTTGTTCAAAGTGTTTTCTGGTGATGCACCGCAGTCGCCTGGCTAGCGAAAAAAAAGGTGTAATGATCTGCGACGAATGCGCTTAAGGTTTCTCTTTTTCTAGAAATTTCTGAACGAGCATCTGAGCGAGTGCAATAAAGGTTGTCAGCGCGATGGCCCATAGCAGGTTGTCTGAATAATTTCCTGGATTTTTTTTGCTGGGAGGTTTATGACCAGTAGCTTTGGTGAAGGTGCTGGTGGACACTTTTTTTGCGAGCAAGGTTGCCAATGGTGTCAAGATAGGAGTCAATAACCTAGCGCTGAACGATTGCGAACTCTTTGCCATAGACTCTATTGTCGCAGAGCCCAATACCGCTCAAGAAAGGACCAGAGTGTTACGCGTTCCTATCTTGAAATTAGATCCAGCTGCAGTGATCCCGGTGCAAGCAAATCAACATGATGCAGGCTTTGATCTTTATTCCATTGAAGAAGTAAATCTTGAACCTTTTGGTAGGGCCATGGTGAGAACTGGTATCGCAATTGCGCTACCGGAGGGAACTGTTGGCCTGGTACATCCACGATCAGGTTTAGCGATTAAAAAAGGTTTGGCAGTACTTAACTCCCCGGGAACAATTGATGCGGGCTATCGGGGGGAAATAAAAGTAATCTTAATAAATCTAGATCCAAAAAAAGAGATTTTGATTTCGCCCGGAGACAGAATTGCCCAATTAGTTATTCAAGAATTTAAGCAAGTTAAGTTTGAATTGGTAAGTGAATTAGAAGATTCCGACCGGGGTAGCGGTGGTTTTGGATCAACAGGGCGCTAATGAGTGAACAAGACCCAGATCGCCAACTTTTTGAGAAAGCCTTAGGTGGCTGGAAAGGTCTCTTAGATTCCGGGCTCCCAGCAGCAATATTTTTAATTCTTTATTTACCAACAATGAATTTAAATCTAGCGCTCTATTGGGCTTTGGCTGTGGGAGCTGCCATTTTCTTGTGGAGATTAATCAAAAAAGAAACGCTTTCACAGGTTGTTGCGGGGTTTTTTGGATTAGGTATTTCTGTTTATATTACCTATCGAACCAATAACGCTGCTAATTTTTTCTTAACTGGATTGATTACTAATGCTGCCTATGGCCTCTTTTTTGCTGGTTCAATTTTAATTAAGAGACCCCTGTTGGCCTATTTGATTGGAGCAATAAGCGGGAACACCAAAGCCTGGTTAACTACGCCTGCTTTACGAAAGGTGGCAATAAATCTCACCTGGTTATGGGTTGGATTATTTTCGGTGAGGCTGTTTGTGCAAATCCCTCTTTACTTCAATCAATCAGTAGGTTGGCTAGGAACTGCAAGATTATTTATGGGTTGGCCCCTTTATTTACTAGCTGTTTACCTAACTTATCGAATTGCTAAAGCGGCCCGAGATACTTACCTAAAAGACTAAATTGAAACTTAATCAAGAAGTAATCGTCAAGGCGGAGAAAATAGCCCATGGTGGCTTTGTTGTCGCCCGCTATGAAGAAAAAGTTTTATTCGTTCGCAAGGCTTTACCTGATGAACTGGTTAAGGTAAGAATTTTAAAGAAAGCTCCAGGAGGGCGTGCTTGGATTGCTGAAGCGATCGAGGTTATTGAGCCTAGTCAGTTTCGAGTTGAGCCAGAGTGTATTTATTTTAAAGAAGCAGATTGTGGAGGATGCGATTTTCAGCATGCCCAAATTGATTACCAGAGAGAACTAAAAATCAATGTATTAGTAGAGCAAATGCAACGATTAGCGAACTTGTCTGTTGCTCACTTAGCGAAGGCACATCAACTTGAGCCAAAAGACTATCAATGGCGCAGCAAGATTCGACTTGCTCCAAATTACGATGGAAAATTAGGGTATAGAAAATATCGATCTCATGAAATTGTTCCTATAGCAAATTGCCAGATTGCTACTCCAGAAATAAATGATTTGCTTAATGAATTAAAAGATCAGAAATTTAGTGACGAGCAAATATTGATCGCACGCGACGGCCAGGCGCAAGTGGTGTCCGCAAAATCATCTAAGAAAGTGACAACAAATATTTTAGGCTTTGACTTTATTCACATGGATACTGGTTTTTGGCAACCTCATATCAGGGCCGCGGAATCACTCAGCAACTTACTGCTTTCAAAAGTCATCACTGCTGAAAGTACTCTGGATCTATATGCCGGGGTGGGGATTTTTGGCCGCCTCTTGCTGGAAAAACATAAAACACAAAAACTTGTGAGCGTCGAATTGGACGCAGCGGCAAGCAACTGTGCAAAAGAAAATTTACAAAAATTCCCTAAGGCTAGTGTGGTATCTCAAAGGGCTGAAGTCTATTTAAAGGAAACTCCTGAAGAGTTTGATTTGGTGATTTTGGACCCTCCTCGTAAAGGTTTAGGAATTGTCGCAACAAAATACTTAGCAAAAGCTGCCAAGGAACAGATCATCTACCTTTCTTGTGACCCCGCCTCGTTGGCAAGAGATACTAAAGAGTTAACAAAAAATGGGTGGC
>JAYPCW010000020.1:16733-20966 GCA_038124905.1 Candidatus Nanopelagicales bacterium | reverse complement strand
CCCGTCGTCGCCTTGGTGAGCCGTTACCTCACCAACAAGCTGATAGGCCGCGAGCCCATCCCAAACCGAAAAACTTTCCACAACCAGGCGATGCCGCCGGTTGACGTATCCGGTATTAGCTCCGGTTTCCCGGAGTTATTCCAGAGTTTGGGGCAGGTTGCTCACGTGTTACTCACCCGTTCGCCACTAATCCGCGGAGCAAGCTCCGCTTCATCGTTCGACTTGCATGTGTTAAGCACGCCGCCAGCGTTCGTCCTGAGCCAGGATCAAACTCTCCGTTAAAGAATGGTTTGATCTTAGGCTGACAAGATTCCAAGCTGTCTGCTTATTTAAATTGTCATACCAAAGGAATTCCCTAAGTTGAAATGGCTTACGCCGCCTCAACCTCGGGGGTATTTGGCATTGACTTTCGGCACACTATTGAGTTCTCAAGTTACAGGCGCGCACTAAATCATCCCTTTCGGGGAAGTTTTAGGGCGACTGATTTTACTGCTGACTGCTGCTCTTAAAACCGGCCACTTGAAGTGTCCGTTCCTTCTAAGAATTAACAGCGATTTCGAAGTCTATCTGACCCTATAGGAAGGCCTATTCAGGACCCCCGAATCTGACCCCAGCAAGATTCCGCTTGCCTCGCCTAAGGACCACCACCCCACCAGCCAACAGATCCGCCCGGTCGATTTTCTGCTCCCCATCGGCAATTCGTTGGTTATTTAAGTAGGCACCACCCTCCAAAATAGCTCTTCTCGCTGCGCTTTTGCTGTTTACTAATTTAGTTTTAGCCAAGATATCAACTAAAGGTAAATCAGCGTCGGTTTTTGGAAGTTCTACTAATTCAATTTCACGCAAACTTGAAATTAGCGTATCTTCATCTAGTGATTTCAATTCACCATCTGAGAAGAATGCACTAGTTGCTGCGATAACTTTTTGAGTTTGTGAGTTTCCATGCACTAGTGAAGTTAATTCGTAAGCTAAATCTCGTTGGGCAATTCTAGCTGCTGGATTTTCGTTATTAATTTTTAGAATATTTCTAATTTCCTCAATTGGTTTTAGACTGAAAGCCATCATCATTCTTTCTATGTCAGCATCATCAGTATTGATCCAAAACTGATAGAAAGCAAAAGGTGAAGTTAATTCTGAGCTAAGCCAAATAGTCCCTGCTTCAGTCTTTCCAAACTTTCCACCATCAGCTTTTGTTAAAAGCGGAGTGGTTAATGCATGAACCTTATTACCGGTTTTTCGTCGAATGAAATCAACACCAGCAGTAATGTTGCCCCATTGATCGCTTCCACCAGTTTGAAGCTGACAGTTGTAAATTTGGTTCAATTCGAAATAATCATTGGCTTGTAGAATTGCATAAGAAAATTCTGTATAAGAAATTCCAGCGGCGTTTAATCTTGCAGACACTGCCTCACGTTCCAACATTCTGTTAATTGAAAAATGTTTACCAATATCTCGTAACAAATCGATTGCAGAAATCTGGCTCGTCCATTCCATATTGTTGACTACGCGTGCTGCGTTTTCACTGACAAAGTCAAAGTATGGCTGGATCTGTCTCTGAATTTTTTCCGTCCAATTTAGAACTGTCTTTAGTTCGTTGAGACTTCTCTCCCCAGATTCTTTGGGGTCGCCAATTAAGCCGGTTGCTCCCCCAACAAGCAAAAGAGGCTGATGGCCGTAATTTTGAAGCCGCTTTGCCACCAAAATCTGCATCAGATTTCCCAAATGCAAACTCTCTGCCGTTGGATCAAAGCCAATATAAAAAGTAATTGATTTTTCATCAAGTAGTTTCTCTAAGTCCGCTACATCAGTGGTTTGATGAATTAAGTCCCTCGCCTGAAGGTCCTTTACTACCCCGGGTTTATGCATCTTCCAACTTTCTAAAAACGATCTCGTTAGCCCATGAAGCATAGCTTTGTCTTTGTTTCTGCAGACCCTTGATTTGATTTTTAATACTCGTGGGACTAGTTCCGGCTGCCGAATTTCTATTTTTGAGACTACCTGCGACGTTAAGCCAGTCATACACATCGCTGGCAAATGCCTTACTAATTGAATTTAATTGTTTGAGTGACAATTGTGCTAATTCAAGATTCGCTTCCTCGGCAAGTTTGACACATTTACCAGTAATTTCATGAGCAGATTTGAAATCCATCCCTTTTCGAGTTAAATAATCAGCAATTTCGGTGGCAAGAGAAAATCCCCCAGAAGCCTGTTCAGAAAGTTTTGCTAAATCAAATTGAAGCGTGGAAACAACGCCTAACATTACTGGCAGAATCTGCTTCATGGTGTCGACTGAGTCAAAAATTGGTTCTTTGTCTTCCTGTAAATCTCGATTGTAGGCAAAAGGAAGCGACTTCAATAGCGTGAGAACTGCTGTGGTGTTACCGATTAGTCTTGCTGATTTTCCTCTGGTTAACTCGGCACCATCGGCATTCTTTTTTTGAGGCATCATGCTCGAGCCGGTACTCCAGGCATCGTCGAGTTTTGCAAAACCAAATTCACTAGTCGATAGCAAAATAATTTCTTCAGCTAGTTTTGAAAGATGAACTCCACATAGTGCAAGATCAAAGGCAAGTTCAGCAACAAAATCTCTTTCGCTTACCGCATCTATAGAATTTAAACTAAAATCGTCAAAAGCTAACAAACTGGCAGTCATTCTGGTTTGTTTTACAATTCCGCTGCCTGCCAAAGCTCCCGCGCCAAGCGGTGAAACTGCTGCCCGCTCGTCCCAATTTTGGAGTCGATCTAAGTCTCGAAATAATCCATGAACATGTGAAAGCAGCAAATGGCCTAGCGTGACAGGTTGCGCCCGCTGGGTGTGGGTATATCCGGGCATTGGATCTGATGCATGTTTTTGCCCTAGGGAAATTAACTCAGTGGCTAAATCGATTACCAGGCGTGAAATATCTCTTACTTCATCGCGCAAGTACATTCTCAAATCACAACTAATTTGATCATTTCTACTTCTGCCGGCTCGAACCCAAGGACCAACCTGTGGAGATCTTTCGATCAAGATTCTTTCTAACGCACTATGCACATCTTCATCGACTAAAGCGGGTGTTAATCTGCCTTTTTTTAAGTCTTTTAACATTCCATTCAATGCCACATTTAATTTTTTGAATTGAGCCTGAGAAATTATTTTCTCTTCTAATAAACCCTGTGCATGTGCCATAGTTTGCAGCAAGTCATAGGGAGCTAGGCGCCAATCAAAGCCCGTAGATTGACTTAATTTGAATAATTCTTTGCTCATTGGTTTTGTAAACCGAGCTCCCCATAATTGCTGCGTCTTCACTAAATTCTGCGATCTCTATCGGAGGCAATCTTTGTTGTCATGCCAAATATCTCAATGAAACCCTTCGCCCAAGATTGATCGTAGGTATCTTCGCTGTCATAGGTCGCGAGATCGTATCGATAAAGCGAATTTTCGCTTCGGCGACCGGTTACTTGAGCTACTCCTGCATGTAATTTCATCCTGATTTCTCCACTAACCGGCTTTTGCGTTTGGTTAATGAAAGCGTCCAAAGCACTTTTGAGTGGTGAAAACCAGAGGCCGTCATAAACCAATTCAGCCCAGCGCTGTTCCACTAATCGTTTAAATCTAGCTAGTTCTCGTTCAACTGTGACGCTTTCCATTTCGCGATGGGCAGTAATGAGCGCCATGGCTCCGGGAGCTTCATAAACTTCTCTGCTCTTGATTCCAACCAAGCGATCTTCAACCATATCGATTCGCCCAATTCCTTGAGCGCCAGCTCGACGATTCATGATTTCAATAGCTTCGAGCATCGAAACCTTCTGACCATCGATGTGAGTTGGTGTGCCCGACTCAAAGGTTATTGTTACTTCGTCTGGCGCTTTATTGGTATCAGGAGCCGAGGTATAAGAGTAAATATCTTCAATTGGACCATTCCAGATATCTTCAAGAAAACCGGTTTCTACCGCACGCCCCCAAACATTTTGATCTATCGAATATGGACTTTTCTTATTGACATCTATAGGAAGATTATTTTCTTCTGCAAATACTATTGCTTTATCTCTCGTCATAGAAGAGTCTCTGACGGGCGCAAAGACCTTTAAGTCAGAATTTAATGCAGCAAAACTCACCTCGAAACGAACTTGATCGTTTCCTTTTCCAGTGCAGCCGTGGCTGACTGTGTCGGCTGCGTACTCATTGGCTGCATCAACCATGTGTTTTGCAATGAGCGGTCTAGACAAAGAAGAAACTAATGGGTACTTATC
>JAYPCW010000020.1:0-16723 GCA_038124905.1 Candidatus Nanopelagicales bacterium | reverse complement strand
GTACTTATCCATATATAAGGCATTTGCTTTTAGTGCCGGTAAGCAATATTCGTTAGCGAACTCTTCTTTCAAATCAAGGACTATCGATTCTTCAGCTCCGCAAGCTAGGGCACGCTTCTTAATTACCTCCATGTCTTCACCGCCTTGGCCAACATCGGCCGCAACGGCAATGACATCTTTTCCGGTCTCTTCTTTAATCCAACCGATGGCAACTGAGGTATCGAGTCCTCCGGAATATGCCAAAACTACTTTTTCACTCACCTTTTCTCCCTTTTCTGTTTCTTACTCTACCGATTACTTCTAGCTAATTCCCACAACTGTTCTGCGACCTTCTTACCTCCATGCGCATCTTTTGTCACGATCAATACCGTGTCATCGCCAGCAATAGTTCCAATAATTTCATTTAAGCCTGAGCTGTCCACAGATGAGGCAAAAAATTGCGCACCTCCTGGCGGAGTTCTTACCACAGCGATATTGGCTGAGTGATCAATTCCAACGATTAAATCAGCGTTGATAATTCTCTTTAAATGATTAGCTGAACTCTCTATAAATTGATAGGTATTTTGTTTTTCGTTTTGACTCTTGGCAATCTTTAACTCATCAAGATCCCTGGATAGTGTTGCCTGAGTAATCTCTATTCCAAGACGTCGCAATTCTTTGAGAATTTGCGCCTGTGAAGTAACTGATTTATTTGAAACAATATCTTTAATTGCTTGATGTCGAGAATTCTTAGTAGGTGGAATTTTCATACCGTATCCAATGCTTTATCAATAATCTCGCAGGCAAAATCAATTTGTTTTTTCTTGATTATCAATGGAGGTGCAATTCTGATGATCGAGTCAGACAAGGCATTGAGCAACAATCCAGATTGTTGCGCTTTAGCGACAACCTGCTTGGCAACCGGTCGCTGTAAATAAATGCCACGCAAAAGTCCAGATCCACTTATTTTTTTAACTGCTTTATGGCCGCTTAAATTGCGTGCGAAATGCTCACCACGCAGTCTCGAATTTTCCAGCAAACTGTATTTTTCAATAGTTTCAATTACTGCAAGTGCCACAGCGCTAGACAAAGGATTGCCGCCAAAAGTAGAGCCGTGAGCACCGGGGTTAAACCCATCCACCAATTCTCCAAAAACCATAATCGCACCGATGGGCAATCCAGCAGCTAATCCTTTAGCTAGCACAATTACATCGGGATCCAGTCCGAGCGATTCGCTCATAAACCAGTAGCCAGATCTGCCAATTCCAGTCTGCACTTCATCGGCAACTAAATAAGCATTTTTTTCTTTGGTAAAGACTTTGAGGCTTTTCAAAAAGTCAAAGTCAAGATCTACTACTCCACCTTCGCCCTGAATTGGCTCGAAAAATAAAGAACTCACTTCGTTCTCTTGAAAATCTGCGAGCTGATTTTTTTGGTTGGCTTGCAGAAATTCAATACCTGGCAGTAGTGGTTCAAAGCCTGCCTGCTTAGCCTTTTGACCCGTGAGCGAGAGCGCTCCAAAAGTTCTACCGTGAAAGGAATTTTCAAGCGAGAGAGCTAATCCTGATTTATTCATTCGAGTGATTTTCAGAGCAGCTTCATTAGCTTCCGCCCCAGAATTACAGAAAAAAATTCTGCTCTTTCTCTTGGAGAGACTTTGCAATTTTTCAGCTAATTTAAGACTGGGCTCGTTGATGTAAAGATTGCTAGTATGAATTAACTTTTTGGACTGAACCTTTATTGCCTTCACAACTGCCGGATGGGAATGCCCAAGTGAGGAAACAGCAATTCCACTTACCAAATCTAAATACTTTTTATTGTTCGAATCTTTAACATAAACTCCAGATCCAGAAACGATCTGAACATCAGGTGTTCCATAGTTTCCTAAAAAAGCTTGATTCCACCTATTAATAAGTTCACTCATCTTGAATTACCATGGTTCCGGCCCCTTGGTCAGTAAATATTTCGACCATTAAGCCATGTTCGATTCGACCGTCTAAAACGTGTGCTCTGGGAACGCCACTTTCAACAGCCCAGAAACACGATTGCATTTTTGGCTTCATTCCTTCGTCTAAATCTGGTAACAGTTTTTTTAAGTCCTTTAAGGTGATTTGGGGAATTAAACTGTCTGGATCTGGATACTTACTCATTAATCCGATTACATCGGTGAGCACCACTAATTTTTGCGCCTGTAGCGCGATAGCTAGGGCGCTTGCTGCAAAATCTGCATTTACGTTCAAGGTGTTTCCTTGCTCATCTACCGCCAAGGTACTAATGACTGGCACTTTTCCTAGCGCGATTACTTCTTTGACCGCGGAGGGGTCTACTTGGACAATCTCACCAACTAAACCCAAATCAACCGCTTCACCGTCCAATTGATTTATTTTTGTTGCTTTAAGCAGTCCCCGCTCATCGCCACTCAAACCCACAGCACATTCATGTACTTCGTTAATCGCCTTTTTTATGTTGAATTGAATTTCGTTAACTAGTACGTTTTTTATTATTCGGATCGCGTTTGCCTCAGTGTGGCGAAGTCCCTTAATGAATTTTGTTTCAATTCCAGCCTGCTTTAACGCCGCAGATATCTGAGGACCACCACCATGCACCACCACTGGATTAATCCCAGCCAATTTTAAAAAGGTAATGTCTTCGGCAAAACTCTTGAACAAGCGAACGTCGGTCATAGCATTGCCACCAAATTTTATAACTAAAATTGAATCTCTAAATTTCAATAACCAAGGTAAAGCTTGCGCCAGTACCGCTGCTTTAGTGAGTGCCATTTCCGTAGTGCTCATGTTGAGTATGCCGAATTTTCATAAACGTATTTTTCACTTAAATCATTAGTCCAAACAGTTGATGTTGCATTACCTTGGTTGAAATCAATAACCACTTCGATCATTCGGTCAGTCAAATCAATATCAGTATTAGCCTCAAAGGTTTCACCTGATTTGCATACCAGGGATCCGTTTAAATATACATCAACTTTAAATTGATCAAAGTCAAAATCAATCACGCCAAGCGCTGCCAAAATACGACCCCAATTTGGATCTGCACCGTACATAGCAGTTTTAAATAGATTATTTCTCGCCACAGCCCTTGCAGCCGATGTTGCCATTTCTTCAGTTGTGCAATTTTTAACTGTGACGGCAATCGTTTTCGTACTACCTTCAGCGTCATTAATTAATTTTTGACCTAATTCGTGTAAAAGAACTTTTAGATCTGTTTCAAATTCTCTAAGATCGCAGCGTCCTTTTGCGCCTGAACTCATAATTAGTACTGTGTCATTTGTTGAAGTGCAACCATCAGAATCAATCCGGTTTAGGGTTTTTTCTACCGCGCCTGTAAGTGTCTGATTCAATTCTTCACTCGTTAGCTCTGCATCGGTAGTGATCACGCAAAGCATCGTGGCAAGGTCTGGAGCTAGCATCCCTGCGCCTTTAATCATTCCCGCTAGAGAGTAGTTAGGTCTTTGAATTACTTCCATTTTTGCGTAAGTGTCTGTGGTCAATATTGCCCAAGCAGCAGCTTCGCCGCTTTCCTTAGAGGCACTTTCTACCGCTTGATCTATTGCTGGCATTAATTTTGAAATGTCAAGTTGTTTTCCGATCAAGCCAGTTGAGCAAACTTGTATTTCTATAGCTCCGACTTCTAACTTTTGGGCAAGATGTTCGGCAGTTTTATGAGCTACTTCAAAACCTTGAGCGCCGGTACACGCGTTAGCTCCTCCGGAGTTTAAAACCACAGCTCTACATAAACCAGATTTAATGGCTTGCTCAGACCAGAGAACAGGAGCCGCTTTGACTTTATTTTTTGTAAATACTGCAGCAGCAGCCCATTTGGGGCCTTCATTTATTACTACCGCAAGATCGTCACTACCGTCACTTCTTAATGCTGCCGAAGCCGTGCCAGCAATGAACCCCTCAGGCGTGCAAATAGTCATGAGCCAATTCCATATTTAGCTAGCCCATGATCTTCTTCAAAATTAAACATTAAATTCGCATTTTGGATAGCTTGACCTGCCGCACCTTTACCCAAATTATCTATCGCAACAATTGTTTGCACTAAGTTGTTTCGAGCATCTTTTACTACACTTATATGGGCATTATTTGAGCCAATTAGAGAACGAGTATTGGGCAGACCATCTTTTTCCAGTAATTGAATGAACTTGGAGCCTTTATAGTAGCTCGCGTAAAGATCTCTTATCTCGTCTTCAGGCAAATCTGATTTAAAGGAAGCAGTTAATAAAATTCCTCGTGGCATCGGGGCAAGAATAGGTAAAAAAGAAATTTTAATTGGATCAGTCGATTCAATTCCTAGTGTTTGTTCAATTTCTGGAATGTGTTGATGAATTCCACCGACTTTATATGGACTTAAATTATTATTTGCTTCACTGTTTAACAGATTTGCTTTTAGGCTTTTTCCAGCTCCCGTGGTACCGGACGCTGCCACAATATTGACAAAATGATCACTCAAGGCTCCTGCTTTAACCGCCGGCAACAAACCTAAACTCGCGGCAGTTGCATAGCATCCGGGATTTGCAACTTTGTCGGATTTTGTTATCGCACTTTTTTGATTGGAAGCTTCAGGTAAACCGTAAGTCCAAGCACCCGAATATTTACCAGGGTAAAATTTAAACCAATCTTCCTTGTCAATTAAACGAAAATCGGCTCCCAAATCGACATATTTTTTATTAAGTTCTCTGTCTTTCAATAACATGCCACTAACACCTGCGGGTAAAGCTAGAAAGACAAGATCAAAATCATTAATTCCTAGGTCAGCAACATCCTTAAACTCAATTTGATTTCCGTTAAATTGCGGATGTACAAAAGAGAGTTTTTGACCCTTTGCGCTGTTGGCAAAAACCGCATCCAGAGAAAATTCACTGTGGCCCAACAAAATTCTGACCAGTTCTCCACCGCTATAGCCAGAAGCTCCAACAACCGCCACTGATTTTCTCATAGCAGAATTATACGCATATACGTATATTAGGTCCTTACTTGCGCTCCAAAGTCTTCGCTAACCCTGTGCAAGATTCGCTCTCTAACTTGGCCTAAATCCTCACTTGTCAAAGTTCGATCATCAGCCCTCAACAGCAGCCTAAAAGTAAGCGATTTCTTACCTTCTCCAATTTGCTGACCAGTAAATGTGTCAAAGAGATTTACTGATTCCATGAGGTTTCCACCGGCTCTTTTGATGGCATCTTGAATTTCTAGCGCATTTTGCTCTTGATTCACTACTAATGCGAGATCCTCTATCGCAAAAGGCATCTTTCCGATCGCGCTGTATTTACGATCTCTAGCCGCCAAACCAATAATCTTCGCTAGCGATATTTCAAAGCCAAATACATCCTTATTTAATCCAAAGTTGTTTACCACAGTTGGATGCAATTGACCGAATTCACCTACAATTTCTCCCGCTGCAAGCAGCTTTGTTGAACGACCTGGATGCCACGGATTAGCGCCAGTTCCCTGGAAAGATATCTCAATGGCTAATTGATCGAATAAGGATTTTAGAATTTGACCTACACTCGAAGCACTGTGATCGTGACCTTCTCCCCACCAACCACTTTCAATTGCTTGACCTACTGCAATCAAAGATAAATGAAGATTTTCTAAAGCGAGACTGGAATCAATTTCTTTCAATGTCAATTTTTTCGGTGGAAATCCGACTCCAATTTTAGGTATCGATTTAAAATTCTTATGATTTTGAAAGACGTTTCCAATTTCAAAAATTGAGAAATTATTTATTCCCCTTGAAAGATTACGGATTGCAACCTCCATCAAACCAGGCAGCAAAGTTGTCCTCATGGCTGGTTTTTCATCACTTAAGGGGTTAAAAATTTTAATAATTTTAAAACGATCATCCTTACTTGCTATCTGCAATTTAATAAGATCAGCTTCCGCCATAAATGGATAGGTAAGAATTTCGTGAGATCCAGATGCCGCCAATACCTGGGTTATTTGTCGTTTAATTTTTTGTTTTTTAGATAAACCAAAGCCACTCGGCGCCTTTGGAAGACGACCTTTTATGTGTTGATAGCCATGTAATCTGAGAATTTCTTCGATCAAATCATTAGGTGTCTCAAGATCGCTTCTCCAGCTAGGTATTACCGCAGTAAGTGCTGCCTCGCCCTCTAGAGTTTTAATACCGATTTTATTCAAATTCTTAATTACTTCACTTCGCTTAATTGCTATTCCCGTAACTGCATAAACTTGTTCAAATTTAAGACGTATTCGCTTTGCAGGTAGCGGCGACTTCTTGTATTTAGCTCCGACAATCTTTCCTCCACCAAATTCCACAAGTAGTTGTGCTGCTCTTTTTGCGGCATATTCAGGCAAGTTCGGATCGGTGCTTCGCTCAAATCTTTTACTTGCTTCGCTAGTTAGTCCTAAGCGCCTAGCGGTATGGCTTATCGTCGCTGCATCAAAAGTAGCTGCCTCAATGACTATTTCTCGGGTTTTTTCTGATATCTCACTATTCGCCCCACCCATAATTCCTGCTATCGAAATAGCTTTTTGTGAATCACTAATAACCAAATCCGTATCCATTAGGACTCTCACCTGATTGTCTAAAGTTTTGATCTTCTCGCCTTTTTTTGCTAACCGAACTGAGATTGTTCCTTTGACTGACTTTTTATCAAACGCATGCAGCGGCTGCCCTAGCTCTAACATCACATAGTTCGTTACGTCCACCGGTAATGAGATTGATCTCATTCCCATTTGATTTAAGCGATGCTTTATAAACTCCGGAGTACTTGCATTTGGGTTAACTCCAGAAAGCGTAACTAATGAAAAATTCGCGACTTTCTTGTTTGCTAAAATTTTGCCATTCACGCCGGAGCGTGTGGGTTTAATCTTCTTATATCTTGTAATTGGATCTTGGTATTTTTTATTGAAATAGGCGGCAACTTCTCGAGCAATTCCCCGCATACTTAAGGCGTATCCACGATCAGGTAATACAGAGAGTTCGAAGACAGTTTCCCCTAAGCCAAGTATTTTCTTGGCATCACTACCCACATTTACCGATTTATTTAAAACTAAAATTCCTTCATGTGAATCGCTAATACCCAATTCGCGTTCGGAACAAATCATGCCTTCAGATAGGTGGTCGTAAGTTTTCCTGACAGCGATTTCAAAGTTTCCCGGCAAAACGGCTCCGGGCATAGCCACAACTACTTTGTCGCCTTCAGAAAAATTGGTAGCACCGCATACAATTCCGCGAGTTTGCGACCCAATCTTGACCTTGCAGTAACGGATTGGTTTTTTGAATTGATCTAAATGTTTGATTTCAACAACTTCACCAGTCAGCAGCTCGCCTGTAACCGATCCGTGAATTATTACGCTCTCCACCTCAAAACCCAAAGAGACAAATGCCTCTTGAATTTGAGCATCGGTAACTTGCGGCCCTAGTTTAACGAATTCTCTAAGCCAAGAAACTGGAACTCTCATCTGAGCACACTGCCAAACTGCTTTGAAAACCTAATGTCTCCTTCAACAATATCTCTCATATCAGTAATTGAGTATTTAAACATTAAAGTTCTTTCTAGTCCCATTCCGAAGGCGAAGCCGCTGTATTGCGTGGTATCGATACCTGCAGTTTGCAATACTTTTGGATTAACCATTCCGCAACCGCCCCACTCAATCCATCCAGTTCCTTTGCAAGTTTTACATTCTGGATTGAATTTGTCTTTACAAACAAAGCATTGAACGTCAAGTTCAGCGCTAGGTTCTGTGAAAGGGAAAAAGCTGGGTCTAAATCTAGTGACAACACCTGAGCCAAACAAAGAAGTTGCAAAATGATCTAAGGTTCCTTTTAAGTCGGCCATTGAAAGACCTTTGTCGATAGCTAATCCTTCAATTTGATTAAAAACTGGGGTGTGAGTCGCATCCAATTCGTCTTTGCGATAGACGCGACCAGGGGCCACAACATAAATCGGTAGATCGCGCGTGAGCATGGCTCGCATCTGAACTGGAGATGTTTGCGTGCGTAAAACCTTCCCCGAATCCATACTTTCGAGATAGAAAGTATCTTGCGCGCTTCTTGAAGGATGGCTTGCAGAAATATTAAGTGAATCAAAGTTGTACCATTCGGCCTCGACTTCAGGACCTTCTGCAACCTCGTAACCCATAGCGATGAACACATCGCTCATAATTTCAGCGATTTGCGATAAGGGGTGCCGCGATCCAATGTTTACCAAAGAGACATCGGGACTAGCTAAGACTTTAGTCAAATCTTCTTTTTGTGAAATAAGAATTTTATTTTCATGCTCAATTTCTAGGAATTTTTGCGATTTATTAAAAGATTCACTTATTTGCGATCGAGCACTTGCAACGCGTTTTCCAGCAATCGCCTTTGCCTCGGGAGGGAGGCTACCTATTTCACGATTTGCTAAAGCAATTGGCGACTTGTCTCCTAAATGATTTATCTTCGCGATCTTCAATTCTTCTAGATTCTTTGCCGCAGAAATGTCTTTTAAAGCTTTTTCTATTGCCTTATTGACCTCTTTCTCGCTCAAGGCTTCAACTTGAACTGGGTCGTAATCAGAGTTTGGGGCAGACATTTCGCTCTCTTCGCTATTTGCTGGTTATCTTATTGCTAACGTGAAACATTAAGACGGAAGCCGCTTGTGCCACATTTAGGCTTTCAGTGTCATGCTTTATGGGGATTCTCACAGTTTTAAAGTCATAGCCACTTCGCACTCCTCGAGCTTCATTTGAGAATACCCAAACTTGCTTATCTTTTAATTGCACCTTTGGCAAATCCTCATAGCCATTGGCGTCCGCTATAAATATCTCAAAATCCCACTTGGAAAATTTCTCAAGATCTTCATTAAAATAAATCGGGATTTTAAAAATACCTCCGGCGCTAGCTCGAACACATTTTAAATTAGTTGGATCAACCGAATCCTTTGAAAAAACTACAGCGTCAAACCCAAAAGCTGCCGCGCCTCGAACTATTGTTCCTGCATTTCCAGGATCTTGAACTTCATCTAAGTAGATAACTTGAGCCAATTTTCCAGTCGATTCCCCAGAAAAATCTTTAAATACCTTTTTTGCTACAGCGATAATTCCACTCGGGTTCGAAGTGTCCGTAACTTTTTTTAAACTTTTTTCAGATATTTGATAAGCTTTGATTCCTAGTGAAGCGGCTTTTTCGAGCAATTGTTCATGATCGTTAAATTTTTTATTGTAAAAGATTTCAGTAACCCAATTGGCTTTTAGTCCCTCATCTAGTAAGGAGGGGCCTTCTATCAAAAACTCGCCTAAACTTTTTCTATGTTTCTTTTGGGTTAATTTTCGTAGTTTTTGAACCAAAGCGGAATTATCAGATAACTCCGCTTGAGCTACATTCTTCAATTTAAACCGCTGAGCCGATAGCCTTCTGTGCTACCACTACTAGATTCTTGAAGGCTTCTGGATCATTGACCGCTAAATCACTTAATATTCTGCGATCAACTTCAATCTCTGCCGCTTTAAGGCCCTGAATCAATCTATTGTAAGTAATTCCGTTTTCTCTGGCCGCAGCATTAATACGGGTAATCCATAATCTTCTGAAATTACCTTTGTTTTCTCGTCGGTCATTAAAAGCATAAACTTTTGAGTGAAGCACTTGTTCTTTTGCTTTGCGATACAGACGAGATCTTTGTCCACGATAGCCAGAAGCCTCTTCTAAAATACTTCTACGCTTTTTGTGGGCGTTAACAGCTCTTTTTACTCTAGCCATTTGCGCTTCCTCTCTACCTTAATCCCAATAGTCGCTTAGCTTTTTTCTTCTCGCTAGCGGCCAATTCTTCTGTACCGGTTAATCCGCGCTTGCGCTTACTTGATTTAACTTCAAGTAGGTGTCGCTTGTTAGTTTTTTCATGAACTAACTTTCCTGATCCGGTCTTCTTAATTCTCTTCTTCGCCCCACTATGGGTCTTCATTTTCGGCACAGCTACTCCTCTTCGATTTGATTTTGCGTATTAGCTTTGGACTTTTGACTTGCGGACTTTTTAGCAACTGGTGCCAAAACCATCACCATATTCCTTCCGTCCTGCTTAGGGGCGTATTCCACCGTCCCTGATTCGGTCACGTCCTCTGCTAAGCGTGCTAATAACTTGTAGCCCATCTCAGGCCGTGATTGTTCACGACCTCGAAACATTATTGTTACCTTCACCTTGTCTCCGGCCTTTAGAAATTTTTCTATGTGGGCCAACTTGGTGTCGTAATCATGAGACTCAATTCTTGGTCTAAGTTTCATTTCTTTGACGACAGTATTCGCTTGATTTTTTCTAGCTTCTCTCGCTTTTAATGCCGCTTCATATTTGAACTTGCCAAAATCCATGATCTTTACTACTGGGGGTCTCGCTTCTGCAGCTACCTCCACCAAATCAAGATCGACCTCTTGAGCCATTTTTAGTGCTTCTTCGGTTTTGACTATTCCTATTTGCTCTCCATTAGGACCAACTAGGCGCACTTGTGGAACTCTTATTCGGTCATTGAGTCGTGGCTCTTCGCTAATAAACACTCCTTGTCAGTTCGCCAAAAAACAGCACAAGACAATTACTAGCCGCAAAATTTGGCCGGTAACCCCACGAGGTCGTTTCCTCGATGTAGGTGGGAGCTCGCGCTCCTCTTGTTTTCTGGATTTCTAGCTCGAGTAAACGATATCAGCCCCGCTAGGTAGCAGCTCTATTACCTTGGGGTCTTTATGTAGAAACTGCCCTAAATTTGACGCGGCTAGAGAACAATTTTGAAAATCCCCTCGCAGAATAATTCTTAAATCTGTCCACTCGCCGCTCGCCAATTCGAAAGTTACCTCATCAAATTGTTTCACTTGCTGATTCACCAAATCTATAAGAAATTGATCAAATTGGGGGTTCAGCCATCTTCTACTACTTGCTATTGCCTTTAATTTGGACCCGTTGATTACTAGTCCCATAGGTGGGTCCAGGTGTAATAGCCGAGAGTCTGACTTTAAGGCCAATTCGGCAATTTCTTTACCTGAAAATATTGCTGGTCGAGCGGTTGCGGCAAAATCCCTCAATGATTCTTCTGTAGAAAATACTGCTAGAGCTTTGAAATTCTCCGTTGAAGAAATTACTAATTTTTTTTCTTCTTTATCTACCAAAAGGCCCACTAGCAAGTCGTGATTAATCAAATAATCACAGATTAATTCTGGGTTTTGGTTTACCTCATTTAAAGCTTCAACTAGCTTAGGATCTTTAACCTTAAAATCCATAAGACTACAAACGACAAGCCGCGATTTCAGTAACTAAAATTCCCCGCGCACCTAATTGGTAAAGCTGATCCATGGCAATATGGACAGTCTCTTTCTTAACTAGCGCACGCACTGCCACCCAACCTTTTTCATGAAGAGGCGAAATAGTCGGAGATTCGATTCCCGGAGTAATGCTAGCTGCCTCTTCGATCAAATTTTCTAAAATGTCATAATCGAGCATCACATAAGTTCTTGCAACCAGAACCGAAGACAATCGCCGCACCAACGTGTTTATCTCTTCGGATTTATCGGTTTTAACATTTTTTATCAAAACTGCTTCGCTTGAAAGAATCGGATCGCCTATCAGCTCTAGCCCGGCTTGCGCGATTGTTGTGCCAGTGTCAACAACATCTGCAACTGCATCTGCTACGCCTAACCTAATTGCATTCTCCACAGCCCCATCAAGTGAAACTATTTCAGCTTCTATCTTGTTTACACTTAAATAATTTTTGAGTACCTTTTCATAACTGGTAGCAATTCTTTTACCTGCCAGGTCTGCCGCCTTTTTAATCGATCCTGTTTTAGGGGCGGCAAGAAAAAATTGAGAGCTTCCAAAACCTAATTGAAGTAATTGTTCAGCTTTTGCACCTGAATCAATAAGCAGATCGATTCCGGTAATTCCTGCGTCTAAGGTTCCTCGTTCAACATATAGCGCAACATCTCTTGGCCTAAGAAAGAAAAATTCGACATCATTTATTGGATCAACTACCACCAAATCACGCGGATGGACACTTTTCAGATACCCGGCTTCTCTTAAAATTGCCTTTGCCGGATCACTCAACTGTCCCTTGTTTGGAATCGCAACTTTAAGCATTTAAAAACTCACAGACTTCGATAAACATCTTTAATGTCAACTCCAGAACTAATCATCAATACCTGCACGTGGTACAACAATTGACTTATTTCGCTTGCAACTCTATCAACAGACTCGTACTCGGCCGCCATCCAAACTTCTGCAGCTTCCTCAACAACTTTCTTACCTATTGAGTGAACGCCCTTTGATAACAGGGCCACGGTATTTGATTCAGGATCTGCGCTTTGAACCTTTTTGTTAAGTTCTTTCCATAGATCATCAAAAGATTTCATCTGTACCCCCGTTAGCCAATTTTAGTTTCGTTTGAAAAGGCTTGATGACTCAAGAGAATTGCTTCAATCGTATCTTTACCCTTGTTTTCTTTCGCGCCTGAGTTTCCTGATCGATCTAAAGCCTGTTGATAGGTGTCGCAAGTTAACACCCCAAAGCCCACAATTGCTTCACCAAGACTCAATTGAGTCGCTCCTTGAGTTACTGCGCTTGCAACATAGTCAAAATGTGGAGTTTCGCCACGAATGATTGCTCCGAACAAAGCTACGGCAGAAAATCCACGAATAATTGCCTGGTTAGCCGCCCAAATTAATTCAAAAGAGCCAGCAACTCTAAAAATTTGATGCTTTACATTGTGGCGCTCCAAGGTTTCTTGAGCATTTTTTACCAATAAATCTGAAATATCCTTGTTCCACAAAGCACCAATGACTGCAACATTTAGTTTTGAGAAATCTCCATTGAGTTCAATTTGCGGTTGTGCATCTTGAGGCATCAGCTTCCACCTAACTCGTGGCCCATTTTCTCTGCCTTTACCTTTAAATAACGTGCGTTCTCCTTTTTTTCTTTACTGATCAAAGGAACTCGTTCCACAATACTTAAACCATAGCCTTCAAGGCCCGCACGCTTTGCTGGATTATTCGTTAGTAAACGCATGCTCTTAACGCCTAATTCTGCAAGGATCTGTGCTCCGGTACCGTAATCACGCGCGTCAGCTGGTAGACCTAATTTCAAATTTGCCTCAACGGTATCCAAACCTTCATCTTGAAGTTCGTAAGCCTTTAATTTCTGTAAAAGTCCGATACCACGTCCCTCGTGACCTTTAATGTAAAGCACTATCCCGCGACCTTCTTTTTGAATACGTTCCAGCGCTAAATTCAATTGCTCACCACAATCGCATCTTGCCGAATGAAAAACATCGCCAGTTAGACATTCTGAATGGACTCTAACTAAAACATTTTCACCATCACTAATATCACCCACAACTAATGCAACATGCGAGCGTGAATCAGCCAAACTTCTAAAACCAAAGGCCTGAAACTCGCCAAAAGCTGTCGGTAAAGTTGTCTTAGCAACTAAGGACACGAGTTTCTCGCTGCGCCTTCTATAGGCAATCAAATCAGCAATACTTATCATTTTTAAATTATGAAGCTCGGCAAATTCGCGACAATCTTTAGCGCGCATCATTTCACCATCGTCTTTAACTAGTTCCGCGATGACGCCGGCTGGCTCTAAGCCTGCCAATTTTGCTAAATCAACTGCGGCTTCGGTATGTCCTGCTCTTCTTAGTACGCCACCGACAACTGCTCTTAAGGGAAATATGTGTCCCGGTCTAGTTAATTGTTCAGCTTGGGTGTTTGGGTCCGCTAAAAGTCTCACCGTATGAGCTCTATCGCTTGCACTGATACCAGTCGCGATTCCATCTTTTGCGTCAACGCTCACGCTATAGGCAGTTTGTTTCTTATCTTCATTTATTAAAGTCATTGGTGGCAATTTCAGACGATCTAAATTTTCACCCTCCATCGCTACACAAACAACACCAGAGGTATGGCGAATCATGAAAGCCATCAATTCATTAGTGGTAGCTTCTGCTGCGAAAATCAGATCGCCTTCATTTTCTCGGTCGGCATCATCTACCACAATGATCGCTCGACCATTTTTGATCTCAGCTATTGCTTCTTCAATCGGATCACATTCAACTTTCAAAGTTTGTCCTTTTTAAGTTTTTTAGGATATATTTTGCGACAAGATCAAATTCTATATTAACTTTATCTCCCACCTTTAGTTGAGAAAAATTAGTATTTTCGACAGTAGTTGGAATTAACCATACAGAAAAATCAACAGATTCATCGTCCCTCTCTAGCAATTGCGCAACTGTAAGTGAGACACCATCTATCGCTACAGATCCTTTTTCAATCAATAGACCGTTCCAAGCCGCGGGCACTTTGAACCAAAGAATTAAGGCATCGGGTTGCTCTATTTTTTCAATTAAAGACGCGGTTGTGTCAATATGACCTGAAACCAAATGGCCGTCGAGCCTGTCACTTAAACTCATTGCCGGCTCTAAATGTAAGAATTGATTGCTTGTCCAATTTCTTGCAGTAGTTCGCTTTTGAGTTTCTTCGACCAATTCAAACCACATCAAGTTATTTTTTATCCCAGTGATTGTTAAACAAATGCCATTTACATTAATTGAATCTTTGACTTTAGCGGTTCTTGCCAATTCCGAATTTTCTATCTCTAGGGTTAGCAGTTCATTTTCTTTAACAGAATTAATTAAAATCCCACGGTGCCGAATAAGCCCGGTGAACATGTCATCTCCCGTAAACGTTTGCTTGAATCAAAACGTCAGGTTCTAAGGATAGAACATTTTTAAAGCTGATTTCCAAGTGCGGTACAGATTCTTTGAATTGTTCAAACATATTCACACCTTGGCCCAAGATCTTGTTAGCCATAAAAATATGCATTTCATCAACTAAGCCATCGCTTAAAAATGCACTGGCTACACTCGCTCCACCCTCAATCAAAATGCTGTTTACGTTTAATTTAATTACTTGGGTTAAAACCTCATTTGGGTTATGGGTTTTAATTTGAATTGACTCAGCATCTGAATTAAATACTCTATGATTTTGTGAAAGTTCTCTATTTCCCATGATTACTCTAAGGGGTTGTTTGAATTCTTGATTTTCAAATTTTCTTATCGTGAGCAACGGGTCATCTGCTTCAACAGTATTAGTACCCACCAAAATTGCATCAAAATTACACCTTAATTCTTGTGAATAATCTAAAGCTTTGGAAGAAGTTAATTGGTATCTTTCATTTTCATTCTTAGAGATAAATCCATCAATGCTGATCGCACTCTTTATGGCTACAAAAGGTCGCTTTAACCGAATGCTCTCCATCCAGCGGCGGTTAAGCGAGACGAAATCTGACTGATCCGGGCAAACAAAAACTTCGATCCCGGCATCTCGCAGTCTTTTTAATCCTCCAGTTGATTCTGGATTTGGGTCAAGGCTTCCAATGACTAGTTTTTTTATTCCACTTTGAATTATCGCCTCTGTGCAAGGTCCAGTCGCCCCATGATGATTGCACGGTTCTAGTGAAACATACATGGTGCAATCGGATAAATCCCCAGAACTTTTTTTTAAGGCCGCAACTTCTGCGTGGTCATTACCCTTTCCGGTATGAATACCTGTGGCAATAATTCTGTCATTTTGATCAACAATTATTGCGGCTACTCTAGGATTTCTTGGTACCGTGATTGGGGTACTAGCTAATCTCTTTAATTCTTCTAAAAATTCTTGCATTAATCAGTTACTAAGCCTTTTAGTTCCGCTATTGCTTGCATCGGATCATCTGCTCTAAAGACGCTTGAACCAGCCACAAAAAAATCGGCTCCAGCCAGATACGCTTTTTCAATATTCGATTTATCTACGCCCCCATCGACTTGTAGCCTTATCTCAAGTTTTCTTTTTTCTATCTCGGAGCGAATATTCTTTACTTTTTCTAATTGATCTTCCATAAACTTTTGCCCGCCAAAGCCCGGCTCTACAGTCATAACTAAAACCATGTCTATTGTTTCAAGATAAGGAAGAATTTCCTTAAAGTCGGTCCGCGGTTTTAAAGCTATCGCGGCCTTAGCCCCTGCATCTTTAATAATTTCTATGCATTGCGCAGCGTGCTTTGTAGCCTCAATGTGAAAGGTTATCGAGTCGCTACCTGCATCAAGATATTGTGATAACCATTTTTCTGGTTCTTCGATCATCAAATGGGTATCTACTGGTGCAATTCCTAGTTTTCTAACAGCCTTAGTCATCTCGGATGAGAAACTCAGGTTCGGCACAAAATGATTATCCATAATGTCAACATGGATCCAGTCAGCATTTGAAGCCTGCTTTAATGCTTCTCCGATTGAACTGTGATTTGCCGCAAGAATGCTTGGTGCTATGAGACCGGACATAAGTCCATCTTAATTGCCATTTTTAGCCTTAAACAAACACACAAACATCGCGTCTGATTCATGTAGATGAGGCCAAAATCTCAAGCTCACTTCCGAGATTTCTACTAGTTCTAAGTCAACTGAGGATTCAAAGACCGAAAGGTATTCTTCCGGGCTGATTATCTCTAGATTTGAATAATTCGCCATTGCCCATTTTACGAAATCGTCAGTTTCTTCAAGGATAGGTGAACAGACAACATATTCGATAAATCCACCTGGTTTGATTGAATTCATAGCAGCATGAAATATCTCTTTTGCGTTTGTCACCAACTCTTTTACGTCGCTAGGTTTTTTTTGCCAGCGAGATTCACTTCTTCGGCGGATGGCACCCAGTCCAGTGCAAGGCGCATCAATTAATATCCGATCAAATTTTTTATCATTCCAAGGAGACAACCTAGAGT
>JAYPCW010000019.1:2075-21852 GCA_038124905.1 Candidatus Nanopelagicales bacterium | reverse complement strand
AGATGAGGCCTTGCCGTTTCCAAATTTAGATGTTTCTCAAATTCGAGCAGCGGATCGCACCTTGGTAACGATCGAAGGTAGGCATCCTTATCGGATGATCACAGCTTCGGATAGATCTGGCAACTATATGATTCTGGCAGTTAGTTTAGAGCAGTCTCGTGACATTTTAGAAGAATTAATTTTTCGGTTTACCTTTGCTTCATTGGCAATTGCACTAATTTCTGGATTGTTGGCCTGGTTGATTGTTGGAAGACTTTTTAAACCAATTGATGATATGGCTGGAAAAGCCAGGGAAATCGCAGAAGGTAGGTTTTATGAGAACATGCCCATAGTTAAAGATGGAACAGAAATTTCTGAATTAACAAACTCAATCAACCGAATGCTGTATTCATTTAAGAGCTTCATATCTGACGCATCTCACGAACTTCGAACCCCATTAACAGTAATTCGTGGATATTCGGAAATTCTACAAAAAAGTCAAAATGATCCAGAATTAGTTTCTCGAGCGGCAGAGAGAATATCCAATGAGAGTACAAGGATGGAAAGTTTGGTCAACGACCTATTGGTATTGGCCAAAATCGATGTAGATGCGAATCTTTATAAAACAAAAATTGATTACCAACAACTAATAAGAGAATACTTTCTGGATTTGAAATTTCAAGATGAGTCTCGCGAAATATTACTTGACCTCCAGGGGCCACCTGAAATTTCCAGCAGTGATGAATTATTGCGACAAATATTTAGCAATTTAACCCAAAATATTTTGCGACATACGCCAGCTGGCTCAAAAGTTCAGGTGGTTACTAAACAAGAGGGAAGATACGTTTTAATTGGAATTGATGATGCAGGGCCAGGAATTAGTCCGACCTTGCGGGCAAAAGTGTTTGAACGTTTTGGCCGAATTGATGCATCTAGATCGCGAGATACTGGTGGAGCGGGTTTAGGTATGAGCATTGTTTATGCAATTGTGCAAAAGCTAAATGGAGAAATCTTTTTGCGGGATTCGGTACTTGGTGGCTTAGGAATAACTTTAAAGTTTAGGATTGATTAATCAATTACGGTACGTCTTGGGCCAATTCCCCACGCGAGATAGTTCCACATCCAATCGGCAACAACACTGATCCGGTTTCGTCCACCGGCTAAGTAGGCAACGTGCAGGGCAAGCCACGTTAGCCAAGCAAAAGTTCCTGAAAATCTAATCCCACTTGGCATCTCGACAACTGCACGACGTCGTCCGATTGTTGCCATTTGGCCTTTGTCTGTATAGCTAAATTTTTTAAGTGCTTTTTGATTTCTTAAATTTAAGATTTGCTTAGCTACGTGCCGTCCCATTTGCATGGCTACTGGAGCCACCATTGGTAATGGTTTTTCGTCGACTTCAAAGTTAGCCCCGTCACCTATAACCCAAACATTTTCTTTTAATTGTAGGTATTCGTTTACTTTTAATCTGTTACTTCGATCTGTTTCACCCAGATAATTCCACTGCGAATAAGCAGACACACCCGCAGCCCAAATAAAGGTGCCGGCACTTAGTACTTTTCCGTTTTTTAAGTGAACGTCACTTTCATACATGCGATCAACCATGGAATCTAGATAAACTTTAACGCCCAGTATTTCAAGATCTTTTTTAGCTTTTTTTGAAGACTTTTCTTTAAACATGGGGAGCAATCTTGGGCCAGCTTCAACCAAAGAAACATCAGCAAAAGATGCAATCTCAGGGAACTCTTTTGTCAAACTTCTTTGTAATTCAGCAATTGCCCCAGCGACCTCAACTCCGGTAGGCCCACCACCAATTACAACAACCCTTAGAGATTCTTTTGGTTTTCTATTCTCAGCAACTTCTTCATAGGTATTAAGTAGTTTGTGTTTTATTGCTCGAGCTTCTTGAATAGTTTTCATTTGAAGCGCATGTTCTGCCACACCTGGAATATTGAAAGTGGTTCCAGTTGATCCGGTTGCTAAAACTAACTGGTCATATTCCAAAATTCGATTATCGGAAAGTTGAATCTGATTTTTGTCATGGTCAACTTTTTTGACTTCGCTTTTTATAAAATTTAAATTACTAATAGCTGCTCTTACTGGATAGGCAATGTCATCTTCTGGCAACCCTCCAGTTGCAACTTGATAAAGCAAGGGTGAGAAAAGTTGATAGGGGTGTCGATCAATTAAGGTCGTAGAAATTCCTTGATATTTGCTGAGAATTTTTGCGACGGCCAAGCCACCAAACCCAGCCCCTACGATTATTACTTTCACGAGTCAATTGTGCTGCAAAGTTGCGAAATACGCGCTATTTAAATTCGGTAACGGGGAGTTCAAAAATTTCTTCTAAAACTCCATTAATCGGCTCTGAATAAACCATATTAACTTTGCTGTAGACGAGCCTTCCGTCACTTTCAATCAGGTCATAGAGCGTGAGATCAACGTCGACTGTTACAAAATCACCTTCGGCGCAGGTTGGCATGCAGGTGTTGTTCACAGACTGCCCACTACCGGTGGCGGTGTCATCGCCCCAAGAGCTCCATGTGATGTTGGTGAGAATCTGCCCAGCATCGGCGCAGTAAAGCACCAATTCACTAGGTTGACTCACGGCCTCAAGGCAATTGATCACGTAGACGTCTTGACTGGCCACGGTTGGTGAGATTTCTTCATCTGCACACCCAAAGATCAAAAAACTCAATAAAATAAGGGGAATTAGCCGCTTCACACGGCTAAACATACACATAAGACACGCGGGAAAAGGTACCCCCGCTGTTACCGGTGTTGAGGTATACGCGTAAATTTGGACTTCGCGTCTCTTTGACAACACGCCCGAGCGCGTGGGTCTAAGGAAAACGCTAAAAAACCAACTAAAAAGAAATTGGAGTAGTGCGTGCCCACAATTCAACAACTGGTTCGTAAAGGACGCAGCGAAAAGTCGGCTAAGAGTAAAACTCCGGCGTTGAAAGGTTCACCACAACGTCGCGGTGTTTGTACTCGTGTTTATACAACAACTCCAAAGAAACCTAATTCAGCTTTGCGCAAAGTTGCACGTGTGCGTTTGTCATCGGGCATTGAAGTGACTGCTTACATTCCAGGTGTTGGTCATAATTTGCAAGAGCACTCAATTGTTTTAGTTCGTGGTGGACGTGTAAAAGATTTGCCAGGTGTGCGTTACAAAATTGTTCGCGGCGCACTTGATACCCAAGGTGTGAAAGATCGTAAGCAAGCTCGCAGTCGCTATGGCGCAAAGAGGGAGAAGAAGTAATGCCACGTAAAGGCCCGGCTACCAAACGTCCGTTAATTGCAGACCCAGTTTTTAATTCACAACTTGTAACACAACTTGTAAATAAAGTTTTGTCACGCGGCAAGAAGTCAACTGCAGAGTCAATTGTTTATGGTGCACTTGAAGGCACTCGCGAAAAGACTGGCAATGATCCGTTAATCACTTTAAAGCGCGCCTTAGACAACGTAAAGCCAACTTTGGAAGTTCGCTCACGTCGTGTTGGCGGTGCGACATATCAAGTTCCAGTTGAAGTCAAGAATGTTCGCGCAACAACTTTGGCATTGCGCTGGTTAGTTGATTACTCACGTCAAAGAAGAGAAAAGTCAATGACCGAGCGTTTGATGAATGAAATTTTAGATGCTTCTAATGGCTTAGGAGCGGCAGTTAAGAAACGTGAAGACACCCACAAGATGGCAGAAGCTAACAAGGCTTTTGCGCACTATCGCTGGTAAAAGAAAAAAAGAAGAGGAATAGATAACCGTGGCCGTTGAAGTACAAAGCGACTTAACAAAGGTTCGCAATATTGGCATCATGGCCCATATTGACGCTGGTAAAACCACTACCACCGAACGCATTCTTTATTACACCGGCGTTACTTACAAAATTGGTGAAGTGCACGAAGGTGCCGCAACCATGGACTGGATGGAACAAGAGCAAGAGCGCGGAATCACTATTACTTCTGCTGCAACTACTTGTACTTGGGATGGTCACACCATCAACATCATTGATACTCCAGGCCACGTAGATTTCACGGTAGAAGTTGAAAGATCACTTCGAGTTCTCGATGGCGCAGTTGCGGTATTCGATGGCGTAGCTGGAGTTGAACCACAATCAGAAACCGTTTGGCGTCAAGCAGATCGTTACAAAGTTCCACGTATTGCTTTTATTAACAAACTAGATCGCACTGGTGCCGTTTACACCAGAACTCTCGACATGTTGGTTGAGCGACTAAACGCTCCAGTCTTGCTATTACAACTACCAATCGGTATTGAAGGTGACTTCAAGGGAATCGTTGACCTAATTGCCATGAAGGCAAAAGTATGGACTGATACCGAAGGCAAAGGCATTGAATTCGAAATTCAAGATATTCCTGCCGACATGTTAGAAGAAGCCAAAGCTAAGCGTGAAAAATTAATTGAAACTTTGGCTGAAGCTGACGATGAATTAATGGAAATGTTTTTGGAAGGCAAAGAGCCAACTGAAGAGCAAATCCATTCCGGAATTCGTCGCGCAACTATTAATTTCAAAATTGTTCCAGTCTTGATGGGCTCTGCTTTCAAGAACAAGGGTGTGCAACCAATGTTGGATGCAGTAGTTCGTTACTTACCAAATCCACTCGATGTTGGATCCATTAAAGGCTTTAAGCAAGGTGATGAAGAAACCGTTATTGAACGTAAGCCCGATGCAAGCGAACCATTTGCAGCTCTTGCTTTCAAAATTATGAGTGATCCTCATTTAGGAAAACTCACTTACATTCGTATTTATTCAGGATCACTAGAAGCTGGAACCCAAGTTCTAAACAGTTCAAAAGATCGTAAAGAAAGAATTGGAAAGATTTACCAAATGCACGCAAATAAGCGTGAAGAAATTTCTAAAGCTTCAGCCGGTCACATTGTGGCGGTTATGGGACTAAAGGACACCACCACCGGCGAAACATTAAGTGATGCAGATAAAGCAGTAGTTCTTGAAAGCATGAACTTTCCTGATCCAGTTATTTCGGTGGCAATCGAGCCAAAGACCAAAGCTGACCAAGACAAATTGGCAACGGCTATTCAAAGACTTGCCGAAGAAGATCCAACTTTCAAAGTTTCCTCAAATGAAGAAACCGGACAAACCATCATCGCTGGGATGGGCGAACTTCACCTTGAAGTTTTGGTTGACCGCATGAAGCGTGAATTTAAAGTTGAAGCAAACGTTGGTCGACCACAGGTTGCTTATCGTGAAACTATTACCAAGCGCGTTGAAAAGACTGATTACACCCACAAGAAACAATCTGGTGGCGCCGGTCAATTTGCTCGCGTAATCATTGACCTTGAACCAATTGGAACCCCAGAAGGTGGCTACGAATTCGTAAACAAAATCACCGGTGGTCGTATTCCAAGAGAGTACATTCCTTCAGTTGATGCTGGCGCCCAAGAAGCTATGCAAACTGGTGTGTTAGCTGGCTACCCAATGGTTGATATGAAGATGACTTTGACTGATGGTGCTTACCATGATGTTGACTCATCAGAACTTGCCTTCAAAATTGCCGGCTCAATGGCATTTAAAGAAGCAGCCCGCAAAGCAAATCCAGTATTACTCGAACCCATGATGGAAGTTGAAGTTGTAACTCCAGAAGACTTTATGGGCGATGTAATTGGCGATTTAAATTCACGTCGTGGACAAATCCAATCTATGGACGATCGCGCTGGAGCGAAGGTCGTTCGTGGCTTGGTACCACTAAGTGAAATGTTTGGCTACGTCGGAGACTTGCGCTCCAAGACTCAAGGTCGCGCTAGCTACACCATGCAGTTTCATTCATACGCCCAAGTGCCTGACGCGGTTTCAAAAGAAATCGTTGCCAAGGTACGCGGCGAGTAAGAAAACCAAAGACTCTCAAGTTGAGCAAAGTGCTCGACTTGAAGAAAAAGAAAGGTCAGGAGGACCAAAGTGGCGAAGGCTAAATTCGAGCGGACAAAGCCGCACGTAAATATCGGCACCATCGGCCACATCGACCACGGCAAGACCACCTTGACCGCGGCGATCAGCAAGGTGCTGCACGATAAGTATCCGGATATCAATCCGTTTACTCCTTTTGAAGAAATTGATAAGGCGCCAGAAGAGCGTCAACGCGGTATCACTATTTCTATCGCGCACGTCGAGTACCAAACCGAACCAAGACACTATGCACACGTTGACTGTCCAGGTCACGCTGACTACATCAAGAACATGATCACTGGTGCAGCTCAAATGGACGGTGCAATCTTGGTGGTAGCTGGAACCGACGGCCCAATGCCGCAAACTAAAGAACACGTGCTACTTGCTCGTCAGGTAGGTGTTCCTGCAATCGTGGTAGCACTAAACAAGTGCGACATGGTTGACGATGAAGATTTGCTAGAACTTGTTGAAGTTGAAGTACGCGATCTTCTAAATAAATACGAATTCCCAGGCGATGACACCCCAGTGGTGCGCATCAGTGCCTTGAAGGCTTTGGAAGGCGATGCTAAGTGGGCAGACTCAATCATTGAATTGATGAATGCCGTTGACTCTTTCATCCCAACTCCAGCTCGTGAAGTTGACAAGCCATTCTTGATGCCAGTTGAAGACGTTTTCACCATCACAGGTCGTGGAACCGTTATCACCGGTCGTATCGAGCGCGGTATCGTCAAGGTAAACGAAGAAGTGGAAATCGTCGGTATCCGTCCAGATTCACAAAAGTCAACCGTTACCGGTATCGAAATGTTCCGCAAGTTGCTTGATGAAGGTCAAGCTGGCGAGAACGTCGGACTTTTGCTTCGTGGTACCAAGCGTGAAGATGTTGAACGCGGCATGGTTGTTATCAAGCCAGGTTCAACCACTCCACACACCAACTTTGAAGCTCAGGTTTATATCTTGAGCAAAGACGAAGGTGGACGTCACACTCCATTCTTCAATAATTACCGTCCACAGTTCTACTTCCGTACCACTGACGTGACCGGTGTAGTAACACTTCCAGGTGGAGTCGAAATGGTTATGCCAGGCGACAACACTGAAATGACCGTTGAATTAATTCAACCAATCGCTATGGAAGACGGTCTACGTTTCGCTATTCGCGAAGGTGGACGCACCGTAGGTGCAGGACGTGTAACAAAGATTCTTAAGTAATTAAGAATCAACCGAAAGACTTTCGATTAGGGAGCCACAAGCTCCCTAATCGGAAATAAAACCAGCGGCACTACTTAAAAGAAAGACAAGGTAACAAAGACCATGGCCGGACAAAAAATCCGCATCAGGTTAAAAGCCTATGACCATGAGGTAATTGATTCTTCAGCGCGCAAAATCGTTGATACCGTTACCAAGACTGGCGCAAAGGTTGCTGGCCCGGTGCCGCTACCTACTGAAAAGAATGTTTATGTAGTGATTCGCTCACCTCATAAGTACAAAGACTCTCGCGAGCACTTTGAAATGCGCACCCATAAGCGCTTAATTGACATTCTCGACCCAACTCCAAAAACCGTTGACAGCTTGATGAGGCTTGATTTGCCTGCCGGCGTCGACATTGAGATCAAGTTGTAGGCGAGGGATAGAAAAAATGGAAAAAGTTGTTAAAGGAATTCTCGGCGAAAAGTTGGGAATGACACAAGTTTGGGATGAGAACAACAAAGTTGTTCCAGTGACGGTTATTAAGGCAGGCCCTTGCGTAGTTACTCAAGTACGTACTGCAGAAAAAGATGGCTATAGCGCGATTCAACTTGGCTTTGGTGCCATTGATCCTCGCAAAGTTAACAAGCCAGATGCCGGTCACTTTGCTAAAGCTTCGGTTACTCCACGCCGTTATATAACTGAACTACGTACTAGCAATGCTGGTGAATATACCCTCGGCCAGGAATTAACCGCTGAAACTTTTCAAGCCGGTGAAATTGTTGACGTAACTGGTACCAGCAAAGGTAAAGGATTTGCGGGCGTAATGAAGCGTCACGGATTTCATGGACTTCGCGCTTCACACGGTGTAAAGCGGAAGCACCGCAGCCCTGGCTCGATTGGCGCCTGCGCCACTCCCGGCAGAGTTTTCAAGGGAATTCGTATGGCTGGGCGTATGGGTAATGACCGCATCACCACGCAAAACTTAAAAGTACAAAGCGTTGATGCCGAAAATGGTTTGTTATTAATTAAAGGATCAGTACCGGGCCCACAAGGCGCTTTGGTTTTGGTTCGCTCAGCAGCTAAGACGGCGGTGAACGCATAAATGGCCTCAGTAGAAATTAAAGACACTAACGGCAAAGCAACTAAGAGTGTGGACTTGCCCAGTGAGATTTTCGAAGTGCAAGTGAACATTCCACTAATGCACCAAGTAGTGACGGCACAGCTCGCTGCTGCTCGCAGCGGAACTGCGCACACTAAAACTCGTGCTGAAGTTTCTGGTGGCGGTAAAAAGCCATACAAGCAAAAAGGAACTGGCCGCGCCCGTCAAGGTTCGATTCGCGCCCCGCACTATGCCGGTGGTGGTGTTTCTCATGGGCCCCGCACTCGCGATTACGACGAGCGCACCCCTAAGAAAATGAAAGCCGCAGCTTTGCGCTCAGCACTAAGTGACCGAGCAAAAGAAGGCCGAATTCATGTACTTACCAAAGTTGTTGAAGGTGAAAAGCCGTCAACCAAAGCTGCACTTGCTGCCTTGGCAAATGTAGTAACCGGCAAGAAGGTTTTGGTAGTACTTACTCGTCAAGATCCTGCTGGTTGGTTCTCGTTAAGAAACGTACCTGGCGTTCATACCATCGCTTACGATCAAGTTAACACTTATGACGTAATCGTGGCTGATGATGTGGTTTTCTCTGAAGAGGCTTACCAACTTTTCTTGAAGCACAACAATAAAGAGGTGGCCGTCTAATGAGTCAATTACACGCCCGCGACATTTTGATCGCACCTGTAGTTTCTGAAAAGAGTTACGGTTTATTAGATGAAAACAAGTACACCTTTTTAGTTCGCAAAGATGCCAATAAGACTGAAATTAAGTTAGCAGTAGAAGAACTTTTCAAAGTTAAAGTTCTAAACGTTAATACTTCAAATCGAATTGGCAAAAAATACCGCACTCGCTATGGAGCTGGCTCACGTCCAGATTCCAAGCGGGCGATCGTGAGCCTGGCGCAAGGCGACCGCATCGATATCTTCAATGCGCCAAATGCATAAGGAGAATTGATGGGAATTCGTAAATACAAACCAACAACTCCCGGCCGTCGTGGCTCGAGTGTTGCTGACTTTGTTGAAATTACTCGCGACACCCCAGAGAAGTCTCTTTTGGTGCCAGTAAAGAACAAAGGTGGACGCAACAATCAAGGGCGTATCACTACTCGCCATCAAGGTGGCGGACACAAGCGCGCTTATCGAATTATTGACTTCAAGCGTTCTGATAAAGATGGCGTTCCAGCAACCGTGGCTCATATTGAATACGATCCAAACCGCACTTCACGCATTGCGCTTTTGCACTTTGCTGATGGCGAAAAGCGTTACATTTTGGCTCCAGCCAGATTGAAACAAGGCGATCGCATCGAAACTGGCCCAAGTGCTGACATTAAGCCTGGTAATAATTTGCCGCTAAGAAATATTCCCGTAGGTACCGTGATCCACGCAGTTGAAATTAAGCCTGGTGGGGGAGCCAAGATTGCTCGCTCTGCTGGATCCGCAATTCAACTAGTGGCAAAAGATGGTCCATTTGCGCAATTACGTTTACCTTCAGGTGAAATTAGAAACGTAGATGTAAGAGCCCGCGCCACCGTTGGTGAAGTTGGAAACGCAGAGCAATCCAACATCAACTGGGGTAAAGCCGGCCGGATGCGTTGGAAGGGCAAGCGCCCAACTGTTCGCGGTGTGGTTATGAACCCAGTAGATCACCCTCATGGTGGTGGTGAAGGTAGAACTTCAGGTGGACGTCACCCAGTTAACCCAAGCGGTAAGCCCGAAGGACGTACCCGTAATCCCAACAAAGCGAGCTCAAAGTTCATTGTGCGTCGCCGTCCAAAGAACAAGAATCGATAGGAGACCTCACTTATGCCACGCAGCTTAAAGAAAGGTCCATTCGTTGACCATCACTTGGAAAAGAAAGTAAGTGAGCAAAACGAAAAGAACCAAAAGAATGTGATTAAGACTTGGTCTCGTCGTTCGATGATCACTCCAGAAATGATTGGTCACACCATTGCAGTTCATGACGGACGCAAGCACATCCCAGTATTCATCACCGAAAACATGATCGGACATAAGTTGGGCGAATTTGCTCCAACGCGTACCTTCAAAGGTCACGTTAAGTCAGATCAAAAAGCACAAAAGAAGTAAAGAAAAGGAACGAGGACAAAAATGGAAGCCAGGGCACAAGCACGCTATGTGCGAGTGACGCCCATGAAGGCACGCCGAGTGGTCAATATGATTCGCGGCATGTCAGCACTTGAAGCGCAAGCGGTTTTGCGTTACGCCGAACAAGGCGCTAGCGAACCGGTTGGCAAGCTATTAAAGAGTGCCATGAGCAACGCGTCGAACAATTTGAATATAGATCCTTCAAATATGTATATCGCCGAAGCTTTTGTCGATGAAGGCCCAACCATGAAGCGCATCCGTCCTCGTGCGCAAGGTCGTGCTTATCGAATCGACAAGCGAACCAGTCACATCACATTGATCTTGGAAGAGCAAGGCACTCCAGCTCGTCAAAAACCTGGTCGTCGAAGTCAAAAACCAAGTGTTAAAGAAGAAGTAAAGGCCAAGCCAGCCGCCGCACCAAAAGCTGAAGTAGCAACTGAAGAAAAAGCTGCAGCAGCACCGGCGAAGAAAGCTCCTGCCAAAAAAGCAGCAGCCAAGAAAGCTCCTGCGAAAAAAGCAGTAGCAAAGAAGGCACCGGCGAAAAAGGCTCCGGCAAAAAAGGCAGCCCCTAAGAAGAAGGCAGAGGATAAATAATGGGTCAAAAAGTTAATCCCCATGGCTTTCGCTTGGGTTACACCTCGGAATACACCAGCAAGTGGTTTGCTGATTCCACTAAAAAGGGTGAGCGTTACAAGGATTATGTAAAAGAAGATATCGAAATTCGCCGCTTGCTTACTAAGGGTATGCAAAGAGCTGGAATCAGCCGCGTTGATATCGAGCGCACTCGTGAAAGAGTAAGAGTAGATATTCACACTGCGCGCCCCGGAATTGTGATTGGTCGCCGCGGGCAAGAAGCTGATCGCATCAGAATTGATCTTGAAAAATTAACTGGAAAGCAAGTTCAATTAAATATTCTTGAAGTAAAGAATCCTGAAGTTGATGCCCAATTAGTTGCCCAAGGTATCGCCGAGCAATTAGCCAGCCGTGTTTCATTCCGACGCGCAATGCGCAAGGGAATGCAATCAGCTCTAAAGAATGGTGCCAAAGGAATCAGAGTTCAAGTTTCAGGTCGTCTAGGCGGCGCTGAAATGAGCCGTACCGAGTTTTATCGCGAAGGTCGAGTTCCTTTGCATACTTTGCGCGCCAATATCGATTTTGGATTCTATGAATCACACACCACTTTCGGCCGCATCGGCGTAAAAGTTTGGATTTTCAAGGGTGATGCACCAGTAACCCAAGCTGAAAAAGAAGCAAAGGCTGCAGCTGAGCGTGCGGCTGCCCAATCGTCAATTAAATCAAAGCCAGCTCGTAAGCCGAGAAAAGCTGATGGTGAAGAAGCAGCAGCCGGCGAAACGGTAGAAGAAGTCAGCACTGAAGTTGCAACTGAAGAAGTTGTGGCAAGCAGTGAAACCCCTGCGGAAGAGGTGAGTGAATAAATGTTAATTCCAAAAAGAGTTGCTCATCGTAAACAACATCACCCTTCTCGTAGCGGTAAAGCCAAAGGCGGAACCCGTGTGACTTATGGTGACTATGGATTGCAAGCAGTTACTGCAGCTTATGTAACTAACCGTCAAATTGAAGCGGCACGTATTGCCATGACTCGTCACTTAAAGCGTGGTGGAAAAGTTTGGATCAATATTTATCCAGATCGCCCACTAACCAAGAAGCCAGCTGAAACTCGTATGGGTTCCGGTAAGGGTTCACCAGAATTTTGGGTAGCAAACGTTAAGCCAGGGCGCGTGATGTTTGAAATTACCTTTCCTGACGAAAAAACTGCGATGACCGCTTTGACGCGTGCCATGCACAAATTGCCAATGAAGTGTCGCATCGTCCGTCGCGAAATAACGGAGGGTTAAAAAGATGGCAACTAAGAAAGCATCAGAGTTCAGAGGCTATTCAAGCGAAGAATTGAATACCAAGTTGAGCGAAGCAAAAGAAGAGTTATTCAACTTGCGCTTTCAGGCAGCAACCGGACAACTTGAATCTCATGGCCGCTTAAAAGCAGTTCGCGGTGAGATTGCTCGCATTTATACGGTCTTGCGCGAGAGAGAACTTGGAATTACTCCAGTTGAAGAAGGTGTGGCATGAGTGAATTAACTCGGAACTATCGAAAAATACGTGAAGGGGTTGTGGTCAGCAACAAAATGGATAAGACCATAGTGGTGCAAATTGAAGACCGAACCAAACACTCTTTGTATGGAAAAGTTGTTTCTAGCCGTTCCAAACTAAAAGCTCATGATGAAAACAACGAAGCCGGTATCGGCGATCGGGTGGAAATCGCTGAGACTCGTCCCCTTTCTGCCACTAAGCGTTGGCGCTTAGTCAACATCATCGAGAAGGCGAAGTAAGAATGATTCAACAAGAGTCCCGTTTGCGGGTAGCTGATAACAGCGGAGCCAAAGAATTGCTTTGCATCCGTGTGTTAGGTGGATCGCAAAGAAGATATGCCGGAATCGGCGATGTGATTGTGGCTAGCGTCAAGGATGCCATTCCTGGTGGCGGCGTTAAAAAAGGTGAAGTGGTTAAGGCAGTAGTAGTGCGCACCACCAAACACTTAAGACGCCCTGATGGTTCTTACATCCGCTTTGATGAAAACGCGGCAGTGATTTTGAAGGCTGATGGCGAGCCAAGAGGAACTCGTATTTTCGGCCCGGTGGGTCGCGAATTGCGTGATAAGAAATTTATGAAAATTATTTCTTTAGCACCGGAGGTTTTGTAATGGCGTCACTACACATTAAAAAAGGTGACCTAGTACAGGTTATTTCTGGCAAAGACAAGGGTGTAACTGGAAAAGTTCTTAAAGTAGACCCAGTTAAACGCAAGGTTGTTGTCGAAGGCGTCAATCGCGTTAAGAAGCACACGAAAGTTACTCAAGCTGAGCGTGGAGCAAAAGCTGGCGGAATTTTAACCGTAGAAGCTCCAATTGACTCCAGCAATGTGATGCCAGTAGTTGAGCAAGACAATCGAGCAACTCGTGTGGGCTATAAGAGATCAAAAGTTGACAAGCGTCGTAGCGATGGAACCACTTACCCAGCAACTCGTTCAGTAAGAATTTCTCGTCGCACCGGGGAGGAATTGTAAATGAGTACCGCAACTGCTACCGCACCTAGATTAAAAGCTAAATATCAAACAGAAGTTGTTCCACATTTAGTAAAGGAATTAAATCTAGCGAATGTGAACCAGGTGCCACGCTTCACAAAAATTGTCATCAATATGGGTGTTGGAGAAGCCGCAAAAGATTCAAAACTGCTTGAAGGTGCAATTAGAGACCTCACTTTGATTGCTGGCCAAAAACCATCAGTAAATAAGGCAACTAAATCAATTGCAAACTTTAAGCTTCGCGAAGGTCAGCCAATTGGCGCCCACGTTACTTTGCGTGGCGACAGAATGTGGGAATTTTTTGACCGCTTACTTTCGGTCGCGATTCCTCGTATCAGAGATTTTCGTGGATTATCACCAAAGCAATTTGATGGTCACGGAAACTACACCTTCGGATTAACTGAGCAATCAGTGTTTCTTGAAGTTCCTCAAGATTCCATCGATCGCCCTCGCGGCATGGACATCACCATCGTCACTACCGCCAAAAATAACGCAGAAGGCAAAGCACTATTAAGTGCTTTCGGCTTTCCGTTCAAGGAGGCATAAGCCAAATGGCCAAGACATCACAAAAAATCAGACAACAACGCACTCCCAAGTTTTCATCTCGCGCTTATACCCGCTGCGGTTCATGCGGACGTTCGCGTGCGGTGTATCGCAAATTTAATTTGTGCCGGATTTGCTTTCGCAATATGGCACATAAAGGTGAGCTACCCGGTATCACCAAATCAAGTTGGTAATAACTAGCGCAAAAGGTCCAAGAAATTTGGAAACCATTGCGAGAAAGGCCCAGCGGCCATGACAATGACAGATCCGATAGCGGATATGTTGGCAAGACTTCGTAATGCCAATACTGCGCATCATGAGACTGTAAGCATGCCTTATTCAAAAATGAAGGCAAGCATTGCAGAAATTTTACAAAGCGAAGGCTTTATCTCTGGTTACAAAGAAGAACCAGCAAAAGTGGGCAAAAGTTTAGTTTTAGATCTAAAGTACGGCCCAAATCGTGAACGTGCTATTGCCGGTTTAAGAAGAGTTTCTAAGCCAGGTCTACGTGTTTATGCGAAAAGCGAAAATCTTCCTAAGGTTCTGGGTGGATTAGGCATTGCCATAATTTCAACTTCATCAGGTTTGCTTACTGACAAGCAAGCTTCTAAAAAGGGTGTAGGCGGAGAAGTTCTCGCCTACGTTTGGTAGGTGAGTAAAGATGTCACGTGTCGGTAAAAAACCAATAACCGTTCCTAGCGGAGTTGAAATTAATATCGCTGGCTCACAAGTGAGCGTGAAAGGACCAAAGGGTCAACTTTCTATTAATCTGCCAGAAAAGATCACTATCTCAAAGCAAGAAGATGGTTCATTCGCTTTGCAACGCCCAGATGACGAGCGCGATAGCAAAGCATTACATGGCCTATCTAGATCACTAGTTAATAATATGGTGATCGGGGTAAGTGAAGGTTTTTCAAAAACTTTGACTATCTCTGGTACGGGTTATCGTGTCGCTTTAAAGGGTAGAGATCTTGAGTTTTCTTTGGGCTACAGCCACCCAGTGCTTTACAAGGCACCAGAGGGAATCACTTTTAAGGTTGAGAGTCCAACAAAATTCCATGTAGAAGGAATCGATAAACAATTGGTTGGCGAAGTCACCTCAAATGTGACCAAGATTCGCAAACAAGATCCTTACAAAGGTAAAGGTGTCCGTATTGAAGGCGAAAGAGTTATTCGCAAAGCTGGAAAGGCTGGTAAATAATCGTGGGTAATTTCACAAAACCAGCAAAGCATTTAAGCAAAAAAGAAGCGATGCGTCGACGTCGTCATATCAGAGTTAGAAAAAACATTTTTGGCTCTGCCGAGCGGCCTCGCTTGGTTATTTCACGCAGTTTGCGAAACCTAACTGCGCAACTAGTTGACGACAACGCCGGAATCACTTTGGCCTATGCCTCTACCATGGAAAAAGAGGCTGCCACCGGAGATAAGACTTCTCAAGCTAAAGATGCCGGAAAGCGTTTAGCCGAGAGAGCTAAAGCAAAGGGGATTAATCAAGTGATTTTTGATCGCGCCGGACGTAAGTACCACGGACGTGTTGCGGCATTAGCCGATGGTGCACGTGAAGGAGGGTTGAATTTCTAATGGCACAAAGAGTTGAATCCGAAGAGCGCTCAGGAAAGCGCGATCGCAGAGATTCTCGCGAAGGAAGAGAACCAAGAGAAAAATCCAACTTTATTGAAAGAGTTGTTACGGTTAACCGTGTAGCAAAAGTTGTTAAGGGTGGACGTAGATTTTCTTTCACTGCTTTAGTAGTTGTTGGAGATGGCAATGGTCAAGTTGGAGTTGGCTACGGCAAAGCAAAAGAAGTACCGCAAGCAATAAGTAAAGCCGTTGAAGAAGCTAAGCGAAAGTTCTTCAAAGTACCGAGAATTGGCGGAACCATTCCTCACCCAGTTACTGGTGAAGATGCTGCTGGTGTGGTGCTTTTACGCCCTGCTTCTGCCGGTACCGGGGTAATTGCCGGTGGTGCAGTTCGTGCAGTTCTTGAAGCTGCGGGAATTCATGATGTGTTAACTAAGAGCTTAGGATCGCAAAATTCACTAAACATCGTTCACGCCACAATTGCGGCATTGAAGATGCTAGAGCGCCCCGAAGCGGTAGCTGCTCGTCGTGGATTGCCGTTAGAAGAAGTAGCGCCAAAAGCACTTTTGCTTGCTGATGCGGCTGATAAGAAAACTGCAGGTGCTCAATAATGGCTAATTTGAAAGTAACTCAGGTCAAATCTGAAATTGGCGGTTCAGAACGTCAGCGTCAGAATTTACGCTCACTAGGATTAAAAAAAATTGGTGACAGCGTAGTGAAGCCAGACAGTCCAGAATTTCGTGGAATGGTAAACCAAGTCATGCATTTAGTAAAGATTGAAGAGGTTTAGGTAAATGCCAGTAAAAGCACATCATTTACGACCTGCTCCGGGGAGCAAAACCGCAAAAACCCGTAAAGGTCGCGGTGAAGCAAGCAAGGGAAAAACTGCTGGACGTGGAACCAAAGGCTCTGGCGCTCGTAGAAATATCCCAGCTTCTTTTGAAGGTGGTCAGATGCCATTACACATGCGTCTTCCAAAATTGAAGGGCTTCAAGAATCCAAACAAAATCGAATTTCAAGCGGTCAACGTTGCTGATATTCAAAGGCTGTTCCCTAGCGGCGGAGCAATTGCGATTCAAGATTTGATCAAGGCCGGCTTAGTTAGAAAAGGCCAACCAGTTAAGGTCTTGGGTTTTGGTGAAATCAGCGTCAAAGTTGATGTTACTGCTCATAAGTTCTCGGAGTCAGCTACCAGCAAGATCACTGCAGCTGGCGGTTCAGTTAAGGTCTTCTAAAGAAGATGAGACTTAACTTTGCGTGGTTGACCGACGGCTTTCGCACGCCGGATTTACGACGCAAATTACTTTTCACACTTGGACTTTTAGCTCTCTATCGTCTTGGAACGCAAATCCCAACTCCGGGCGTTGATTACGCAGCAATTCAAGAATGTGTTGCGCTAGTTGAGGGTGACTCAATTTATGGCGTGATAAACCTTTTCTCTGGTGGCGCACTTTTGCAGTTAAGTGTTTTTGCTTTGGGAATCATGCCTTACATCACCGCAAGTATCATCATGCAGTTATTAACGGTGGTAATTCCGCGCCTAGAAATGTTGAAAAAAGAAGGTCAATCAGGCCAAGCAAAAATTACCCAATATACCCGTTACACCACTATTGGTTTGGCAGTTTTGCAAGCGACCAGCATCTTGGCTCTTGCTAGAACTCCTGGTCAATTACTTAGAGGTTGTCCAAATCAATTAATACCTAACCAATCAATCGTGGTAATTCTCACCATGGTTATCACCATGACAGCTGCCACAGCTTTGATCATGTGGATGGGTGAGTTGATCACTGAACGCGGTGTCGGTAATGGAATGTCGCTATTAATTTTTGCTTCAATTATTTCTTCAATCCCAAGTCAATTTGCGGCGATTTTGACAGTTAACGGTCTCTTCACCTTCTTGTCAGTTGTCGTGATCGGAATTTTGATAATCATGGGTGTGGTTTTTGTCGAGCAAGCACAGCGAAGAATTCCAGTGCAGTACGCCAAGCGAATGGTTGGCCGCCAGATGTTTGGTGGATCTTCTACTTACATCCCACTTAAGGTAAACATGGCTGGAATCATTCCAGTAATTTTCGCCTCTTCAATTCTTTACTTGCCATCATTGTTGGTTCAGTTAAGCCAAAGTCAAAATGCAATAGCCCAGTGGATTGCTGCTAATTTTGCGAACGGCACCGAACCGGTCTATATCATTACCTACGCAGTATTCATTATTTTCTTTGCCTATTTTTATGCTTCAATTACTTTCAACCCTGAAGAAGTTGCTGAAAACATGAAAAAGTACGGCGGTTTTATACCAGGAATTCGTGCTGGTCGACCAACCGTTGAATATTTACGTTATGTATTAAGCAGACTGATGGCAGCTGGCTCAACGTACCTCACGATCGTTGCAGTTTTGCCATTTATAGCTTTCGCCTTCTTAGGCGTTGGTAATCGCTTTTTGTTTGGTGGAACCAGTTTGTTAATTATGGTGGGCGTCGGCTTAGACACCGTTAAGCAAATTGAGAGCCAATTACAACAGCGCAGCTATGAAGGATTCTTAAAGACTAACCCGAATCAGTAATAAACCAATGAGATTATTAATAATGGGCCCCCCGGGCGCGGGCAAAGGCACCCAGGCAAAATTTATCGCAGAAAAGTTTTCGATCCCACATATATCTACTGGAGATATTTTTAGAGAAAACTTAAAAAAAGAAACCGCGATTGGTCTTGAGGCCAAAAGTTACATGGATCGGGGCGAGTATGTGCCCGATGATGTGACCAACCGAATTGTCGCCGATCGCCTAACCTGGCCGGACGCGGCAAACGGCTTTTTACTTGATGGCTACCCGAGGACATTAGATCAAGTCAAATTTTTAGATGAAACTCTTAAGAGTCAAAATCACCAAATTGATCGGGTTATTGAGCTAGTTGCAGACATTAATACCTTGGTAAAACGTCTGTTAAATCGCGCTAAGGAGCAAAATCGCGCAGATGACACCGAAGAAGTTATTACCAAGCGATTGGAAGTTTATCTCGCAGAAACCGCGCCAATAATTGATAACTATAAAAATAAAAATTTAGTGATTCAAGTTGATGGGCTTGGCGAAGTCGACGCCGTTACTCGCAGGATTCTTACCGCTCTTGAAGGTTGAAGATTGGAAAGTCGCTCTAGCCAGCTGGGCGATTCCTGAGGAGATTCTTAAGCAAGCTCCAACCTCACCTTGGATTCACCCAGTGGAATTGTTTCAACTCGATCCAAATCAAAAACTAGAAGTTACTCCTTCCACCAAAGCAGCATTAGTTGGGCTAAAAGAAGAAAAAAGTGTCTTAGATATAGGTTGCGGGGGAGGAAAAGCAACTTTTGAATTACTCCCAGAAGTTAAAAAAGCTATTGGCGTAGATCATCAAGCGGTAATGCTTGAGCGTTATGAGGATTATGCCAAATTGCATAATCTTGAAGTTCAAACATTTTTTGGGGACTGGCCTGGGATCGAAGATCTAGTTCCCGTTGCAGAAGTTGCCCTAGCTCACCATGTGATCTATAACGTCTCTGAAATTGAAGCTTTCATCAATGCGATTAGCTCTCATGCGTCTAGTCGGGTGGTTTTAGAACTACCGCTCTATCACCCGTTAACTTCAATGAATCCTTATTGGAAGCACTTTTGGAATTTAGATCGACCAAGCGCCCCGACTGCTCATGATGCACACCAAATTATTAAAGACATGGGGTTTGATGCAAAAATTGATTTCTTTGATGCTCCACCATTCAAAGAAATCGCCATTGACAAGATGGTGGAATTTAATCGAATCCGACTTTGCCTGCCTGAAAGTAAAGACGCAGAAATTTTAGAATTTACTAAGGCGCAACCTACTGAGGTTAGAAAATTAGCTACCATTTGGTGGGATATCTAAAAAGCGACTAAGATTAAACAATGTCAAAAGAGCATTTAACTATGTACACCACCGAATGGTGTGGTTATTGCCAAAGATTAAAAAAGCAGTTAGCTTCTTTAGAAGTTGAATTCGTAGAAATAAACATTGAAGAGGACCCAGCAGCAGCAAAAATAGTTGAGAAGGTCAACGAAGGTAATCAAACAGTTCCCACTTTGGTTTTTTCAGACGGTACCGCGATGAGTAACCCTTCGGCGCAGAGCGTACTTTCTAAGCTCGATGAATTAATGAGCAAATAACAAGATTTGTTGAATAAGTTTTAAGTATTTAAAGTAGTGCTCTTCCAAGATCCACTGGCAATGTAGCGAATGAAAACATTTACTAAAGCAAGCAAGGGAA
>JAYPCW010000019.1:0-2065 GCA_038124905.1 Candidatus Nanopelagicales bacterium | reverse complement strand
GCAGCACAGATCGTAGAAAAAGTAAATGAAGGTAATCAAACAGTGCCCACATTAGTTTTTTCAGACGGTACTGCTATGACTAATCCATCAGCGCAAAGCGTAATTTCTAAACTAGATGAATTGATGAGTAAATAAAGCCAAGCCTTGGGTAGTTAATTTCAAGCATTTTAAGTTGTGGACTTCCAATCTCCGCTGGCAATGTAGCGAATGAAAACATTTACTAAAGCAAGCAAGGGAACGGCAAACAAAGCACCAGGTATTCCAGCTAAGTAGGCTCCAATCGTTACAGCTAGCACCACAGCGAGCGGATGTATTTTTACTGATTTTCCAATAATGAACGGTTGAAGAATTTGGCCCTCAACCTGTTGCACAACAATTACGATCGCAAACATGATTAAGGCAGTGGTAAAGCCTTGATAAACCAGAGCAACAAATATTGCTAGCGCTCCAGTAACAAAAGCGCCAACGATCGGAATAAAACTACCTAAGAAAACAATCAGCGCAATTGGCAAAGCAAGCGGTAATCCTAAAATCCAAGCACCCAAGCCAATTCCAACTGCATCGATCAATGCGACTATCACTTGTGCTTTAACAAATGAGGTAAAGGTGCCCCAGCCGGCGTTACCTGCACCAGCTATTGCGACTTTTGAATTTCTTGGAACTAGCCTTAGTAGGAAGTTCCAGATCCTCTCTCCATCATGAATAAAAAATATTAAGGCAAATAGCGCGAGTATTAGTCCTACAATAAATTCCCCTAATGAACTACCTATAGAAAGTGCACCACTTAGCAGACTTGAGGTATCTAAATTGTCGGCAAATTGTTCAAACCAATCTTGAATTTGTGCCTCTGAGACAGCAAGCGGTGACTGTAATAGAAAATCGACAAAGTCTTGATAAACAGCTAAGCTGCGCTCTTGCAAAGAAGACCAATTGCTAGAGATTGCTGAAATTACCGTCCAAAAAATAGCAACAACAACTCCAATTAAAGAAACAATTGAAAGCAAGGTAGCGATAGGGCGGGGGAGCCTCCAGCGAAGCAGCAAATTATGCAGGGGTGTAACTATCGCTGCTAGAAATAGCTAAACCAAAAGTGGAATTAACACAAAACTCAATTGATAAACGATAAAAGAAAATAGGGCAAGCGCAGTAGCGATTACTATTAAGCGCCAAGACCATTCTGTTGCAATTGCCAAGCCGGTTGGTACTGAAACTTGCGAGAGTTTGCTACGGGTATTTTTTATAAGCCTTGACATCAATTCAGTTTACTATTCTTTTGTAGTTATTTCAGGGCCCGATTTAGTTATAACTACAGTGTTTTCCCAATGGCTGGCAATCGATCCCTCGGATGAGACAACCGTCCATTCATCATCTAAAACATGAACTTGTGATGAGCCCAAGATAAACATCGGTTCAATAGCTATCGCCATACCTTCAATAAGTTTTAGGCCCTGACCAGGTGGTCCGTAATTTGGAACGCTAGGTGCCATGTGCATTTGAGAGCCGATTCCATGCCCTACGTACTCTTGAACTATTCCGATATTTAAGTTAGACGCTTTAGCAACATTTTCAATTGCGTGACCAATGTCAGAGATTTGATTGCCTACTTGCGCAGCCTCGATGCCTGCCATCATGGCCCGGTGGGTGATTTCACTCAAGGACTTTAATTCTTCACTGACCTCGCCAATCTCGATCGTGATAGCAGCATCTCCATGCCAACCATCGAAAATAGCTCCGCAATCTACGCTGACAAGATCTCCGGCTTGTAGTTTTCTTGTGCTACTAGGAATTCCGTGAACTACTTCATCATTTATTGAGACACAAATGTGCCCCGGAAACCCGTGATAACCCAAAAAAGAAGGAGAAGCATTACTTGAAAGAATTACCTCTCTTGCGATCTCATCAAGCTCAGCACTGGTAACGCCAGGCTGGGCAGCATTTTTGATTTGGGCTAATGCTTTTGCCACCACACCGCCGGCTGTATGCATTTTCTTGATTTGCTCGGGGGTCTTAATTTCAATTTTTGGGCGTCTAAACATCGTCACCCTAATTTACCAACAATTGCGAT
>JAYPCW010000018.1:0-22493 GCA_038124905.1 Candidatus Nanopelagicales bacterium | reverse complement strand
GAATACCACAATTACGGTTATCGCCCAGGTGGTCAGAGATACGCTCATTTACTTGAATCTAGTCTAGGTCCACTCACTTTACCCGCAACATTTGATTCAACTCTTTTTTAAGATCTCTAATTTCGTCTCGATAGCGAGCGGCAAGCTCAAAATTCAATTCGCTAGCAGCGCTACGCATCGCTTCAGTTAGTTCCTCAATCAGCGCGGCGAGGTCCCCCGTTGGCGTATTAGCCTTCTTGATTTTTTCACTAATCTTATTTAGTGCTTGTTGCGTGTCTTCATCTTCGCGGACAATCGAATCAGTGATATCGGCAATTTTCTTTCTCAATGGTGCTGGATCAATTCCATTTTTTTTATTAAACAGTAACTGCTTATCTCGCCGTCGATTGGTTTCATCGATAGCAGCCTTCATTTGCGGAGTGATTTCATCTGCATACATCACTACTTGCCCAGAAACATTTCTGGCTGCTCGGCCGATAGTTTGAATAAGACTAGTTTCCGATCGCAAAAAGCCTTGCTTATCTGCATCCAAAATTGCTACTAGAGATACTTCTGGAAGATCCAAACCTTCTCTCAAAAGATTTATACCAACCAGACAATCAAATACTCCCAATCGCAATTCTCTAAGGAGTTCTACCCGTCTCAAAGTGTCTATTTCACTATGAAGATACCTAACACGCACTCCCTTTTCGGTAAAAAAATCCGTAAGCTCTTCTGCCATTTTTTTAGTTAGCGTTGTAACTAAAACTCTTTCGCTTTTTTCAGCTCGTTCGCGTATCCGATGCAATAAATCATCGATTTGACCTTTAATTGGATGAACCAGTACTTGCGGATCAACCAGGCCAGTAGGTCTAATTACTTGTTCTACTACCGACGAAACCTTCTCTAATTCATATTTTCCAGGTGTAGCAGATAGATAAACAGTTTGGCCAACTCTTTTTTCAAATTCATTAAATTTAAGCGGTCGATTATCCATCGCGCTGGGCAAGCGAAATCCATAATCAACCAAAGTCCGCTTTCTGGAGCGATCTCCTTCATACATCGCCCCAATCTGGGGCACAGTGACATGTGATTCGTCGATAATCAGCAAAAAATCATCGGGAAAGTAATCCAAAAGAGTGTTGGGTGCAGAGCCCGGCGGTCTGTCATCAAAAAAACGGGAGTAGTTCTCGATTCCTGAACAGAACCCCAACTCGCGAATCATTTCTAAGTCAAAAGTTGTACGCATTCTCAGGCGTTGATGTTCTAGCAACTTATTTTGCTTTTTTAACTCAACTAATCTTTCATTAAGTTCTTTTTCAATTTCACTCATTGCCTGATTGGTGCGTTCAGTCGAGGCGACATAATGAGTTGCTGGAAATATTAGAAGCTCTTCGTCATCACTAATTACCTCGCCAGTCAAAGGATGCAGCGTTAAGATGCGGTCGATTTCATCACCGAACATCTCGATTCGAATTGCATATTCTTCATAAACTGGAAATACTTCTACAGTATCGCCGCGAACTCTAAATGTTCCTCTTTCAAATGCCACATCGTTTCTGGTGTATTGAATAGAAACCAATTGCTTCATAATGACTTCTCTGCTGATGGGTTCATTTTTAGAGATTTTTATAGCCTGCTCAATGTATTCCTCGGGAGTGCCCAAGCCGTAAATACAAGAAACAGTTGCCACCACTATGACGTCTCGCCTGGTTAAGAGCGAGCTGGTTGCAGCATGCCGTAACCGCTCCACCTCGGCATTTATTGAAGCGTCTTTTTCAATAAAAGTATCGGTTTGCGGGACATAGGCTTCAGGTTGGTAATAGTCATAGTAAGAAACAAAGTACTCAACAGCATTATTCGGAAACATTTGTTTTAATTCATTCGCCATTTGTGCAGCCAAAGTTTTATTAGGTTCAATTACTAAAGTTGGTCTTTGAAGTTTTTCTACTAACCAAGCACAGGTAGCTGACTTACCTGTTCCTGTTGCTCCAAGTAAAACTACATGTTTTTCACCATCATTAATTCTTTTTTCTAGCTCGGCTATTGCTTTGGGCTGATCACCTGCGGGAGTAAATTCAGAAACTACTTGAAACGGAGATACTTTTCGACTGAGCCTTGGTGCCAAACTCATGACTTCACCAAACTTAGTATCTGTTGCCAGGCCGAGTCGACCTGTTTTTCTAATTCACTTAAAGTGCGGTTGTTTTCAATGATTAAATCGCTTTTTTTGATTCTTTCTTCATCTAAAACCTGAACGCTGAGCCTGGCAACCACATCTGCTCGAGACATTCCCCGCTGCATGGCGCGCTGGATTCTAGTTTCTTGATCGGCAACCACACTTATAACTAAGTCGTAATTCTTTTCTAGGCCCACTTCAAAAAGTAGCGGGACTTCATTTATTGCCACTTCCCCTGGTTGAACGGCGGCAAACTCTTTGATTACTTCTGCCCTCACCAGTGGATGGACAATCGCTTCAAGTTTTAACCTTAATTCTGGTTCGAGAAAAACTTGCTCGCTCAATACTTTTCGATCGGTTTTACCTGAGTTCACTGCTTCTTCACCGAAGAGTTCGACCAATTTTATTTGCACCTGGGGTCTATCCAAGATTTCTTGCGCAATTTTGTCTGAAGAAATTATCTTGGCGCCTCTTTTTGCAAAACAAGCGGAAACGGTGCTTTTTCCTGCACCGATTCCGCCTGTTAAGCCAATACGCAAAGCTAACTCATAACTCTTAAGAGTTTTGGTCTAGTTTGTCTTTTAATTCAGCTAATTTACTATTTTGCGCCAAAGTACCTGACTCTGAATTTTGTTCACCTTGCCATTTGGCTAAGGCTTCTGAGTATTGTTTTTGCCACTCTTCTTTTTGATCTTCAAATCCAGCTTTCCATTCACCGGTGGATGGATCAAATCCTTCTGGACCAATATATTTACCGGCTTCATCGTAAACCGGCGTCATTCCATATTGATAAGGATCAAAAGCAGCAGTGGCATCGGCTGAATCGTCTGCTTGACGCACAGACAAAGAGACTCGACGACGATCAAGATCAATGTCAATCACTTTTACACTTATTTCTTGACCTACCTGAACTACTTGTTCTGGAATTTCAACGTGAGTTTTGCTCAATTCAGAGATGTGAACTAAGCCTTCAATTCCATCAGCAACACGAATGAAGGCGCCAAAAGGAACTAACTTGGTAACAGTTCCTGGAACCACTGCGTTGATTTTGTGTTCACGGGCAAATTGCTGCCAAGGATCTTCTTGAGTTGACTTCAGTGAGAGAGATACCCGCTCACGTTCCATGTCAACTTCAAGAACTTCAACAGTTACTGGCATTCCAACTTCAACAACTTCTGATGGATGCTCGATATGCTTCCAAGAAAGTTCGGAAACGTGAACCAAGCCATCAACGCCACCAAGATCTACAAAGGCACCAAAGTTAACGATGCTTGAGATGTGACCAGAGCGAATTTGACCCTTTTGAAGTTGATTTAAGAAAGTTGAGCGGCTAGCAGATTGCGACTGTTCTAACCAAGCTCTTCTAGACAGCACCACGTTATTTCGGTTCTTATCAAGTTCGATAATTTTTGCTTCGATTTCTTGACCCATGTAAGGAGATAAATCACGAACTCGTCGCATCTCTACTAACGATGCAGGCAAAAAGCCTCTCAATCCAATGTCGACGATTAATCCACCCTTGACTACCTCGATAACGTTGCCTTTAACAACACCATCTTCATTCTTAATTTTTTCAATACTGCCCCAGGCGCGTTCGTATTGAGCACGCTTCTTAGAAAGAATTAGGCGGCCTTCTTTATCTTCTTTTTGAAGTACTAAGGCTTCTACAGTGTCGCCAACGTTAATTACTTCGCTGGGATCGACATCGTGGCGAATAGTTAATTCTCTTGAAGGTATAACACCCTCGGTTTTGTATCCGATGTCTAACAAGACTTCGTCACGATCAACTTTTACAACGACACCTTCAACGAGGTCTCCGTCATTAAAATATTTTATGGTTTTATCGATTGCCGCTAGTAACTCTTCGTTGGAGCCAATATCGTTAATTGCAACTTGCGGACTTGTAGATGAAGAAACTGACATTATTTAGATTATCTTTCAAGCAGTTAGAAACTGCGCTTTTCTAGTAGTTAATTGAATTTCAAACTTGATCTCTTAGCGATCCGCACCACCACGCCCTGTCGGATGACGCATTTGCAACTCAACTACCCAAGCGTACTTGTTCTATATATGGGTCAATGCGCGGCCTCGGCCCAAGAATTGCCTTGCCCCACAGACACCGCTAGCGGTACTTTTAAGTTATAAGCCTCACCCATGGCTGCGGGCAAAATCTTTTCAACGATTTCGCGCTCCCCCGGGGCTACCTCAATGATCAGCTCATCGTGTACTTGCAAAATTAATCGCGACCGCAGCTGACTTTTTTCAAAATCTGCCTTTACTCGCAACATCGCTAACTTAATTAGATCAGCAGCAGAACCTTGAATAGGCGCATTGAGCGCCATGCGCTCTGCCATTTGCTGTAGTTGACGATTTGTACTATTCAAATCTGGCAAGTAGCGCCTTCTACCCAACAGAGTTTGAGTGTAGCCATTTTTTTTAGCATCTTTAACAACTTCAGCTAGGTAGTCTCTTACTTTTCCAAATCGCTGATAATAAGTTTCCATCAATTCGCTGGCTTCGCTAACACCAATTCCCAATGTTTGGCTTAACCCATAGCTACTTAAACCATAGGCAATTCCGTAAGAAATTGCTTTAACTTGTCTGCGTAAGTCTTCATCAACTTCATTGGGTTTAACTCCAAAAACCAAAGCACCAACTGTTGTGTGCAAATCTTCGCCCGAGTTGAAGGCAGCAATTAGATTTTCATCATCTGACAAATGCGCCATAATCCGCATCTCTATCTGCGAGTAATCAGCGGTAACTAAAGTTTCCCAATCTTTTCCAGCGATGAAGGCCTTTCGAATCTTCTTGCCATGCTCAGTGCGGATTGGGATATTTTGCAAGTTTGGATCTTGCGAAGAAAGTCTTCCGGTGGCGGTGACTGTTTGATTTAGCGTGGTATGAATTCGTGAATGAATATCAAGTAACGGGATAAGCCCTGAAACAATTTGCTTTAACTTTATGAATTCTCTAAAGGTGAGAATCTGCTCGAGCAAGGGATCTTGTGTATTTTCAAAAAGCCAATTTAAGGCATCAGCGTCAGTAGTAAATCCAGTTTTGGTTTTCTTAGTTTTTGGCAAATTACGCTCTTGAAATAAAATTTCTTGTAACTGCTTTGGTGAAGCAAGGTTAAACTCCCGACCAGCCAATTTGTGAGCAGCTGTCGTTGCGCTACTTGCTTCCTTATCAAATTCTGCTTCAAGTTTTTTCAAGTAGGGCAAATCCATCGCGACCCCGCAATGCTCCATTTCGCAAAGCAACATTGCCAAGGGCAGTTCTAATTCGGTAAGTAATTTGGTGTTTTCTATTTCAGCAATTTTCTCAATTAAAAATGTGCTTAGTTTTTCGACGGCGATCGCTTTTGAAACTAATTGACTTTGATTTAACGCTAAATCTTCAAATAGTTCAGCTGGGGCTTGGATTGATGAGGCTAAATTTAAGTTTAAATATTCCAAACTTAATTCTTCAAGATCTAAGTTTCTGCTACCTGGATTTAGTAAGTAACCAGCTAAATGAGTATCGATTTGCAAGCCGACTAATTGAGAATTATTTGAAATTAACCATTTAGTTAAGGGCTTTAAATTGTGAATTTGTTTCTTTACCTGTGAATTTTCACACCAGACTATAAATTCGTCTAAAACCGTATCAAGCTCAATGATTTTTGGCTTTGCCCCAGCAATCGCCATGGTGTGTGGTTTACCGTCGTGAAAATTGACTAGGAAACTAACGGTCTCACCTTTAGTGCTCTTAAGCCACTTTATGGCGTTTTCTTTTGTGAATATCTCAAATTTGACATCTTGAGTTGCTTTTGTCTCTTTTAGAAATAGTGACTTAAATCGATTTTTTAGGCTATTAAATTCTAATTCGGTGAATACCTGGAGCACCTTATTGCTTTCTGGCTCAGCAAGTTCATAGTTAGCGAGTTCTGTATCTATCGCAACATCGGTAATTAATTGTGTTAATTCTCGATTCAACCTGACTTGTTGTAAGTTCTCTCTTAACGATTCGCCAACTTTCCCTGAAATATTTTTAGCGTTTGCTAACAAATTTTCTAGATTTTTGTATTCGCTGATCCACTTAAGGGCTGTTTTTTCACCCACTCCAGGTACCGATGGCAGATTGTCAGAGGCGTCACCTCTAAGCGCAGCAAAATCTGGATACTGAGCTGGGGTTAATCCATATTTGTCTTCAATTGCTTTAGGGGTCATTCTGGCTATTTCACTTACGCCCTTGAGCGCATAAAGCACAGTTATCTTGTCGCTAGCTAATTGGTAGGAATCTCGATCTCCAGTAAGAATCAATACTTCAAATCCTGCCTCGGCACCTTTTTTAGCTAGCGTTGCAATCAAATCATCGGCTTCAAATCCTTCTTTTTTAACGCTTTTTACTTTGAAGGACTCTAAGAACTTCTCAATCAAACCAAGTTGTGAGACGAATTCCTCTGGTGATTTAGCACGATTTGCCTTATAGAGCGGATAGCGCTCACTTCTAAAAGTCTGGCGAGAAACATCAAAAGCTACAGCCAAATGAGTGGGGCTTTCATTGTTGAGTGCATTTAAGAACATGGTGCAAAAGCCATAAACGGCATTGGTGCTTTGACCTGCACTCGTGGTGAAACTTTCCACCGGCAAGGCGTAAAAAGCTCTATAGGCCAGAGAGTTTCCATCAACTAGCAATAATTTGGGCGGTGCGGTCTTAGTTGACATATACCTGATCCTAGGCTTTGAGAGTGGAAAAAGAAGAATCAGTGAGCCTCTCTCGTGCCGATATTAAAATGGATCAATTGAGTGCTGAAGATTTAAAAAATGCACTAAATGCTTATGGGTTAGGTGAACTTGCCGAGCGAATGGGAATCCAGTTGCTTAAGGTTTCTGCACAACATAGTGAAGCGAAGATGCCAGTCAAGGGAAATCGCCAACCGCTTGGATTATTAAATGGCGGCGCCAGTGCGGTTTTAGCTGAAACTTTGGGATCAATTGCGGCAAATGTTTATGCCTATCCAAAACAAGTAGCCGTAGGCATTGATTTACAAATCACCCATCATCGACCAGCAACTTCAGGTGAGGTGTTAGCGAGCGCCGACGCATTACACCTTGGGAAAACTCTGGGAACCTATCTAATTAACATCCATGATGAAAATCAAAAACTTGTCGCCAGCGCAAAACTAACAGTATTTTTCAAAGAAAAGGCTGTTAATTGATTGGGTTAGGCACCCTAATAAATATTTTGGCCATTTCAATTGGTGCCACGATTGGTGTGTTAGTCGGCAATCGAATTGCGCAATCCGCGCGCGATATCGTAACCGACGCCTTAGGGCTCGTGACTTTGCTAATCGGGGCCTTTAGCGCAGTTGCTATTGCGGATCCAAATTTGACGCAAAGCCTCCCCTCGGGAGTTCCGGTCTTAATTCTTCTGGCGGCACTGGTTACCGGTGGACTTATTGGTAATTACCTACAACTCGAAACTCGGATCGAAAATCTTGGTGAAAAGTTGAAACAGCGATTTGCAAATGAAGGTGAATCTTCAAAAAAATTTGTGGAAGGTTTTGTTTCTGCCTCATTGGTTTTTGCGGTTGGTCCTTTAGCAATTCTCGGAGCAATTAGCGATGGCTTAGGAAGAGGAATTGATCAGCTAGTTCTTAAATCAACGCTAGATTTTTTTGCCTCAATCGCTTTTGCTGCCTCACTTGGCTGGGGTGTAGCTTTCTCGGCAATCGTGGTTGGAATTTATCAAGGTGTTTTTACGGTCATAGGTTTTTTCTTAGGAGAAGTGCTTTCATTAGCCGCAATTGCTTTACTTAATGCCGTTGGTGGTTTGTTGTTGATTGGTGTAGGAATTCGCCTATTAAGACTCAGGCAGATTCCAGTAGGTGATTTGTTGCCAGCGCTATTGTTAGCACCAATCTTCTTATCTCTAGCAACGGTTTGGCTTTGAGTAGAAAGGCAGCAAATGAAAACTGTTGAAATTAATCATCCATTAATTCATGCCAAGCTGACAGAGCTTCGTGATGAAACTACCCCCTCTCATCGGTTCAGAAAATTGACCGAAGAGTTAGTTAGCCTTTTAGCTTATGAAGCAACGCGTGAACTCGCGGTGGAAAGCGTTGCGGTTAAAACACCCGTAGCAAAAACTACTGGAGTGAAGTTTGCCGAACCAGTTCCAATGATCTTGCCAATTTTGCGAGCCGGTTTAGGCATGCTGGAAGGAATGTTAAAAATCATGCCGCAAGCCGAAGTCGGCTTTTTAGGTGCGGTTAGAAATGAACAGACGCTTGAAATTTCAACCTATGCAGAACGCATGCCCGAAAACCTAAGATCGCGCCATGTCTTTGTTTTAGACCCGATGCTGGCTACCGGGGGCACCTTAATCACCGCTGCAGAGAATTTAAAAAATAAAGGTGCTAAAAAGATCACTGCGATCTGCTTGCTAGCTGCACCTGAAGGATTAGCTAAATTGAAATCAGAGTTATCCAATGACTTAGATTTCACATTAGTTATTGCTGGCATTGATGAAAAACTAAATGAGGTTGGTTACATCGTTCCCGGATTAGGTGATGCTGGAGATCGATTATTTGGCAAAGTTGATTAATTCTTAATTTCAGCAATAACCAGCTCGGCTACCTCTGTCATTTTTTTACGCTTATCCATAGCAGTTTTCTGAATCCAAGAAAAAGCAGCCGGTTCACTTAACCCAAGTTGCTTCATCAAAATTGCCTTGGCTTGCTCAATAAGTTTACGAGCACGAAGTTGCTCGCTAAGTTCGCTATTTTCGTCTTGAAGTAATTTCATCTGAGCAAAGCGACTGCTAGCTATTTGAATAGTAGGGCCTAGATCAGAGGCACGATAAGGCTTCGTTAGGTAAGCCATAACACCAGCTTCATTAGCTTTTTCTACTAATTCAATTTGACTAAAGGCAGTTAAGATAATTACCGCGCAAAGTTTTTCTTGCAAAATTTCTGCTGCAGCGCTTAATCCGTCCAGCACTGGCATCTTGACATCCAAAATTGCCAAATCCGGTAAAAACTCTTTAACTGCGGCAATTGCTTTATCGCCGTCACTGACGCTAGCAACAACTTCAAACCCTAATTCCGAGAGCGCCTCGGTAAGGTCTAGGCGAATAATTGATTCGTCTTCGGCCACTACAATCCGAATTGGTCTATTCATTACGCCTATCGTAAAGTTAACCCTTGGGCCCCGATAGCCCAACTGGCAGAGGCATACGACTCAAACTCGTACCAGTGTGAGTTCGACTCTCACTCGGGGCACACCCTCAAATATTTGCCAAAATTCCATTAATGAAATTTGCAGAATCATCTGTGCTTAAGGTGTTCGCTAATTCAATTGCTTCACTAATTACAACCGCTTTTGGGGTTTCTGTTGAATTCTTTAGTTCAAAAATTGCCAGTCTCAATAAGTTTCGGTCAACTGCCGGCATTCGCTCTATAGACCAACTACTAGAAGCAGTAGAAATCATCTGATCGATTTCGGCTTGTTTGCTTGCCACCCCCGTAACTAGAAACTTTACAAATTCATCAGTCTGGTCTGCTTCACTCCAGGCTTGCTCTACAGAAATTCCCTTTAGGTCTGCTTCAAATAGAATATCTAGTGCTCGCTTTCGAGCCTTAGTGCGAGCTTTCATTTTTTTTAGGCGCGTCCTAAATACGAACCATCGCGAGTATCAACCTTTATCACTTCATCTTGTTCGATGAAAAGTGGAACATCAACTTCAATTCCAGTTTCAACAGTGGCCTTTTTTGTTCCACCACTCGAGCGATCACCTTGCAAACCGGGCTCGGTATAAGTAATTTTCAAAGCAACGCTCGCGGGTAGTTCTAGATAAAGTGGATTACCTTCGTGAATTGCCACCATCACTTCTTGATTTTCTAATAAATAACCACCGGCCTCGCCAACTACGTTGTTAGAAATGGTTAGTAGCTCATAATTGCCGGTATCCATAAATACCCAATCATCGCCGTCACGATAAGAAAATTGCATATCACGCTTGTCAACGCTTGCGGTTTCGACTTTAACTCCAGCGTTAAATGTTTTATCGACTACTTTTCCGCTGAGTACGTTTTTTAATTTTGTTCTTACAAAGGCACCACCCTTGCCTGGCTTAACATGCTGAAAATCAACTACGGTCCATAATTGCCCGTCTAGATTCAGTACTAATCCGGTCTTCAAATCGTTAGTGGTTGCCATAAGTCCCTTTACTCTTTACCCTACGCAAATTATCTCGTGCGACCCCTTGGTTAAAATTTCTAGACCGCCCTTGGTGAGAATACAAGTATCTTCAATTCTTACTCCCCCGCGTCCAGGTAAATAGATGCCTGGCTCTACGGTAAAGCAAAAATTTTCTCTCAAGTCAGTTTGATTACCAGAAGTTATAAAGGGAGCTTCGTGAACTTCTATCCCTACACCGTGACCAGTACCGTGCACGAAGTAATCGCCAAAGCCTGCATTGGTAATTACTTCTCGCGCAGTCGCGTCCACTTCTTGGGCAGTAACGCCAATTTGCGCTTTGGCAATTGCCTCAGCCTGGGCTTGCATTACGGATTGATATATCTCAACTTGCCAAGCTTCGGTCTTACCAATAAACACAGTCCGGGTCATATCTGATTGATAACCATTAAAACTAACTCCGCAATCAATCGTTACTAGATCACCTTTTTGTAAAACGCGACCCATCGGTTCATGGTGCGGGCTTGCTGAATTTTCCCCTGAGGCCACGATGGTGTCAAACGCCAAGGCATCTGCCCCTCGATCTAGCGCATTTTGCCAAAACTTTTTTGCAATCTGTTTTTCAGTCATACCTGGGCGTAAATCATTTATCAAGTACCAAAGACTTTGACTGGTGATCTCACAAGCTTTTTTAAGCTGTGCAATCTCTGCTTCGTCTTTTTTGATGCGTAAATTCAGCAAAAGATCGACTGAAGAGATAATTTCTCGATCTGGCAAAGCCGAGACTAGCTCACTCGCCTGATAGGCAGAAACGCGCTTGCCGTCAATTCGTAGCTGCACCAATGTGGGAATTTGCTCTTTTAGAATTGCCTTGAAATCATGAGCGATAATCACTTTGATTTCATTTTCAATTGATTTGACGCGTTCTTGATAACGGGCATCGGTAATTAATAAATCTGATTCTTCACTGTCGCCGATAACTAACACTGCATTACTGCCTGAAAAATTGCTTAAATAAAAAATGCTCTCATAATCAGTAAAATAAGCCCAATCGCCAGCAAGCTGAGCCCGTAACGCTTCGCGCCTAGCTTTTGTCATTAGCTACGAGATCACGCATCGCGCTAATTGCCATCAAGTAACTCTTGAGGCCAAAACCAGCAATCACGCCACTTGAAACCCCTGCTGTTACCGAATTGTGGCGAAACTCTTCACGCGCTGCTGGATTAGAAAGGTGCACTTCAATCAAAGGTGCGGTTAACTGCGCGGCAGCATCACGAACCGCATAACTGTAATGAGTAAATGCTGCTGGATTCATAATTACCGGAATCGATTCATCGGCAGCTTCATGCAACCACTTAATTAGTGTTGCCTCATCGTCAGTTTGCTTTACCTGCGGCTCAAATCCCAGTTCTTTTGCTGCTTCGAGACATGCGACCTCTAATTCGGCAAAAGTCATGCTGCCGTAAATCTCGGGTTGGCGTTTGCCTAATCTTCCAAGATTTGGTCCATTGAGAATGTGCAGTTTCATTATTTACTCACCTTTTGCCATGCTCGGTCTAATAATTCTTCACTAGGGGCCTCGAGTCTAGTTGGACGACCTATTTTTTCTAGCACCACAAAGCGCAGTTTCTTACCGCGAGCTTTTTTGTCTATCGACATAACTGAAAGCACTTCAGCTAAGTCATGACCCTGGTAAGTAGTGGGTAAATTCAATTTACTTAACAAGTTGCGATGCTTTTCAACCTCAGCTGTCGAAAGAATTCCCGCTTCGTGAGATAGCTCAGCGGCAAATACCATTCCTACAGCAATCGCGTCCCCATGACGCCAGGTGTAGTTTTCTAATTTCTCAATTGCATGACCCAATGTGTGACCGTAATTTAGAATTTCTCGCCCAAGATTTGAATTACTGGTTTCTTTAAAGTCAGAACTAACAACTTGCGCCTTAGTAGAAATTGCCTTCACGATCAGTGTTTGCAAAATTTCAAGATCTAAAGCTTTATTTAGGTCAAATTCATTTTCAAAAATTTCTAAAATTGATTGATCTTGGATAAATCCACACTTAATTACCTCAGCGAGCCCCGCCGCAAGATCAGGTTTTGGCAGGCTTGTTAAAAATTCAAGATCGCAAATTACTAACTTTGGCGAAGAGAAAACACCAACAAGATTTTTTCCACTTTCCGTATTGATCCCAGTCTTGCCTCCTACTGCCGCATCAACCATTGCTAATAATGAAGTTGGGATCAAAATCGCTGAAATTCCTCTCAGCCAAGTTGCGGCAATAAAGCCCGCTAAATCAGTAGTGGCACCTCCACCAAACCCAATAATTAAATCGCTACGAGTGAATTGATGTTCACCTAATATCTCCCAGCAATGCTGTGCACTTTGATAAGTTTTTGCTGCTTCTGCGTTTTCTACTTCAATCGGCACCACTACAACCGGAAAATCCATTAGCAGCTCCAAAACAGAGCGCACTTGATTAGCTAAATCTTTCGGATAAATTACTGCAATTTTTTCAACAGAACTAGCAATACTATTTTTTAATTCACCTAAAACCTGTAGCCCAACAATTACTTCATAATCATGCTCAGCTTGAACCGTTACCTTATTAATTGACACTTTGCACCCACTCCAGGGCTATCGCCAGAACATCACTCTCGGTTTTATCTGAAGTTTCGACAGTAAATGCTGCTACCTCCTGATACAAGGGTGTGCGCTCTTGGAGCAATTGAACCAATTTAGACCTAACGTTGCCAACCAAAACTGGTCTAGCTTGCGCAAGGCCAACTCGTGAAGCCGCAGCTTGTTGTGAAACTTCTAACCACAAAGTTGGCACGGTTTTTAATAATTCCCGGGTAACTGGGTTTAAAACCGCACCACCACCTAATGAGACCACCCCGTTAGATTGCGCTACTGCTGCGGCAACCTGCTCCGCCTCAATTTTACGAAACGCCGCTTCACCATCTTCAACAAAAATTGCAGAAATGCTCTTGCCGGCAGATTTCTCAATTAACTCATCGGTATCTGAAAAATCTACCCTTAATTTTTCAGCTAACAATTTGCCGATAGTTGATTTACCGCTTCCTGGCGCCCCCACCAGAACAACTCTTGGACTCATTTTATTTAATTCTTAAATTCGCTAAATAATTTTCAACGTTACGTTTAGTCTCAGTAAGACTATCTCCACCAAATTTTTCTAGCATGGCATCAAATAAAACGAGGGCAACCATCGCTTCTGCCACCACACCGGCAGCCGGAACTGCGCAAACATCCGATCTTTGATTATGAGCTTTAGTCGCTTCTTTTGACGCCACATCAACAGTTGCTAATGCTTTTGGCACGGTTGAGATTGGTTTCATCGCAGCTCTCACTCGTAAAACTTCGCCGGTGGTCATGCCACCTTCAGTGCCACCACTTCTGGAAGTGTTTCGTTTTAACTTTCCGTCTATTAGTGCAATTTCATCATGAGCTTGAGATCCTCGTTTTGCTGCTGCATCAAACCCGTCACCAACCGCTACACCTTTAATGGCTTGTATACCCATCAGAGCAGCGGCTAACTTGGCATCAATTCGGCGATCATGATGAACATGCGAACCTAAACCTGGTGGCAAGTTATAAACCACAACTTCTACTACTCCACCTAACGTGTCTCCGTCTTTATGCGCTTTTGCTACTTCTTCTTGCATCAATTCACTTGTCGAAGAATCTACGCACCTAGCTGGGTCTTCATCAATTTTGTTTAAATCATGAGCTTCTGGGATAATCCCTTCGGGCAACTTGACAGTACCAATTTGAACAACGTGACTTAAAACTTTTATTCCTGCCACTTGTTCTAAGAAATTTTTGGCAATCACTCCCAACGCTACGCGAGCGGCCGTTTCTCTAGCGCTAGCTCGCTCCAAAATTGGACGCGCATCATCAAAGTCATACTTTTGCATTCCAACCAAATCTGCATGACCCGGCCTTGGCTTTGTCAAAGGAGCATTTCGCGCCAAATCAGCTAGCACCTCAGCTGATACGGCGTCAGCACTCATGACCTCTTTCCACTTTGGCCATTCAGTGTTACCAATTCTCAAAGAGATAGGTGACCCGAGAGTGTATTCGTGTCTAACTCCACCCAATATTTCTAATTCATCTTGTTCAAATTTCATTCTTGCGCCACGACCGACTCCAAGGCGTCGTCTAGCTAAATCATTTTGAATCTGAGCCCGCGAGATTTTTATTCCACTTGGAGCGCCCTCTAAAATTGCGGTTAAGGCTTCGCCGTGAGATTCGCCTGCGGTGAGCCATCTAATCATGGGTATATTCTCTCATTAGCTTGTATTTAGAGTTAAAGTGCCAAAAACCATCCGGCTGTTAGCAAATACCCCAAAGTTAAGTAAGGCCCAAAAGCAATTCGCTGCTTTAGTGAGGCTCCCTTAAAAGTTAATTTATAGATCGCCACCACTGCGGCTACCTGAAACCCTACAAACAAAAACCAAAAGCCCGCCGCTGGATTAAACCAGGCCAAGGTGGCACTCAGGCTAGGCGCAAACTTGATGTCTCCGCCACCAATCGCTCCTTTAGTAATTATCGCTAATAAATAAAGGAATAAAAAAACACAAAGAGAAATTAACCAAGTAAAGCCAAATTTGACTATTTCTGCTTCGATAATAGTCAAAACAATAGTGCCAAAGAGTGTTAGCAATAACAAAGTTGTGTTTGCGCTGTCTGAGATTATTTGAAATTTTAAATCTCTTACACCTATATAAATCGCCACGATTGCTACGACTAGTAGCAATAAATAACTCAACTGCCTAGGGCGTCTCGCATAATCTTGATCGGTGGTTTTCGTTTAGTAAAAATCTCAAATTGCTTAACCCCTTGATAAAGCAACATTTCAAGACCGCTCACCACTCGCCCATTTCTCAGCAGCCACTCTCTAGCTAAGGGGCTTGGCCAGGGGTGATAGTTCACATCTAACAAAACTTTTGGGTTAAAGGGAATTAACATTGCGTATTCATCCATTACCCCTTTAGGTACAGTGCTGATTACTAATTCGGCGCTCATTGTTTTTACCATCTCATTCCAAGTATGTGTCTTAACTTGGACTTCTAATTGGTTCGCAAGGTTGCTAAGAATTTGAATTTTTTCAATATCACGACCAACTAAAGAAACTTGGGGAACTTTAAGTGCCTTAAGTGCCGCAAGTGCACTTCTGGCAGTGGCGCCGGTTCCGATGATGGTGGCAGATTTGAAACGCTTTTTAGTGTTAAGCCAAATTGCATCTCTGATTCCAATCACATCAGTGTTGCCAGCTTTAATCTCTGAAGCCGAAAAGGTCAGGGTGTTAGCGCTCTTGAGTAATTTTGCTAAGGGGGTAACTGTGTCAGCAATTGCTAGCGCTTCTTCTTTCAAAGGCATGGTTACCGACAACCCTTGAAAGCTGTTTCGGTTGTTTTGAATAAATTCGGCTAATTGCCCTACCGCAACTTCGTGCCTTAAGTATTGCCAATCCAGCCCTAATTCTTGATACGCCGCATTGTGCATCTGCGGGGACTTAGAATGAGCAACCGGGCTTCCTACAATTGCGGCATAGTTTGTCATGAGTTTTGATTTTGTCGGTACCACTCTTGGAATTCACGCTTATAAACCAAGAATTCTTCATCAGTCAAGGCAAATTTAGTTTCTTTGGTATCTAAATTAACTGCCACCCAATAAAGCCATTCACCCGCTTCGGGATTTAATACTGCAGCGATAGAGGCTTCACTTGGATTAGATATTGGAGTGGGAGGTAAGCCGTCGATTAAATAAGTGTTGTATTCATTTTCTTGAGCTAATTCTTCAGTAGTAAAGACAATCGTATTGGTGTCAAGTGCATAATTTAGCGTGGTATCAAGTTGTAACCGCATGCCTATTTCTAGGCGATTGAAAATAACTTGAGCAGCCTTACGAAAATCAACGGGAGCGACTTCCTCTTCGATGATGCTAGCGATAATTAAAACGTCATAAGGTTCCAAATCGGCAGCTGCCGCGCGCTCAAATAGATTTGAATTTTCTACTGCTTGCTCGAATCTTGCCACGATAGTTAGCAGAATTTCTTCTAAAGTGACGCCCTCATCAAATCGATAAGTTGCTGGGTAAAGAGCACCTTCGATGTTTCCATTCATCCACTCTGGAAGCGGGATCGCTTCTCTGTCATTCATGACCGCTTTTACTTCTTCAACGTCCAGCTCTAATAGTGTGGCCAAACTATTTGCCACCTCTGAACTACGTGATCCTTCTGGAATTACTAGCTTCACCGAAACCCGACTATCGGGATTAAGGAGCGCCAAAATCACTTGCGATGCAGAAATTCCTTGTTGAATTAAATAGCGGCCTGGTCCGATTTGACTTGACTCTGGATTATCTATGGCTGCATCTACAAATTCTCTAGTTGTTGCTAATACTTTGGCCTCTTTTAGCGTGCTACCGATCTCGGTAATAGATGCTCCAGGTTGTATTTCTATTTCGACTACTTCACTTCCGACTTCACCAACGCTTTCGCTACCTGCTGGTGCAGGGCGAAATTCAAAATATAAAAAAACTGCCATTAAAACAAATATTGTAAAAGCAATCCAAAAGCCCAAATTTGATTTTTTGCGTGACTTTTCTTGGGTTAGCGTTGAAAAGCCATCAAAAGGCGAACTCATTAAAAATCCCAATCTGCTGGAGGGCTGCCAGCGAGCGTGCCGGTGCGATCTTCAATTTGAAGCGCTTGCTCCAGTAAGCCTAATGCAGAAACTTGATCGACTAAGCCGCGCGACTGGCGCGAAGTTAGGCCAGCGTCTTGCAATTGCTTGGTGGCAGTTGTTGAAGTGAATCTTTCATCAATCATCAAAACCGGAATGGGAGCTATTTTTCTACTTAATTCTTCAGCAAAACTAAGCGCTTTCTTGGCACTTTGCGTAACTTGGCCTTTTAAATTTAAAGGCAGCCCTACATAAACAACCTGCGCTGCTTCATTGGTTGTCAATTGGACTAACTTTTCAACAGCCAGCTCATCGCCAGTTATGGTGGTTAAAGGAAGAGCGATTTTTCCTGCTGGGTCACTCTTGGCTACCCCTACCCGAACCGTGCCAAAATCAACTGCAATTCGCACACCCATGGTTACTTCTTTAATGAAGATCCAGCCTTAGTTAAAGCCGCTTTAATTTGTGATGAGTCACTTCCTGAGCCTTGAGCAAAGTCTGGCTTTCCGCCGCCTTTTCCTCCAATGGTTTCGGTAACAACTTTAAGCAGCTCGGTGGCATTTACCCCAAGTTCTCTAGCTTGTTCGTTGGTAGCAACAACTGCATTAACTTTTTCTTGATTTTTGTTGCAAACAACTATCACTGCTGCCTGGGTCATCTGGCCTCTAAGTGCTAGAACTAATTCTCTCAAATCATTTGCGGTTAAATCTGCTTCAGCCTCAAACCCTAAATAATCTATGCCAGAAATGTTGGTCTTAGCTGCTTGATATTTTGATAGATCCGCAAGTAGCTGCGATTTTCTAATTCTCTCAAATTCTTTTTCTACTTCTTTGAGCCGCTCAATTAAGGCAGAAACTTTCGGAACTAATTCTTCTGGGCGACCTTTAACCAAATTAATTAATTGATTAACTAAGAGATGCTCTCGCGCTAGAAAAGTATAGGCATCTTGACCTACTAAAGCTTCAACACGTCTTACCCCGGCACCAATACTCTGCTCGGATAGAAACTTTACGACGCCCAATTGAGCAGATCTCTGCGCGTGGGTGCCACCACAAAGTTCATGTGCCCAATCGCCCACACTAATTACCCGCACTACATCTCCGTATTTTTCGCCAAAGAGCGCCATTGCACCCATGGCGCGAGCTTCAGCTTGACTCATCGAATGTGCTGTCACCTTTAAATCTGCTAGCAATAATTCATTAACTCGCTCTTCTGCATCATGCAAAATATTTTCAGGAACCGCCTTAGTCGAAGGAAAATCAAATCGCAAGCGCCCGGGTGCATTTTCTGAGCCAAGTTGGGTAGCCGTTTCGCCTAACATCTCTCGAAAAACTTTATGAATCATGTGGGTAGCCGTATGAGCCCGAGAGATAGCTTTCCTGCGCTGAATGTCAACTTCAGCTAGCACAGCGGTGTCAGCGGTCAATTCACCACTTAAAACTCGCCCACTGTGTACATAAAGGCCTGGCACTGGTTGTTGGACATCTTCTACTTCGATAACTGCACCGCTACTAGTTGTTAAGCGCCCCGCATCTGCTAACTGCCCACCACCCTCGGCGTAAAAAGGTGTGCGATCTAAAGCAAATTCAATCTCGTCACCCATTTTTACCGAGGCAACTAATTCACCAGCTCTTAGAAAGCCTTTGATGGTGGCTTCACTTTGCATTTCTTTATACCCAATAAATTGTGTGAGCTCTGATTGATCTGCCAACTTTCGATACTGACCAGAATCAGCTAATTGACTCTTACGAGATTTAGCATCTTTCTTGGCGCGTTCGCGCTGTTCGGTCATTAGCTTTCTAAAACCTGCTTGATCAACCGCTAAGCCAGCTTCGTCTGCCATTTCAAGAGTTAAATCAATGGGAAACCCGTAAGTGTCATGGAGCTCAAAGGCTTTATCTCCAGAAAGTTGCGTGGCCTTAGTTTTCTTTAATTCATCTACCGCTACGTCAAAAATTTGTGTGCCAGCTTTAAGGGTTTTAATGAAGGACTCTTCTTCGCTTCTTGCCGTCTCAATAATTCGATTTTTGTCAGTAGCTAGCTCGGGATACTGTGGGCTCATTGCTTCAATACTCGAAGCAACTAATTCGCTCATAACTAAATCGTCTGTGCCTAAAAGTCGCATATTTCTAATTACCCGTCGCATCATTCTTCGCAACACGTAGCCACGTGCTTCATTAGACGGAACCACGCCATCTCCAATTAAAAAGGTTGCCGTGCGGGTGTGGTCAGCAATAACTCTTAATCTGATGTCATCCAAATTGCTAGCACCATATTTTTTACTTACTAGATCTGTAGCTTTGTTTAAAATTGTTTTAGTGGTATCAATTTCGTAAATGTTGTCAACACCCTGCAAAATCGCGGCCATACGTTCTACGCCCATTCCAGTGTCGATATTTTTGTTTGGCAAATCACCCAAAATTGGAAACTCGGCTTTGCCACTGCCCTCTCCTCGCAAAAATTGCATAAAGACTAAATTCCAAACTTCTAAATAGCGCTCCTCGTCTTCAATCGGGCCACCATCTTTACCGAATTCTTTGCCGCGATCAAAATAGATTTCACTACATGGCCCACACGGCCCGGGTACTCCCATTGACCAGAAGTTGTCAGCCATCCCGCGGCGTTGAATTCTAGATTCATCAACCCCAATCTGGTTCTTCCAAATATCAAAAGCTTCTTCGTCGTCTAAGTAAATAGTGACCCAAAGTTTCTCTGGATCAAACCCATAGCCACCTTGGCTTGTGGAGTTAGTTAGTAAATCCCAGGCAAATCTAATAGCGCCATCTTTGAAGTAATCACCAAAAGAGAAGTTGCCTGCCATCTGAAAAAAGGAGCCATGGCGGGTGGTCTTACCGACTTCTTCAATATCTAATGTTCTGACACATTTTTGAACGGAGGTCGCGCGCTTATAGGGCGGCGCGATCTCGCCGAGAAAAAATGGTTTAAAAGGAACCATTCCCGCGTTAACTAAAAGTAGCGTTGGATCATTAGCAATCAACGAAGCCGAGGGCACCACAGTGTGATTTTGCTTAGCGAAGAAATCTAAAAACCGCTGACGAATTTCAGCCGACTGCATTGCGCCCTCTTTGTAAGTTATGTCTCAACAATTGCTTACCTTAGTGCCTGCTTTATGCGTTCCCACAATTCGGCAAGTCGCGACTCATCGCCTCGTGCCTGGGGTTGGTAATAAGTACGAGTGGCCAAATCTTCTGGCAAATACTCTTGCTTAGCGATTGCCTGCGGAAAATCATGAGGATACTCATAGCCCACCCCTGCGCCGGTTGCTCGCGAAGCTGGCAGCGAGCCATCTTGCAAGTGTGCCGGAACTTTTTGACCCAAGCCACTTTGTACATCTGCGATTGCTTCGTCTATGGCCAAATAAGCAGAATTTGATTTTGGCGCTAAGGCCAAATAAATAACTGCTTGTGACAAAATAATGCGCGCTTCTGGCCAACCAACTAAGGCCACAGCTTGTGCTGCACTAGTGGCAACACTCAAGGCTCGCGAATCAGCCAAGCCAATATCTTCACTAGCAGAAATGATCATACGCCTAGCAATAAACTTTGGATCTTCACCGGATTCAATCATTCGTGCTAGATAATGCAACGCGGCATCGACATCACTGCCGCGAATGCTTTTAATGAAAGCGCTGGCAACGTCATAATGCACACTAGAAGATTTGTCGTAACGAAGCGCACTTCGCTGCAAGGCATCTTGCATATCGCTCAAGTTAATTTCTTTTGAGTTCCTACCTAAGGAAATCGAACTTGCCGCCTCTAAGCCGACTAGCGCTTTGCGGGCATCAGAACCACTAAAGCGAATTAAATGTGTCTTTGCCTCCTCGCTTAAAGTGAATTCTTTCAATACCTGGTCTTGCTGTATTGCTCGATCAATAAGTGCAGCGATCTGTTCATCTGCCAGCGGTTTTAAATTCAAAATAATTGACCGAGAAAGCAATGCTGAGTTAATAGAAACTGAAGGGTTTTCGGTGGTTGCGCCGATTAAAGTTATCCAGCCCTCTTCAACCGCTTGCAATAGCGTGTCTTGTTGAGTTTTGCTGAAGCGATGAATTTCATCAATAAACAAAATGCTTCCTCGGCCCCGAGCAAACCGCCCTCTAGCCAAATCAATTGCCGCGCGAACTTCTTTTACTCCACTACTAGTCGCAGATAATTCACTAAACCAAGAATCAGATTCTTTTGCCAAAATTTGTGCCAAAGTTGTTTTGCCAGTGCCTGGCGGCCCATAAAAAATAATTGATGGCAAAGTTGCTTTGTTTGTTTTCGCAGCATTGGTAATCCGCTTTAGAGGTGAATCTTCCCCGGTGAGATGAGTTTGGCCCACCACTTGGGAAAGCTCTTGTGGTCGCATTCTCGCTGCTAAGGGAGCAGCCTTGCTTGACTGATTACTTTCTGGCGAGTCAAACATGCTTTGCGACATAACTAAAAACTTAAAGTTCTTTAGAAGTCTTTACTGCGTCGATTCCGGCTTCGCGACGTTGTTGTTTAGTGATTTCAGTGGGAGCGCCGGTTAATGGGTCAACACCGTTTCCACTCTTAGGAAACGCAATAACGTCACGAATGCTTTCGGATTTAGTCAAAAGCATGACTAATCTGTCCCAACCCATTGCAATGCCACCATGCGGTGGTGGCCCATATTTAAATGCTTCTAGCAAAAAGCCAAATTTTTCTTTTTGCTCTGCTTCATCAATGCCTAAAATTTTAAATACCTGAGCTTGAACTTTTGGATCATGGATACGAATTGATCCCCCGCCAATTTCATTTCCGTTAAGCACGATGTCGTATGCCCAAGCTAAAGCACTGCCCGGATCCTCAGCAAAAGTCTTAAGCGATTCGCTATTAGGCGAGGTGAAAGGATGGTGGACTGCTGTCCATCCAGCATTACCTTGCTCGTCTTGAATTTTTTCAAACATTGGTGCGTCAACTACCCAAACAAACTTCCATTCGTCGGGATCTGCCAGATTTAATTTTTCAGCAATCTCAACCCGAGCCATACCTAGTAAAGCTTGGCTAGCGGCTTTCTCGCCTGCGGCAAAAAAGACTGCATCATTTTCACCGGCGCCTAAAGCGGCACGTAAACCATTGCGCTCTGCTTCTGAAATATTTTTTGCAACTGGGCCAGAGATTTCACCTCCGGGTGCAAAAGTTGCATAAGCCAAACCTTTGGCACCTCGTTGTTTTGCCCACTCTTGCCAGGCATCAAATTGCCTGCGTGGAGTTTGAGCTCCATTAGGCATTACCACCGCTCCAACATAAGGAGCTTGAAAAACTCTAAATGGGGTTTCTTTGAAGAATTCAGTTAAGTCAACTAGCTCTAAGCCGTAGCGCAAATCAGGTTTGTCAGATCCATATTTATCCATGGCTTCTTTGTAAGTAATTCTGGGAATTGTCGGAATCTCATAATCGAGAACTTCTCGCCAGATTTCTC
>JAYPCW010000017.1:0-23310 GCA_038124905.1 Candidatus Nanopelagicales bacterium | reverse complement strand
GTACTGCCAACCGATACGGTTTATGGATTAGGTACCGATGCCTTCAACCATCAAGGAATCGAAAGATTACTTAAAGCTAAAGGTAGGCAGGGAGCGATGCCAACCCCGGTGCTAATCGGAAGTCCAAATGCATTGCCTGCTTTGGCACTAAAAGTTGATAAAAGAATAAATGATTTAGTGCAGTGTTTTTGGCCAGGTGCACTTACTTTGATTGTAAAGCAACAGCCAACTTTGAATTGGGATTTAGGAGACACAAACGGAACGATTGCAATAAGAATGCCAATGCATCCTGTGGCGATCGAGTTATTAAATTTGGTAGGGCCGATGGCGGTCGCCAGCGCAAACAAAATTGAGCAGCAACCAGCAACCACAGTGGAAGCTGCCATCGATCAGTTCCAAGATGTGGTCTCGATTTATCTTGATTCTGGAAAAAGTCCAATAAATCAGCCTTCAACAATTTTGGACTTAACTGGCGAAAAAATACGCGTAGTAAGGGTAGGGGCGATAGAGTTAGAGGAAATTTGCGAAATCGTTGGCGAAGTTGAAGTGCCAGATGGGAAGAGTTCATGAGTGAGGTTTTTTGGGGACCGGATTGGTCTGAGTTAGCTGAATTAGATCCAGAAATTGCCAAAGTAATCCTTGGTGAATTGGGTCGGTTGCGCGGCGGTTTGCAATTAATTGCCAGTGAAAACTTCACTTCTCCATCAGTTTTAGCTGCTCTAGGTAGCACGCTAAGTAACAAATATGCAGAAGGTTATCCAAACCGGCGCTATTACGGAGGATGCTCAGTAGTAGACGAAGCAGAATTGATTGGAATAGAAAGAGCTAAGAAACTTTTTGGCGCAGATCACGCAAATTTGCAACCGCACTCGGGCGCTAGCGCTAACTTGGCCGTTTACGGGGCTTTTTGCAAGCCAGGCGACACAGTTTTAGCAATGAGCTTGGCTCACGGCGGGCACCTAACGCATGGATCTCCGGTTAGTTTTTCAGGAATGTGGTTTAACACCATTGGTTATTCAGTAGATCCAGAAACAGAGTTAATTGACTTTAACTCTGTTAGAGATTTGGCAATTAAACACAAACCAAAAATGATAGTGGCGGGAGCTACTGCTTATCCAAGATTGATTGACTTTAAGAAGTTTCGTGAAATTGCCGATGAAGTAGGGGCAATTTTGTGGGTTGACGCAGCCCATTTCATCGGCTTAGTTGCCGGAAAAGCAATTCCTAGCCCTGTTGAGTACGCAGATGTCGTTAGCTTTACCACTCATAAAGTGCTTCGCGGCCCACGCGGCGGCATGATTGTGTGCAAAGCAGAACACGCAAAGGCGATAGACAAAGCAGTATTCCCAATGATGCAGGGCGGCCCTTTAATGCATGCTGTTGCTGCTAAAGCAGTTTCGCTAAAAGAAGCTGCCACTAAAGAATTTCAAGACTATGCAAAGCAAGTTGTGCTAAATGCCCAAGCTTTGAGTGCTGGTCTAGAAAAGGAAGACATTCGACCAGTTTCTGGCGGTACTGATACCCATTTAGTTTTATTAGATTTAGCTAAAACCCAGGTAACAGGTAAAGATGCTGAAGCTAGATGCGATGGGGCAAAGATAACTTTAAATAAGAATCCAATTCCAAATGATCCACTTCCACCTATGACAGCAAGTGGCATTCGTGTGGGAACTGCTGCAGTTACCACCCAAGGAATGAAAGAACCTCAGATGCAAGAGATCGCTGCTCTGATTGCCACCGCTGTGAAAGATCCGGCAAGTAAAGATTCAGTAGCTAGCGCAGTTTCTGATTTAGTTGCTAAGTTTCCTGCATATCCACGCCCGTAAGGGGGTCTGATGCGTGAATATTTATTAGTAATTGTGGCAAGTGCCGCCATTACTTATTTATTCACTCCGCCGGTTCGAGCATTTGCCATCCGCTATAAATTCATGGCAAAAGTTAGAGATCGTGACGTTCACGATAAGCCGATTCCACGCCTAGGTGGATTAGCAATGTTTTTTGGAGTTTTTGCTGGGCTAGCTTTGAGTCTACAACTGCCATTGATGAGCTCGGTCTTTGAAGATAGCAGTCAGGTTCGAGCATTAATTATTGGCGCCGCAGTAGTCGTGCTAATTGGCTTGGTGGACGATCGCTGGTCACTAGATGGACCTACCAAATTAGCCGGACAAACTTTTGCTGCAGCCTTAATGGCATTGCAAGGAATCACTTTGATTTGGTTACCGATTCCGTTTACTGATGTGACCTTAAGTTTGGATCCAACTACAGGCATTTTGGTAACAGTATTAATAATTTTGATAACAATAAATGCGGTCAATTTTGTTGATGGGTTAGATGGTTTAGCAGCTGGGGTGGTAGCACTCGGGGGTACGGCATTTTTTGTCTACAGTTATTTACTCAGCGTTACTTATGGATTTACTAGAGCAACATTGCCAACTTTAATTTCAGCAATTTTAGTTGGCATCTGCATAGGATTTTTACCGCATAATTTGCATCCGGCCAGAATTTTTATGGGTGATACTGGCTCAATGCTCATCGGTTTATTGCTCGCAGCCTGCGCTATCACATTGACTGGTCAAACTGATGCGGCTGCACTTGAAACCAGCACTGTTTTACCTCCGATCTTGATCTTGCTTTTACCGCTGGCAGTTATCGCAGTGCCATTACTTGATTTAATTTTGGCGCTCTTTAGAAGAACTCGTAGAAAAACTAACGTCTTTACCCCAGATAAAGAACACTTGCATCATCGCTTACTAGAACGTGGACATTCCCATCGCCGTGCAGTTGCGCTAATGCATTTAGGAACAGCACTTTTAGCGTTTTCGGCAGTAAGTACTGCCTTTATTTCACTTAACTACACCTTAATAATTTTAGGCCTAGGGTTGTTATTGTTGGTCTTCTTCGGACGTCGACGTACTAAAAAACCAGAGAAAGTGAAATAACTTGAAAGAAGAAACTCGCTTGATTGTTTGGGGTTCGTTACCGGCAATTGCTGTAGGAGTAATCACGATTTTGGCCCTGGTTTATTTCGAAGGCGGGTTTGCTGCCAGAAGCGCGGTTTTGGGAGCAGTACTAGTTTTACTTTTTTTCGCTTTCGGTCAATATGTTGTGGGCCGGGTGCTGGCGACTAAGCCAGAGCTTGGGCTTGGGGTTGCCATGCTGGTTTATTTAACCCAACTTGGAGTCTTGTTAATTCTGATACGGGTGTTAAGAGATGTGAATTGGTTAGATGGTCGAGCTTTTGGAATTTCAATAATCACAGGAACTTTAGCTTGGACCTTAGGGTCGGTATTTATGCTCTCTCGACACAAGACAACTGTGATCGAAGTGACTGACCCCAAAAACGCGCAAAATTAATTTCTAGGCTAATCTTTTCCGAAAGCTTGTACAAAAAATCACAACCTCAGATTGGATTTGATTTTGGCTGGGATGACTAATGCTTAAGGCACTTGCCCTCCTAGAAATTACTTGTAAATTCGGCGATGATAGTTGCCCGTTCCCAGCACCAGGCGCAGAAATATTTTTCTTTCCTCCCATGACTTCTTTTACTGGGCCAGACGGATCTGCTTGGGAATTTAATAAGCCAGTTTTATTTGCGGGGGTAGCGGCTCTAGTTGTAATTATTTTCTTCTTAACCGCTTTTGCTAGGCCTAAACTGGTTCCGCGCGGAATGCAAAACTTAGGTGAAGTTATTTACATATTTTTCAAGAACCATTTTGCAAAAGATGTAATTGGTCAAGGCGGGGAAAAGTACATTCCGCTTTTAATGTCTCTCTTTAGTTTTATATGGATAATGAATTTGTTTTCCATTATTCCGGGAATTCAATTCCCAATAACCAGCCGCTTTGCGTTTCCACTAATTTTGTCTCTGATTGTTTATTTCACCTTTATAGGTGTTGGAATTAAATCTCAAGGTGTCGGTGCATACTTCAAGGGCGTTGCGTTTCCAGACGTTCAGCCGAGAGCAATTTTGGTGCTTTTAACACCGCTAGAAATACTTTCAACCTTCATTATTCGACCAGCCACACTCGCGATTCGTTTATTTGCGAATATGTTTGCCGGCCACTTGTTGTTAGTAATTTTCTCGGTGTCAGCTTGGTACTTATTGAACTTAACTAATTTTGTTGGCGTAGTTTCAGTTGTGGGCTACGTGGGTTCAATCGCCTCGTTCATTATGACAATTGTTTTGACTGCATTTGAAATGTTCATTCAACTATTACAGGCTTATATTTTCACTCTGCTTACTGCAATGTTCATCGCAGAAGCGCAGAGTGCGCACCACTAAAAGGATTCCGTTAACAACAGTTATCGGGGAAGAGAAAAGGAAAGAGACATGGGCATCCTTGCGGAGCTAACTGGCTCAATTGGTTCGATCGGTTTCGGTCTTGCCGCAATTGGTCCAGGTGTCGGTATCGGCATCATTTTCGGTAACGGCGTGCAGGCAATCGCTCGTCAACCTGAGGCTTATGGCGTAATCCGTCAAAACATGATTTTGGGATTCGCTTTAGCTGAAGCTTTGGCATTGATTGGCTTCGTTGCACCATTCGTTTTCGGAACCTGATCAAAAGGGAAACAGAAAAAATGAATTGGATTAGTGCTGCAGGCGAACAGCAAAACGTTCTTCTGCCTCCACTATTTGAGATAGTTATTGGCCTAATTGCCTTTAGCGTGGTCTTTTTTGTGCTCTCAAAAATTGCTTTGCCAAAAGTCAAAGTAGCTTTAGAGGAGCGCACAGCCACAATTGAAGGCGGCATCGAGCGTGCAGAAAAAATGCAAGCCGAAGCCTCAAAAACTTTGGGTGAATATCGTGAGCAACTAGCGCAAGCTAGACAAGAAGCCGCACGAATTCGTAGCGAAGCGGAAGGCGAGCGCACTAGCGTGATTGCCACTGCTAAGCAAGAAGCTCAAGTTGCTGCTCAGCAGGTATCTCAGCAGGCCAACGCTCAAATAGAAGCTGAAAAAGGAAAAGCTGTTTCACAACTTCGAAAAGAAGTAGGCGAGATGGCTTTAGACCTAGCAAGCAAGGTAGTTGGCGCATCACTTCGAGATGATGCACGCGCCAAAGCCGTAATTGATCAATTCATCAGTGATTTAGAGAAAGCAAAGTAAATGCTCGGCGCCAGCAAAACTTCTTATCACGCATTACTTGAGCAAGTAGATCAAAATACTTCTGCTCACAGTTTTAGCGTGATGGATGAACTTTTGCAGGTGGCAGATGCATTAGCCGCTAATAAATCTTTACTGGTGACTTTGGTTGATAACGGAATTGCTTCACAAGCGAAGACCGCAATTGCTAAAGATGTGTTTGCCAGCCAAGTTTCTCAAGGAGCTTTGAGCGTTTTAGAAAACGCAGTTGCTCTTAGATGGCTTAGCGGTGAAGATCTGCAAATTGCGATTTCTGACGCGGCAGCACGTTGTGCTTTTGCCGCTGCAGAAAATGAAGGTGCCTTAGATCGTATCGAAGATGAGATATTTGCTTTTGAGCGAATCGTCTCAGCAAATGGCGATTTAGAGTTAATGCTTTCAGACCCCAATGCGCGAAGTGAAGCTAGAAGCACCTTGATTAAAGATTTAGTAGCTCAAAAATTTCACCAAGTTAGTTTAAATTTGGTAATCAGAGCAGCTAATTCAGCTAATGTCTCATTATTAAAGGCATTAGCAAACTTGCAAAAACTAGCAGCAGATCGTAGAAATCAAGTTTTAGCAGAGGTTAAAACTGCAATCGCACTTGATGCAAGTCAAGAGCAAAGATTAGCCGCTGCCTTAGAGCGAATTTATAACCGAAAAATTCGTTTACAAAATGTAGTAGATAACCGAGTGATTGGCGGTGTTTCAGTTCGAGTAGGCGATGAGCTAATCGACGGAACGATCGCTAGCCGCTTAGCGCAATTGTCAAAACAAATAGCGCAGTAAGACCCAAGAACGAGAGAGAGTAGACACCTATGACAGAGCTTGTGATCCGACCGGAAGATATCCGGAGTGCGATCGAGCGCAATGTCGCTGCCTTCACCCCACAAACCACTCGCGAAGAAGTTGGACGGGTAATCGAAACTGGCGACGGTATTGCTCGAGTTGAGGGCTTGTCGTCAGCCATGACTTCTGAGTTATTGGAATTTAAAGGTGGGCTCTTAGGTGTAGCGCTTAACCTTGACGTTCGTGAAATCGGTTGCGTGTTATTGGGTGATGCCACCGGTATTGAAGAAGGTCAAGAAGTAAGGCGCACTGGTCGCGTTTTGGATATTCCAGTTGGCGATGCATTCTTAGGTCGCACCGTTGACCCGATTGGAAATCCAATTGATGGACTCGGGCCAATTGAAGCTTCAGCTACTCGCGCTCTTGAGCTTCAAGCACCAACAGTAGTTGAGCGTCAACCAGTACATGAACCAATGGAATTCGGCGTTAAGGCCGTAGACGCAATGACCGCAGTAGGTCGCGGACAGCGTCAGTTAATTATTGGTGACCGCGGAACTGGCAAAACTGCCTTAGCAATTGATGCCATCATTAACCAAAAGCAAAATTGGGATTCTGGAGATCCAAAGAAGCAAGTTCGCTGTATTTATGTTGCAGTTGGCCAAAAGGGTTCAACAATTGCCTCAGTGCGCGCAACGCTAGAAGAATATGGCGCTTTGGAATACACCACAATTGTTGCAGCTACCGCAAGTGACCCAGCAGGTTTCAAATACATTGCTCCTTACGCTGGTAGCGCTATCGGACAGCACTGGATGTATGAAGGCAAGCACGTTTTGATCGTGTTTGACGATTTAACAAAACAAGCTGAGGCGTACCGTGCCGTATCGCTCTTGCTCCGTCGCCCACCGGGTCGCGAAGCGTATCCAGGCGATGTTTTCTATTTGCACTCACGCTTACTAGAACGTTGTGCAAAACTTTCTGATGAATTAGGCGCGGGTTCCATGACGGGCCTTCCAATCATCGAAACCAAAGCTAACGACGTTTCGGCATATATTCCAACAAACGTAATCTCGATTACCGATGGTCAAATCTTCTTAGAAACGGATTTGTTTAACTCCGGTATTCGCCCTGCAATCAACGTAGGTATCTCGGTATCTCGCGTGGGTGGTTCGGCTCAACCTAAGGCAATGAAGAAAGTTGCTGGTCGATTGCGTTTGGACTTAGCGCAGTTTCGTGAACTTGAAGCATTTAGTGCCTTCGGTTCAGATTTGGACGCCGCCTCAAAAGCACAACTTGAGCGAGGATCTCGCTTGGTGCAACTTTTGATTCAGCCGCAATATGCTCCGCTGGCAATGGAAAAAGCAGTTGTTTCCATTTGGGCTGGTACCACTGGAGAGTTAGACCAAGTTCCAGTTGAAGATGTAGCGCGTTTTGAAACCGAATTTCATGCCTATCTTGACAAGAGCAAGGCAAATATCGTTCAGGCGATTAAAGATTCAAGAGATCTTTCAGATGAAACCGTCGCTAACTTAAAGACAGCAATTGCAGACTTTAAGCAGCAATTTATGAAGAGTGACGGAAAGCCATTAATCGGAAACGAATCAGTTGAAGCATTAGCTGAAGAAGATGTTGAGCAAGCGCAAATCAAAGTTCAAAAGCGAGGATAGAAAAGACTAATGGGTGCACAGCTCCGCGTTTTTAGGCGAAGAATTCGCTCGGTAAACGCGACCAAGAAGATCACTAGAGCAATGGAACTTATTGCTTCTAGTCGTATCGTCAAGGCGCAAAACCAAGTAGCGGCTTCTGACCCTTACGCAACTGCGCTTTATCGTGCAGTGAGTTTGGCTGCGAGCAACGCTCGTGGCAACCACCCGTTATTGCTAAACAAAACAGACGGCAAGCGTGCGGCAATTTTGTTAATCACCGGAGATCGTGGTTTAGCAGGCGCTTATTCTTCAAGCGTTCTTAAAGAAGGTGAACGCTTATCTGAATTGCTTCGCGAAGAAGGTAAAGCAGTTGTTCCTTACCTAGTAGGGCGCAAAGGTGTTGGTTATTACCGGTTTAGAAACCGAGATATTGCAATGAGTTGGACAGGCTTTACTGATCGTCCAACTTATAAAAATGCCCAAGAAATTGCAGAAGCACTTTTGCCAGCTTTCTTAAAAGATTCAAACGAAGGGGGAGTAGATGAAATACATGTCGTCTACACCCGATTCGTAAATCGCATCAGTCAAGTTCCGGTAGTGCAAAGAATTGTTCCGCTAGAAGTTGTAGAAGAAATCGTTGAAGCAACTTCCAGTACTGGCGCACAACAGAGTTCACCTGCCTTGCCGCTTTATGATTTTGAACCAAGCGCTGAAGCTGTTTTGGATGAATTGCTTCCAAAATATATTGAGTACTTGGTTTATGCCGCACTTTTGCAAGCTGCAGCTAGTGAGCATGCAGCTCGTCAAAGAGCAATGAAATCTGCAACCGAAAACGCAGAAGAGTTAATCAAGAATTTGACCAGACAAGCTAACCAAGCTCGTCAGGCCGAAATTACCCAGGAGATCAGCGAAATTGTCGGTGGCGCCGACGCTCTCGCCTCCGCCAAATAAGGAGAAGAACCAGAAATGACCCAGACAGTTCTTGGCACCGGACGCGTTGCTCGCGTTACTGGTCCAGTGGTGGACGTGGAGTTCCCAATTGATCAAATGCCAGAAATTTTCTACGCACTTGAAGTAGATGTGCAACTACCTGGCGCCGAAAAGAAAGTGCTGACACTTGAAGTCGCCCAGCACATTGGCGATGGCATGGTGCGAACAATTTCCATGCAGCCAACAGATGGATTAACCCGCGGAGCGAGTGTTCGCTCTACCGGAGCGCCAATTTCAGTACCAGTAGGTGACGTCACGTTGGGTCACGTGTGGAACACCTTGGGTAAGCCATTGGACGTTGAAGAATCTTCATTAGACATTCAAACTCGTTGGCCAATTCATCGCCAACCTCCTAAGTTTGATGAACTTGAACCACGCACTGAAATGTTCGTAACTGGTATCAAAGTTATTGACCTTCTAACTCCTTATGTAAAAGGTGGAAAGATTGGTCTCTTCGGTGGTGCTGGTGTAGGTAAGACAGTGCTTATTCAAGAAATGATTTATCGCGTATCTGAAAACTTTGGTGGTGTATCCGTATTCGCCGGTGTTGGTGAGCGCACCCGTGAAGGTAATGACTTGTTCCTAGAAATGACTGAATCAGGAGTTATCAATAAAACTTCTTTGGTATTCGGTCAGATGGATGAACCGCCGGGAACTCGTATGAGAGTTGCTTTAGCTGCGCTAACTATGGCGGAATACTTCCGCGATCAGCAGAACCAAGATGTGTTGCTATTTATTGACAACATCTTCCGCTTCACTCAAGCGGGTTCTGAGGTTTCAACTTTGCTCGGTCGTATGCCTTCAGCTGTGGGTTACCAACCAACTTTGGCTGACGAGATGGGTCAATTGCAAGAACGCATTACCTCAACTCGTGGTAATTCGATTACCTCGATGCAGGCAATTTATGTTCCAGCTGACGACATCACCGACCCAGCTCCTCACACCACATTCGCTCACTTGGATGCCACCACAGTGCTAAGCCGCCCAATTTCCGAGTTAGGTATCTACCCTGCGGTAGACCCACTTGACTCAACCAGCCGCATTTTGGCTCCGCAATACATTGGCGATGAACACTATGCAGTTGCCCAAAGAGTTAAAGAAATCTTGCAGCGTTATAAAGACTTGCAAGACATCATTGCAATCTTGGGTATCGACGAACTAAGCGAAGAAGACAAAGTTCTAGTTGGTCGCGCTCGCCGTATTCAAAGATTCTTAAGCCAAAATATGTTCGTGGCTGAAGCATTTACTGGTCAACCAGGTTCATTCGTTTCTTTGGATGAAACCATTGCTTCTTTCAAGGCGCTAACCAATGGCGATTATGACCACCTTCCCGAGCAAGCATTCTTCATGGCTGGTGGCATTGCTGATGTTGAAGCAAATGCTAAGAAGTTAGCTCAATAAGAAAAAGAGATTAATAATGCCGCTAAAAGTTGAGTTGGTTGCAACCGATCGCAAAGTTTGGGTTGGGGATGCCTCCATGGTTGTAATGAGAACCAAGTCAGGTGAAGTAGGTATCCTCCCTGGCCACTCACCACTTTTAGCGGCGTTAGCCGATGGCGCAGTAACCATAAAGAGTGAAAATGAAGGTGAAATTAAAGCCGCTGTTCACGAGGGTTTTGCCATAGTCGACCACGACAACGTAATTCTCTTAACCGACACAGCCGAACTTGCCTCTGAAATCGATCGCTCAAGAGCTGAAAAAACTCTTGAGCAAGCGCAAGCAGATAACGACGAAAAAGCCATTAAGCGAGCCCAAACCAGGCTCTCTGTTTTAAGTTAATTTAACTTATTTATCTTTGCACCCAAACTTTGTAGATTTTCAACAAAGTTGGCATAACCCCGTTCAATGTGATGAATCTCGTGAACTGTGGTTTCACCCTCTGCAACTAAACCAGCTAAAACTAATGACGCTCCAGCTCTTACATCGGTCGCTTCAACTGGAGCGCCAGAAAGTTGTGTTTTGCCACGAACCAAGCAGTGGTGGCCATTAATTTTTACATCTGCTCCTAGGCGAGCTAATTCATTAACAAAGCGAAAACGCGCTTCAAATAAATTCTCAGTTACCATGGCGGTGCCTTCGGCAATGGCGTTAATAGCAATAAATTGTGGTTGCATGTCAGTGGGAAAGCCTGGGTAAGGAAGTGTCACGATGTCTACCGCTTTTGGTCTTTGACTCATTGAAACTTCTAAGCCATGGTTTAAGGCCTTTACTGCTGCGCCGGTTGCTTCTAATTTTGAAATAACTAAATCCATGTGTTGAGCTTTTGCATTTTTAATCAAGATTTGACCTTGAGTAATTACTGCAGCAGCAGCCCAGGTGCCGGCAACAATTCGATCAGTTACCACCTGATGAGTAGTTGGCTGAAGCGAAGTTACGCCGATTATTTCAAGAGTAGATGAACCGACTCCGTTGACGCGTGCACCCATTTTGTTTAACATTTCACAAAGGTCAACTATCTCTGGCTCTCTTGCCACATTGTCAACAACGGTGGTTCCTTTGGCGAGTACTGCTGCCATTACTACGTTTTCAGTTGCTCCGACACTTGGAAAATCCAATGAAATTTGGGCGGCAGCTAATCCATGCGAAGCCGTAACAATTAAATAGCCATGTTCATTTTTAACTTCACAGCCTAATTTTTCTAGTCCACTTAAATGGATATCTAGCCCGCGAGAGCCAATTGCATCCCCACCTGGGAGCGCGATGTCGGCTTCACCGCATCTAGCAACTAATGGACCAAGCACTGCAATTGAAGCTCGCATTTGTCTAACTAAGTCATAGTCTGCTTGATGTCCAATTTTTTCAGGAACATTAATCGTGAGAGATTTTGAATTTTTATCATGTTCTACTTTGCACCCCAAGCGCACCAAGAGTTGCGCCATAATTTCAACATCTAAGATCTCTGGAACATTTTCCAGGTGACTGGTGCCAGGTGCTAGCAAGCTTGCTGCCATCAACTTCAAAACACTGTTTTTGGCGCCTGGAACTTCCACCTCGCCACGCAAGGGGTTTGATTGCGAAACTTGATAAACCGGCATAGGGTCAAGGGTACTCTTTCAACAGGTAGTAATTGAATTTTGCGCCTAGGCTAGGAAAATGGTTAATTTAACAAGGATTTACACCCGCACTGGGGATGATGGCACTACAGCTTTAGGCGATATGTCTCGTGCTTTAAAAACTGATTTGCGCTTAGAAGCTTATGCCGATGTTGATGAAGCCAATAGTGCAATAGGCGTGGCAATCGCCATGGGGAATTTAGATCCTGAAGTTAATGAATTGCTAACTCGGGTCCAAAACGATTTATTTGACGTAGGAGCTGATTTAGCAACTCCAGTAACTGACAAACCTGATTATCCACAATTAAGAGTGCAAGCAAATTATGTTAAATTTTTAGAAGAAAAGTGCGACTATTACAACTCACAGCTTGAACCTTTAAGGTCCTTTATTTTGCCTGGTGGAACCCCGGGCGCGGCACTACTGCACGTTGCTAGAACCATCGTAAGAAGAGCAGAGCGTTCAACTTGGACAGCTCTTTCAGAGCACAAAATTGTAATGACGGAAATTCCAGCTAAGTATTTAAATAGATTGTCAGATTTGCTATTTATCTTGGCGCGTTATGCAAATAGAGAGCAAGGCGATGTCTTGTGGGTGCCAGGTAAGAATCGCTAATTTTTAGCTAAAATTTGTCGAGCGATATTTTCATCTTCTGGCCAAACTAAAATTCTTGGCCCATCAAGAGTGAAGGTTAAAGTAGCTTTGATGTTTGAATCATGCAATTTTCTCTTTAAAATTTCGCCGGCTGCATAATTATCAGGGAAAGCGATTGGGATTAACATCCCATAGTCATTTGGATCTGAAGGCTTGCTAGGTCTTTCAATTAGTGAGACCTTTCTCTTGCTGTGAGCCCAGCGCAGAATGAAGATCATCAAGCCCAGGCCCAAGAAAGCAATGATTGGGCCAAAGACGAAAGACAAGCTGCCCCAAGAATTCACTGCCACCTCCTAAACTAGAGATACTATGCCAAGACGTAATCGTTCTCCTAAAAAAACTACTCAGCAAGCTGAAGAATTTGCGATTCAAAATAGAGTCTTTGGAATTGAAATAGCCCAAGAGTGGTCGGATGGCAATTGGATTGTAAGAAAAATTACTGGCAGTGCTGCTACAAAAAATTATCGCTGCCCGGGCTGTGATCATGAGATTAAACCTGCAACACCTCACACTTTGAGTTATTTGGAAGGTTATTTAGACGAAAGGCGCCATTGGCACACTGCTTGCTGGGAGCGCGATCGAAAACACCACTCAAAATTAGAGGATTAATTTTGAACAAAATAGTTTCTAACTCAGTATTGCCTGCGATTAGAGAGCGCCTGACGCTTTCAACTGACGATGGGCAAACGCTAGTTGGTGAAATTGCTTGGCCTGAAAACAAAAACCCCGCGGCAACTTTGGTGTTAGTGCATCCTTTACCTACTCATGGGGGATCTAGCGATAGCCATGTTTATCGAAAGATTAGTTGGCGTTTGCCTGCTTTGAGTAATTTTGCAATCTTGCGATTTAACACTCGTGGAACAACTAGTAGTTTGGGAACATCCAGCGGGGAGTTTGATTCATCTACCAAAGAAGGGCTGGATTTAAAAGCGGCAGTTCTAAAAGCAAAAGAATTAACCGGGCAAGAGCCTTGGGTAGTTGGCTGGTCTTTTGGCACAGATGTGATCTTGAGAAATGCACGAGACTTAAATATTTCTGGAGTCATTTTGCTATCTCCACCTTTAAGGTTCACCAAGGAAGGTGAATTAGCTAGGTGGAGAGATTTTGCTAAACCGATATGGGCGCTAGTTCCAGAGTTTGATGATTATTTAACCCCCGATCAGGCAAAGCTGAGATTTTCGAGTGTCCCGAGTTTAAAACAAGTAAATGCAATAGCTGCTAGGCATCTTTGGATTGGAGAAAACCAAGTGAGATTTGTTTTAAATCATATAGTGAAAATTATTACAGGCAACGAAAACCCTTTGCCCGAAGAATTTTCTGGCCCAATGACACGACACAACGACTTAAATCGCGATTAGTAAACTGGAGTCATGGCTAATAATTTTTCACTTCGTGGCGCAGTAGATTTAGGTGCGCTTAGTCAAGCTAAGCAAGCTCAGGCGCAAGCAGACCAAGCATTACAGAATGCTCCCGCAGGTTTAGTAATCGATGTTACTGAAGCAGATTTTCAAAATAGGGTTTTAGACAAATCTCAAAACACAGTTGTAATTGTAGATCTTTGGGCAACTTGGTGTGGCCCTTGTAAACAACTTTCCCCACTTTTAGAGAAGTTAGCCGCAGAATATGGTGGCAAATTTATTTTGGCAAAAGTAGATGTGGATGCCAATCCACAACTTTCACAAATGTTTCAAGTGCAATCCATACCGAGTGTCTTTGCCATTATTAAAGGTCAAGCAGTACCACTATTTCAAGGGGCAGTACCAGAAGCTCAGCTTCGCCAAGTTTTAGATCAGGTTATGAAGTTAGCCCAGGAACAGGGATTAACCCCAGCAAATCAAGAGGCAGCGCCAGAAAGTGAACAAACTGAAGATCCACGCTCAGACCAGGTTTTTCAGGCATTAAATGATGGCAAGTTTGATGAAGCGATAGTTTTAATTGAAGAATTAATAAAAGGAAATCCGCAAGATGAAACTTTGCAAGCCATGCTTAAACAAGCGCACTTCATGAAACGAATTAGCGGGTACCAAGTAAATGAAATTATGCAAAAAGCGAGCAATGCTGATGATGTTTTGGCACAAATTGCTGCAAGTGATGTTGAATTAGCTGGCGGAAAATTGCACGAGAGCTTTTCTCGTTTAATAAATTTCATTCGCACTCACTCTGGCGATGAGCGCGAGCAGGCAAAATCCCACCTCTTGGAATTGTTTTCAATAGTTGGCGACCAAGAACCATTAGTGCCTAAAGCACGCAGAGATTTAGCCAGCGCGCTGTTTTAAACGTCTTGCTTTAGACTGAAATCACATGGCTTATTTAGATCACGCTGCTACCACTCCGATGCTGCCTGAAGCAGTAGCGGCAATGACGGCTGAAATGGTAAAAGTTGGAAACCCTTCTTCTTTACATGGCTCAGGAAGAAAAGCCAGAAGAGTAGTTGAAGAGGCAAGGGAAACTATTGCTGCCGCATTATCCGCGAAACCAATGGACGTGGTTTTTACCTCGGGTGGCACTGAAGCTAACAATTTAGCAATTAAGGGTTTGTATTGGGCTAGAAAAAAAGCCGACGCTAAGCGCATCAGAGTTTTAATTTCAGCAATTGAACATCATGCAGTATTAGACCCAGTTATGTGGTTAGGAGAACACGAAAAAGCACAAGTTGAAATTTTACCTGTTGGGCAAGACGGTATTTTGCGGGTTGATACTTTACGTCAGGCAATAGAAGCTGATCCAGAATCTGTGGCATTAGTAAGTGTCATGTGGGCCAACAATGAAGTTGGCACCATTCAGCCAATTGAAGAACTCGCAGAAATAGCAGCTGAATTTGATATTCCTTTTCATAGTGATGCGGTACAAGCAATGGCGTATTTGCCTATTGATTTGTCCAAGGTAAAAGTAACAGCTCTAACCATCACTGCCCATAAAGTCGGTGGCCCGCAAGGAGTTGGTGCACTTGTCATTAAGAGTGATGAAAAATTAGAGCAAGTGTCCCATGGTGGTGGTCAAGAAAGAGATGTTAGAAGCGGAACTTTAGATGCGCCCGCTATTGCCGGGTTTGCTAGTGCCATTTCAATACTAGTTTCGCAAAGAGAGCGCCGGGCAAATCGAATTAAAAATTTGCGAGATGAATTAATCAAGCGACTTAAAGAGGCTGTGCCAGACTGTGTAATTAATGGAGATTTAGAAAAGCGCCTGCCAGGTAATGTTCATGCATCGTTTCCTGGATGCGAAGGTGATGCGCTCTTAATGTTGCTTGATGCACAAGGAGTTGAGTGTTCCACAGGATCTGCCTGTAGTGCAGGAATTCCGCAACCTTCTCACGTTTTATTAGCAATGGGACGAGATGAAAAAATTGCAAAAAGTTCACTTAGGTTTTCACTTGGACACACTTCTACCAGCGAAGACATTGATGAATTAATTGTTGCCTTGCCGCAAATAATCGACAGAGCTAAACGCGCCAGCGCTCGAGCCAAAATCTCCAAATGAAAAATAAAAAGTCTGTAGTAGTTGCCATGAGCGGAGGAGTTGACTCCTCTGTGGCAGCAGCGCGCTTAGTAGATGAAGGCTACAAAGTTACGGGAGTCCACTTAGCGCTTTCTAAAGAAAAAACCGTCTCTGGCACAAAAGGTTGCTGCACGCTGGATGATGCAAGAGATGCCAGAAGAGTTGCTGATCGCTTAGGAATTCCGTTTTATGTATGGGATCTTTCCGAGAGATTTCAAGAAGATGTAATGCAAAACTTCTTAGATGAGTATGCCGCGGGAAGAACCCCAAATCCATGCATGAGATGTAATGAAAAAATTAAATTTCAGGCAGTGTTAGAAAGATCATTAGAGCTGGGCTTTGATGCAGTAGCAACCGGACATTGGGCAAAAATTGTAGATAGCCCAAATGGGCCCTTACTTTATCGCTCGGAAGATGAGGCAAAAGATCAGTCTTATGTTTTAAGTGTTTTAAATCAAGAGCAGTTAGCTAAAACCTTGTTACCTTTGGCGGGTAGCACAAAGCCAGAGTTGCGCAAAGAAGCTGAGGCTAGAGGATTAGTTACCGCATTTAAACCAGATAGTCATGATATTTGTTTTATCCCTGATGGAGATACGGCAAAGTTTTTACATAAACACTTGGGCAATAAAAAAGGCAACATTGTCGATATCGAGACAAATGAAGTCTTAGGTGAACACGATGGAATTTTTGAATTCACTGTGGGTCAACGCAAAGGTTTAGGGCTAACCGTTCCTAGAAAAGATGGGGCAGCCAGATACGTAGTTTCAACTGATGTAAAAACCAATACTGTAATGGTGGGGTTGCCGGCATTTTTAAGAGTCGATGTTGTTGGCGGCACTAATTTAATTTGGTGCGGCCCAGTAAAAGAATCTCCTTTCGATTGCGGTGCGCAAGTTAGAGCACATTCAGACCGAATTCAAGCAACAGCATTTCATAAAGATGGTAACTTGACCGTAGAATTCAAAGAACCTTTACAAGCATTGGCGCCGGGTCAAACCATTGCGCTTTATGAGCAAGATCGAGTAATTTGCAGTGCTACTGTGGTTTCCACAAATCGAGCCTAAAGAGAAATTTTGGAAAGCAAGTTAACCTCACAAGCAAAATCGCGCTGGGTTGAACTGGTTGAAATCATTGAAGACGCCAGGCGCCGTTACTACTTACTTGATAAGCCCACAATTAGCGATGCGGAATACGATGCGGCATATCGAGAGCTTGAAAAGTTAGAAGCTGAATTTCCAGAATTAATTTCGGCAGATTCCCCAACGCAATCGGTCGGGGGAGCTGCTAGCGAACTATTTGAACCGGTAGAGCATTTAGAGAGAATGTTTTCACTGGATGATGTTTTTGATGATGAGGAATTAACGGTTTGGCTTGAGCGCGTTTTAAAAGTTACTAATAAATTCCCTGAGATGTTGTGTGAATTAAAGGTTGATGGATTAGCGGTTAACTTGCTTTATGAAGCAGGTGCTTTAAGGCGAGTTGCCACTCGTGGTGATGGATTTGTGGGTGAGGACGTTACTTATAACACGCAATTTGTTTCGAGTTTGCCCAGAAAATTGACTGGCAAATTCCCGGAGGTACTTGAAGTTCGAGGCGAAATATTTTTTGAGCTAAATGACTTTTTTGCGCTCAATGATCAAGCAATGCATATAGGAAGAAGCCCGTTTGCTAATCCACGAAATGCTGCAGCGGGAACTTTGCGGCAAAGAATTGACAAGAGAGAAGCTGAGTTATTCCAAGTAAAAAGTGAAGGAAAAAATCAAGCCCGTATTGAAAAACTCACTCAAGAATTTGACTTGGCTGCGGGAGCTTTGAGAAAACTGCAATTAGTGGTTCATGGAATTGGCCGCCATGAAGGGATAAAAATTGCTACGCAAGCTGATTCCTATCGACTCTTTAAAGAGTATGGATTGCCAACCTCTAAAGATTTTGCGGTAGTAAAAACTTACGATGAAGTAAAAAAGTACATAAAAAAATATGGAGCTAAGCGTCATGAATTGACCCATGAAATTGATGGGGTAGTAGTAAAAGTAAATGATATTCAAATACAAAAGAATTTAGGAGCTACTAGTAGAACTCCGCGTTGGGCGGTTGCGTACAAATATCCGCCTGAGGTAGTTCGAACTAAATTGCTTGATATTCAGGTAAATGTAGGAAGAACTGGGCGAGTCACACCCTTTGCCGTTATGGAGCCAGTGAGAGTTGCAGGATCAACAGTTTCAAATGCCACTTTGCACAATTTGAGTGAAATTGAACGCAAAGGTGTACTTATTGGCGACATGGTTTATTTGCGAAAAGCGGGAGATGTAATTCCAGAAATCATGGGGCCAGTTGTAGAAGTTAGAGATGGCAGTGAGAAAAAATTCAAAATGCCAAAAAAATGCCCTTCATGCGGGGCAGCCATTAGCCAAGAAAAAGCCGGTGATGTTGATTTACGTTGCCCTAACGCAGAAAGTTGCCCGGCACAAATGAGAGAGCGACTTTTTCACGTTGGCTCAAGGGGCGCGCTAGATATTGAAGGTTTAGGTTATAAATCTGCTCAGGCTTTATTGGATTCGAGAATTTTAAAAAATGAGAGTGAACTCTTTGATTTAACTCAAGAAGCCTTAATGAAATCAGATTATTTCACGCGGGCTGGTGGCAAAAACGAGCCAGATAGAGTACTTGGCAAAAATGGTGAAGAGTTGCTAGCGCAATTAGAAGTAGCTAAGCAAAGACCACTTTGGCGAATTTTAGTTGCCTTATCAATTCGCCATGTAGGGCCAACTGCTGCGCAAGCTCTAGCTCGCGAATTTAGATCATTAGAAGAAATTGAAAAAGCTTCATTACCTACCTTGGCTCAAATTGATGGGGTAGGAGAAGTGATTGCAGAATCAATCCAAGAATGGTTTAAAGAAAAGTGGCACCAAAATATCATCAAGGCTTGGAATCGTGCCGGAGTACAAATGACAGAAGCTGAAAGTCATGGCCCCCAGCCATTGGCTGGCAGGCAAATAGTGATTACCGGATCTGTCGCAGGATATTCAAGAGATGGCGCAAAAGAAGTCTTGGCAAATCTAGGAGCCAAGGTTTCTAGCTCGGTTAGTAAAACTACCGATTTAGTGGTTTATGGCAGAACCGATGGGTCAAAGTATTCAAAAGCAATTAGTTTGGGTATTCCAAGATTAGGGGCAGAAAATTTTGCCGTGTTAGTAGAACAAGGCTTGGAGCAAGCGCTCGAATTAGCTGAAAATTAGCAATCATTAGAATGAGCAGGTGTCAAAAATTACCCCTGAAGCACTCAAACACTTAGCTAAACTAGCGCGTTTAGAGTTAACCGAAGCCGAGTTAGCAACTTATGCCACTCAATTAGACGTAATTTTAGATTCGGTAGACAAGATCAGAGAAGTTGCCGCACAAGATGTTAAGCCAATGAGCCATGCGGTAGGCCTAACTAATGTCTTTAGAGAAGATGCAGTCAAGCCTTCTTTGAACCGAGAAGAAGTTTTAGCGCAAGCACCAGCTCAAGAAGCTAACAGATTTCGCGTACCAAGAATTTTGAATGAGGAATAGAAATTGAGTGAAGATTTAGTATTTCTTACTGGTTCAGAGATTGCCCAAAAGATAAAAAATAAAGAAGTTAGCGCAATTGAGGTAGCTAAAGCTCATTTTGATCGAATCGAAAAATTAGATAGTAAGATTCAAAGTTTTCTCTATTTAGATAAAGAAGCAGCTCTGACCCAAGCAAAAAAAGTAGATGAGAAGGTAGCCAAAGGTGACACTTTAAAACCTTTAGCAGGAGTTCCCTTAGCACTTAAAGATGTCTTAACCCAAAAAGGTGTTCCCACCACTGCTGGTTCAAAAATATTAGAAAATTGGCGCCCGCCATATGACAGCACCGTGGTAAAGAAACTCATTGAAAATGATGTGGTGATTTTAGGCAAAACCAATATGGATGAATTTGCGATGGGTTCATCTACTGAAAACAGTGCTTACCATACAACCAAGAATCCTTGGGATTTAACAAGAATTCCAGGTGGATCCTCAGGTGGTTCTTCGGCTGCGGTAGCAAGTTTTTTTGCACCACTTTCAATTGGTACCGATACCGGAGGATCAATTAGGCAGCCAGCTGCTGTTTGTGCATTGGTTGGAGCTAAACCAACTTATGGAACAGTTTCTCGCTATGGATTGATTGCTTTTGCTTCTTCCTTGGATCAAGCTGGCCCTATTACCCGAACAGTCATGGATGCGGCATTGCTAAATGAAGCAATGGCTGGATTTGATGAAAATGATTCGACCAGCATTAATCAACAACTTGAATCTTTAGTTCAAGCTGCAAAAAATAAAAACATCAAAGGCATGAAGATTGGAATTATCAAAGAACTCGGCGGGGAAGGCTGGCAACCGGGAGTTTTAAAGCAATTTGACCAAGCAGTCGAAGTTTTGAAATCTCTCGGAGCTGAGCTAGTAGAAGTTTCTTTGCCTCACTCGGTTTACGCGCTAGCTGTTTACTACTTAATTGCACCAAGTGAAGCAAGCTCTAATCTTGCCCGCTTTGATGGAATGCGTTATGGCCTCAGGGTAGGAGATGACGGAGAAAAAGATGTTGAAGCGGTAATGAAGTTAACCCGGGCTCAAGGCTTCGGCCCTGAGGTTAAGCGAAGAATTATTTTAGGAACTTATGCGCTTTCCACCGGTTATTACGATGCTTATTACGGCCAAGCTCAAAAGGTACGGGGACTAATTGCCGAAGATTTACGACTTGCTTTTGAAAAAGTAGATGTATTAATTTCGCCAACTTCACCAACAACCGCTTGGAAGATCGGCGAGCGGGTAGATAATCCTCTAGCCATGTACTTGGCAGATTTGGCGACTCTGCCAGCAAGTTTGGCGGGGGTTCCAGCAATCAGTGTTCCGATTGGGTTAGCAAGCGAAGATCGGATGCCAGTAGGTCTGCAAGTAATTGCCCCGGCAATGCAGGATCATAAAAATTATCAAGTTGCTGCTGCCCTAGAAGCTGCACAAAACAGTTTATTAATTAATCAGGTACCAGATTTAGCGAGTCTGTCATGAAGTTGACCCAAGCGATGGAACAGTTCGAGCCAGTAATTGGCTTAGAAACTCACGTAGAACTCTCAACCAAGTCAAAAATGTTTTGCGGATGCGCAACAGAATTTGGTGCCGAACCAAACACTCAAGTTTGCCCGACTTGCTTAGGCTTACCTGGATCATTGCCAGTGCCAAATCAAACTGCCATTGAATCGACAATGCGCATTGGCTTAGCGCTTAATTGTGAAATTACTGAGTTTTCACGCTTTGCCAGAAAAAATTATTTTTACCCTGATATGCCAAAAGACTTTCAGACCAGTCAATATGACGAGCCCTTTTGCGTAAATGGTTATTTAGATGTGCTGATCCCAACTGATGAAGGCGAAAAATCCTTCAGAGTTGAAATTGAAAGAGTTCACTTAGAAGAAGACACCGGCAAGCTAACGCACGCAGGCGGAGCAACCGGCAGAATTCATGGCGCTGATTACTCACTAGTGGATTACAACCGAGCTGGCATTCCGTTAGTTGAGATTGTTACCAAGCCAGTCACTGGCACCGGAAAGTATGCACCGCAAGTTGCCAGAGCTTATGTAACAGAGTTAAGAGACTTGCTGCGCAATTTAGGTGTGTCAGATGTTCGCATGGAAGAGGGTTCACTTCGTTGCGACGTGAATTTATCTTTGCATCCAAAGGGTTCAGCAGAATGGGGCAAGCGCACCGAAACTAAAAATGTTAACTCTTTGCGCTCAGTAGAAAAGGCAGTATTTAGTGAAATTGAACGTCAAGCAGATGTTTTAGCTGACGGCGAGAAAGTAACTCAAGAAACTAGACACTTTCATGAAGATTCCGGAACTTCGTCTAGCGGCAGAAGTAAAGAGCAAGCAGAGGATTATCGCTACTTCCCAGAGCCTGATTTAGTGCCCGTGATTGCTGATGAGACTTGGGTTTCAAAGTTAAAAACAGATTTACCAGAAGCACCTTCAGTACAAAGAAAACGTTTGGCAAAAGAGTGGAATTTTAGTGACGAAGAAATGCGCGATGTAGTGAGTTTGGGTGCAATTGATTTAATTGCCCAAACCGTTAGCGCTGGGGCAAGCCCGCAAGCCGCTCGCAAGTGGTGGCTTGGCGAATTAGCTAGAAGAGCTACTGAAATAAATAAAGAATTATCAGATCTTTCAATTGACCCAAAACACATCAGTGAACTAGATACGTTAGTAACTAGCGGCAAATTAACTGACAAGTTAGCGCGCCAAGTATTAGATGGGTTACTTAACAACGAAGGAACGCCAAGTGAGATCGTTGAAAAACGCAATTTGGTGGTAATGAGTGAAGATTCTTCGCTACTTCCAATAATTCAGTCAGCAATTGCAGCTAACCCTGACGTGGTGGCAAAAGTAAAAGAAGGAAAACTTCAAGCTTTAGGGCCGCTGTTAGGTGCGGTAATGAAAGAAACTAAAGGTAAGGCAGATGCCGCAAAGGTGAAATCTCTAGTATTAAAAGAGTTAGGGGTTGAAGGATAGTCATCATGGATATGAAACCAAGAAGTAAAGAAGTTACCGAAGGAATCGAACGCGCTCCTGCTAGAAGCATGTTACGTGCGATTGGCATGCAAGATGAAGACTTTTCTAAGCCGCAGATAGGAGTTGCCAATTCTTGGAATGAAATTACTCCCTGCAACATGTCGCTAAGAAGGCTCGCTGACCACGTAAAGCAAGGCGTTCGAGATGCAGGTGGTTATCCAATGGAATTTGGAACCATTACTGTTTCTGATGGAATTTCTATGGGCCATGAAGGAATGCGTGCTTCTTTAGTTAGTCGAGAAATAATTGCCGATTCAGTTGAAGCTGTAATGCACGCAGAGCGATTAGATGGTTCGGTAACTCTTGCTGGCTGCGATAAATCACTACCTGGGATGTTGATGGCTGCAGCTCGTTTAGATTTAGCAAGCGTCTTTGTTTATAACGGCACCATCATGCCGGGAAGACTCAATGAACAAGATTTAACTTTGCAAGATGTTTTTGAAGCCGTTGGCGCTTGCGCGCTTGGAAAAATCACTGAAAAAGAGTTAGCTGACATTGAACGCAAGGCTTGCCCAGGGGAAGGCGCTTGCGGTGGCATGTTCACTGCTAACACAATGAGTTCTATAGCTGAGGCAATTGGCATGGCGCTACCAGGTAGTGCTTCGGCTCCAGCAATTGATAGAACACGTGAACAAGATGCTTATAACGCAGGTAAAGCAGTGGTTAATTTAATTCGTCAAGGGATTACCGCCCGTGACATCATGACAAAAAAAGCCTTTGAAAATGCGATAACTATTGTTATGGCTTTAGGTGGCTCAACCAACGCAGTTTTGCACTTGATGGCGATGGCTTATGAGGCAAGAGTTGATTTAACGCTAGATGACTTCAATCGGATTGGTGATAAAACTCCGCACCTAGCAGATGTAAAACCTTTTGGTCGTTATGTGATGAATGATTTGCATAAAATCGGTGGTGTTCCGGTAGTACTCAAAGCACTTTTAGATGCAGGTTTATT
>JAYPCW010000016.1:25983-26077 GCA_038124905.1 Candidatus Nanopelagicales bacterium | reverse complement strand
TTATCGTTAAAAATCAGATCTAAATTTAAATTATATTTTTCTTCAAACGTTTTTTTTCGCTTTTCAACTTCTTGAGCGGCGTATCCAACAACAA
>JAYPCW010000016.1:24198-25973 GCA_038124905.1 Candidatus Nanopelagicales bacterium | reverse complement strand
GTGTCTCCGTTTGAAAGTAAAACAGGTTGAGAAAAAAGATCACGCGCGCACCATAGCGAGTAAGCATTATTCCAAATCTCAGCTTTATCGTTAAAAATCAGATCTAAATTTAAATTATATTTTTCTTCAAAAGTTTTTTTTCGCTTTTCAACTTCTTGAGCGGCGTATCCAACAACAACTGCCACATCTTTGATACCTACTCTTGAGAAATTATTTAGAATCACATCCATTACCGACCTATCGTCCGCAACTGGAATCAGCGCTTTAGGCAAAGTGTCGGTATAGGGCTTGAGACGGCGTCCGGCACCAGCAGCCAAGATCAAGCCGATCAATAGGGACTCCTCAAGATTGTTCGCGGGCTTTAGTCTTTCACGAGCCAGAGCGCCTTCCGGGTAACCCCCTTCAACGACTACGCTTTCATCTTGTATGAAAAAAGCCCCAATAAATAACCCAAAACTTTCAAAAGGCGGTTGGTATATCCGACTTCGCCGAATGGCAGGTGCTGCCGTTGGCGCTTGGCGCGCAACCGATCCAGAGGGTATTGGAGAGCTTGATGATTTGTATAGCCTTCAGGATGGGGCAGAGGTCGTTGCTTTTTTTGGGGATGATGTTCACCGAATTTATCAAATTGAGCAATGGGTCAAACCGCTTGAAAAATTAAACGAAAAACACAAGGTTCATATCATTTGTCGCCAGCATCCCGTGACAACTTATTTAAGAAAAATAACTAAATTACCCACCTTCTCTATATATGACTTTTTTACCTTGACTGATGCCATTATTGAAAAAAATTACAAAGTAGTTTTATATGTCAACAATTCAACCATGAATTTTCAACCGCTAGCTGCAAAGCGAGCTTTTCACGTTCACTTAAATCATGGTGAGAGTGACAAAATGTCAATGACCTCAAGACAAATGTATGCCTACGACTTCGTGGCAGTAGCAGGTCAAGCTGCCAAAGACAGATTAAATAATTCTTTAATGGTGGCGGATGGCTCAAAAGAATGGGTAATTGGTCGACCACAATTAGATGTGCTGCAGCCACCTATTGAAGTAGATGAAACCAGAAAAATTTTGCTTTACGCACCAACTTGGCAAGGAGACCAAGAAGCTAATAATTACTCATCTGTAGATATTTACGGTGAAAAAATAATGAAAGCATTGTTAGCTCAAGAAAATGCGACAGTATTTTATAAGCCACATCCAAGAATTGTAGAGAACAAAATTCCGCATTGGAAAAACTTGCATCAAAACATTCTAAGTTTAATTGAAGATGCTAATAAAAAAGATCCAAAAGCTAATCATCAATTTATAACTGGCGATCCTTTGAGAGTATTACAAATTGCCGATTTATTGATTGCAGATGTTTCAAGTGTCACGATTGATTATTTATATCTAAAACCAGATGGCGTGCTATTAATCTGCGACAGAAGAAGCAACAGCGAACTTTTTAAACAGGTAGCTCCCGTATCAGCAGCTGTACCTAATATTGACAAAAACAATATAAATGAAATTGAAAAAATGATTACGAATTATTTAGTGAACTACCCAAGACGAGATGAATATCAAAAAATAAGAAACTATTATTTTGGCGAGGGAAACCCTGGCGATAGCCTGAACAAATTTATTTCAATGATTACAGAATTAATTAACCGAAGAGATTTACGCGTCGCCCAAATGCCAGATTTGCCGTAAAACTTCGCCACCTTAGCTCAGATGGTAGAGCAACGCACTCGTAATGCGTAGGTCTCGGGTTCAATTCCCGAAGGTGGCTC
>JAYPCW010000016.1:19697-24098 GCA_038124905.1 Candidatus Nanopelagicales bacterium | reverse complement strand
TAAATGCAAGATTTGCTGCAATTAAAAACATTATGACGGCAATTCCGATATCTAAGATCCGCCACGTGATTGGCTTTGACATCAAGGGAGCTGCCTTATTGGCACCAAATCCCAAAAACCCAAACCAAAGTATTGAACCTAAGCTGGCACCAATTGCATAAATCCAACGCATATCTCCAAATTGATTGGCCAAACTACCTAACAACACCAAGGTGTCAAGGTAAACGTGTGGATTTAGAAAAGTAAAACCTAAGGTCGCTGCTATAACAGTTTTTCTAGAGGATTTTTTTCCACCGGCACTGGGCAATAATTCAGCTGGTCGCGCAGCTCTTTTTAGAGAAAATACCCCGAAACCTATTAGATAAATTACCCCTAGCCACTTAAATACCTCTAGAGCCCAATTAGCGTTTTGAACGATTAATCCAATTCCCACAGTTCCTGACAGAATTAAAGCTGCATCACTAGCTGCACAAATAACTATTGCTGTGCTCACATAATTTCTTTGTAATCCTAGGCGCAGAATATAAGAATTTTGAGCCCCGATTGCGACAATTAATGACAAACTGGTGAGCATTCCAGTCAGGAATATTTGCAATTTACCTCAATCAAGTAGAGGCAATCATATAACAAGTGCTTGCTAATTCATTAGATCACATCACGTAGACTTTTTTGAGTCTCCAAATAAATTTTTCAAATTCTATTTATGTCTGTTGATAGAAAATTAATTGCATCATTTACCTCAAAGGCATGCCAAGTCTTGGATTCTAATCTCGGTAAATTCATACGATCCTTGGTGTGCCCGATGCTGGAAACTAGTCTATAAAGTGATTCAGATCAATTCGACACAAATTAAGTATTTACGAGGCAAGATTTCTCTTAGTGAATCGAGTTATCCCAATTACTTTGAATATCAAACCAGAAAAAATCAGTATTAAACTGCCTTGAAGAAAATCGGTATCAAATAATGACCCGCTTGCGTTGTACCACTTCCATGGTGAAACGACTCGAAATTTTTCAAGCCATTCAATTGCTTGACCCAAGCCATCAATTAAATAACTTAAGAATGCAAAGCTAGCCGCAGAGGCAATACCTATCGCCCTACTACCGGTTGCTGCTGAAATTCCTTGCGAGAGCAGGCCAAAAAATAAAACTAAAGCACTTAACGCAATAGTGATCGAGATTAAATTTATTGCTGGAATTTCAATTTGAAAGAACGGACCGTAAAGCAGCGTGGGTAGTAATGCTAAAAGCGAAAGCCAAATCAAAGTAAGCGAGAGCGTTATCGACTTAAGAAAATAAAGACGAATTCGACTAATTGGCTGAGCTAGCAATAAATCTAGAGTGCCTGCCTCTTCTTCACCAGCAAGTGAGTAAGCGCCCCGTCCTATTGCATAAACCAATAAAACTGCGGGCAGAAAAAAAAGATAAGTTTCTGTAAGTAGGTAGCCCATAGGAGTTGAAAGCTGAGCATTTCCAAATAGCGGTTGTAGCGCCTCCGGAAGTTGATCGAATATTTGATCTAACTCTTCGGATCCCTTAATGCTAGGGAAAAATGCATTTGTAAGGCTTACTATCGAAAAGATTGCAATTGACCAGCCCAAAATAGAGCGAAATTGTATTTGAAATTCCGACCTGATAAATGAAAATGCCTTACTCATGATTAGCCCTTTGTTCAGGGTAGAAAGTTTTGAGCAATTCCTCTAAGTCGCCACCCTTTTGGTCAATTTTTAGCACTTCTACCCTTGAGAGCGCTTTAATTAGAGGATCAATAGAACCTTTAACCGTTACTTCTAAATGCGTTGCAGTTTTTATAATTTCAAAGTTTGAATTGTTAAACAAAGAGGCTCTTACTAAAGCTTCATTGTTCATATCTTTCAGCGTTATAAAATATTTTGGCTTCAACTCTCTTTTTAGATCTTTAATTGATTTATAGTTAATAAGTGACCCTTCCCGCAAAATTGCAATTTGGTCAGTTAAATTTTCAAGTTCACTCAAGACATGACTTGAGAGCACAACACACGCCCCCTCTTCAACTTTATTTTTAATTAAATCCTCAAAGACATTCTGTATTAAGGGATCTAACCCAGAAGATGGTTCGTCTAGCAGTAGAATGGGGGTTTTTGGTGCCAGGGCAAGCACCAAACCAACTTTTTGTCGATTACCTTTAGATAAGGTGCCGATTTTTTTTGAGAGATCAATTTGTAAATGACTTGCAATGCTGCTTACTTCGTTTTGACTAATGTCATCCCTACCTGAAGTAAAGCGCTTAATAATGTCATAGCCTGTTAATTTCTTAGGTAAATTAAGTTCTCCAGGTAAATAAGAGATGACACTTCTCGCATTTGGCGTTCGTGAGTCAACATTAAAAATCTTGATATTGCCTGAGGTTGGATGTACTAAATCTAAAATTGCACGTATCCAAGTTGTTTTTCCAGCTCCATTTGGCCCTAAAAGCCCTAATACCTCACCTCGCATTGCTTTGAGGTTTATTTCAGTTATTCCTCTCGCTTTCCCATAATTAACCGTTAGTGAGTGGGTTTCTAAAGCAGCTGCAGAGGTCATTTTCTTAGTCTAGTCATCAACCAGTTAATGAGGAGTAGCATTTTAGATATGACCTCAAAAAATCCAAATCGGATTCTCGGACTAGTAGTAGCTTTAATTGTTTTAGTTTCTGTTCTGGTGGTAATTGTTTCGACAAACAGACCAGCTCAGGATTTAGATGCCAATTCACCAGAGGGTGTCGTGCAAGCTTATTTAGTGGATATTGTTGATGGTAATTACGAATCTGCTATGACTTATATGGAGGCAGATTCTAAATGTGTTGCAAGTGATTTAGATCGTACTTATGTTCCAACAAATGTAAGAATTAATTTATTGGGCATCGAACTCGATGACTCTAGAGCTAGAGTTAAATTTCAAATAGAAACACCTAGCGGGGCTCCTCTAGACAGCTACTACACAGAAGAACAAATAATTCGCTTAGTAGATGAAAACGGCACTTGGAAAATTACTGGAATTCCATGGCCATTGTATGACTGCGGAATACTAAATAAATGATTGCTTCTTTAGCGCTATTGACAATTTTGTTGACCGGAATTGTCATCTTGATTTCTAAACGTGCTACTAAAAGTACTTTTAGAGAAGAGAATACAAATAATCTAAAGCAGTTCTTTCAATATTCCGTACTTTTTGGACTAGTAATAGTTGTAGCGGTTGGTTTCGCAGGTTTGCTCGGGCGAATTTTTAATCGCAGTACATTTGTTTTAGCCGACGAAAGCGCCTTGGCGCGCTATAGCGCATTCGTGATTGTCGGGTTGCCGCTACTGCTGGGAATTGCTAATTGGCTCAGAAGACAACATCAACAAAACACTAAAGAAAAAGAATCTTTAGCTTGGAATTTTTATCTAACAGTCATTACTATTATCGCGCTCATCGCTTGGGCCTCGGCGCTAAATCAACTTCTGAGATGGATTTTTGCAGATGAATTTATTTCTAGTCAATCCTTCTCGGTATTTATAGTTTGGATTTTAATTTGGGTAATTCATCTTAGATTTGCTTGGAAAAATGCTGATCCACAAAAAATACAACTTTCTTTTTTATTAGGCTCTTTCATCGGAGCGGTGGTTGGAATTGTTGCAGTTTCTACAATTTTGAGCACCGCCTTAAGAGCCTTGATGATTACTCGAGAGACAAAATTAATAGAGTCCAATTTAAATAGTTTGATTTATGGCCTAATTTATTTAGCAATTGCAGCAATAATTTGGATAACCTATTGGATTCGCTTTGCGATTACATCTGAAAAAACGGTTCTCTGGTTTACCTATCTAATAATTGTTGCGATTGGCGGATCACTTATTACTGCGGTAAGTACGCTCTCCACATCGGTTTATCAGATTATTGTTTGGCTGATCGGCGAGCCAGTTGAGAAAACATTTAGTAGTCATTTTCAAAATATGCCGACGTTAGCTTCGGTAGCGCTAACTACACTATTTGTTTGGTGGTACCACAAATCAGTCCTAAAAGAAATCAATGTAGGTAAAAGAAACGATGTGAATCGTACTTATGATTATCTAATTGCCGCAATAGGACTAGTTGCTGCTACAACTGGCTTCACTACTGTTCTGGTGTCATTAATTGAAAGCCTTGCGGTGGCTTCGCTCATTACTGGTGGCAGCGCTATTAATACATTGTTATTGGCGTTAACATTAATTGCAGTTGGAGCACCATTTTGGTTTATACATTGGAATCGCGTACAGAAATTAATAACTTATCAAGATCTTGATGAGCAAAAATCACCAGTTAGAAGAGTTTATTTATTTTTATTGTTTGGTGTTAGTGGGATCGCAGCAATAGTTTCTGCAATTTTAGTAAAAAAACTTAATGCAGATTATTATAAACCAA
>JAYPCW010000016.1:0-19687 GCA_038124905.1 Candidatus Nanopelagicales bacterium | reverse complement strand
ATTTTAGTTGTTTACTTTGTCTTTGAAGATTCCTTTTCTGGTGGATTAAGTCTTGAAACATTAAGAAAATTACGCTTTCCCTTGGCAATATTAATTTCGACTGCTGTGATTTCGGGTTACCACTGGTTAGTATTTCGAGTAGATCGAGAATTAGATTTAGCAGATGCCATAGAACCTGACAATATCTATGTAATTTCGCCGTTAGATAAAGATCTAGCTGACTGGCTTAAGAAAAATGCTAGAGGTAAATCAAAAGTATGGATTGATCTTGACTCAAAGGCTGAGCCGTTTGATAGAGCAGAATTACTTCAATTGATTAAATCGAGCCGTAGTAAAACTATTTTTGTACTAAACCATGATGGAAAGCCGCAGATTATTAATGTGGGTAACGAGTAGTTTTTGTATCCAAAGGAAATCGGCTAGGCTAGTCAAACTTGTAGCGAAAAGAGGGTCCTGATGGAGCTTTTAAAAAAAATTACCTTCGGTGACGATAGTTCAAAAGCCTCTGATACCGCCTGGGGTTGGATTTGCGCTCAAAGTTGGCCAGAATGGTCGGTAGACATTGTTACAGTTCAAGATTTTAAGTTGCAAGAGCGAGAAACCTCAGAGGATGCTTACGAACTCCATGAATGGACACCGCCGGTGCCAAGAAATGCACCCGTAAGCACTGGTTTAGCAAAGACGAATTATTTGACTGCAAAAAATGATCCACGATTAATTTTGGGTGAATGTAGTGAGACTGATTTAATTGTAGTTGGCCCACGTGGCAAAGGTTTACTAAAAGCGATGCATATTGGAAGCACTGCTGAAGCTCTGTTGCGCTGTCCAAATGCTCCGTTGGTGATTGCACGTGACGAGAAACCTATTAAAACCATCTTGCTTTGTGTGGATGGTTCAGTTCATGCTGACTACGTTGTTAACTTATTGGCGGCTATGCCATGGATTAAAGATGTACAAGTTACTTTAATAGGCGTGGTTGAGATTGAAAACGACATTCGATCGAAGGTAAGCGCTGCAGCAAAAATCTTGCATAGCGCAGGAGCTAAAACAGTAGAGAAAATTGTTGAACCAGATCCACTATCAATCACAATTAGTCCAAAAATGACAATTTTGGACACTATAGATGAACTAGCACCAGATTTAGTTGCCCTAGGCACACGAGGAATGACTGGATTGCCAAGAGTTTTAGTTGGCTCGGTAGCTAGTGCTATAGCTCATTACGCAAGCAGTTCCGTTCTGCTAGCCCACGACTGGTCTGTTGAATAATTTGTTTGAGACCGGTGCTTAATTGGACCTAACGCCTTTCGAGGATTTACCAAAAAAATTAAATTTTCGCCCGGGTAAAAATTATTTAATTAGCAGAAATGAACTAATTAAGAGTTTTGGAGAATTACCAGATTTTCCAGATCATTTTTTATTAGAACGAGGCGAGAGTTTTGTTTATGACGGGCTGCAAATTACCCCGCTTTCTTGGTCTGTTGGCTACGGGCCTAAAACAAAAGCTTTTTTAGTAAAACCAGAAAATCATGAAGAACCGCTTCCTGGAATAATTTATCTACACAGCCATGATGATGTTAAGAGCTTTGGCGTCGAAAAAGTATTTGATGATGGTAATTCAGTCACCAATGAAGTTCAAAGGGTGCGAAAGCATCATTATGAAAATCAAACTCCAGTAAACGAACTCGCTAAAAGAGGTTTTGCTGTTTTAGTTTTTGATGCTTTTTTATGGGGGTCTAGAAAGTTCCCGCTTGAGGGTATGCCAATTCGGTTAAAAGAGATTCTTCAGCGCGAAGAATTCGAAGATTTGGCAGTAATGCATGAATCTATGGTGTTATCCAAGTATTTAAGTTTATTTGGATCTACTTTGGCAGGGCTTTTAAATTTTGAAGACCAAGTTGCGCTGCAGATAGCAAAGAGTTTGCCAGAAATTTCTAACAAGATTGGAGCAGTAGGGCTATCTGGAGGTGGATGCCGTGCACTTTATTTACACGCAACTAACCCCGATCTTTCAGCCGTAGTCAGCGTTGGTGCCATGGCGTCATATGAATCTATGCTGGAATCGCACGTGGCACCGCACTCTTGGATGTTTTTTCCATTTGATTTAGCTAGCAAAATGGATTGGCCACAAGTAGCAATGATTTCAAATACACCTTTGTTTGTGCAGTTTTGTTCAAAAGATCAATTATTTACGCCTGCAGGAATGCAAGAAGCCGATAATGCTCTAAAAGATAATTACTCAAAAAACGAAAAGATTTATAAAAGCGAGTTCTACCCAGTGCAACATTCCTTCACCACTCAAATGCAAAATGATGCATTTGAGTGGTTAGCAGAAGTGTTATTCAGGGATTAAAGTACCTGAAAAGATTTGCCAAGCTAAGGCTGACTTAGCAACCAAGCTCAAAATTATGTACGCGCGCTCACCGTACAAGTAATCGCTCCACTTTCCCTTTTGCTTATATTGCCAGTACTGCACCAGGGCAAATGAGTTAAAGAAAAGAAATAGTGAAACTACGATTCCATAGACAAAAGCTGGCGGGCTTACCGGAAACTCTGACCCCGGGGCAATTACTGCAATTAAAATAATTAACCAAGGGACCAAGCCAGCAAGCGAGCCAAATATAAACGGAAGAAAATCTTTTGTACCAGGATTTGTGTATTTCTCTTGTAGCCAACCGAACCAAATCATGCCGGCATTGACAAAGAAAATACCGATTAATGCGGCAAAGTCAGAAATACCTGTAATTTGTGCAATGAGCACGATCATTACTGAAGAGCTGATCGAATACTCAACCCATCGAAAGATATTTTGATTTTTTTCTAATCCCTTTTGATAGCGATTAAAAAATTGTGGACTAGCTACTACAAAGTGAAAGAAAGCAGAAAGTAGCAAGAATAATGCAACTCCTGCGCCAACTGGCACCTCAAAAAGTGTGATGGGATCTGCAAACTCAGATCCGGGAGGACCAGCTAAGTAAGTAGCTGTCACCGGCAAACTAAATGAATTAGCTAGGGCAAGGACCGCAGCAAATTGAACTAGATGAAATACTCCGGCGATTACATTGAATCTTCTTAGTTTATTCATAAATTTCCTTAATAGTGAATAATTAAATCTTAACGCTTAAGGATGGGTTTTACTAGACAGGCTAAAAATAAATTATTTGTGCTTTATCTAGGCTTTAAATAGACTTTTGGAGTGTTGGAATCTAGATTGACATTCTCTATTTTGAGCGTCGGCTTGACGCTTATTTACGCATTTGGCTCGGGGCTTTGGGTAAATACCGGTAGTGCTTTTTATAGATCATTAAATAGACCAAGTTGGCAACCACCAGAATTTGTATTTGGCTTAATTTGGCCTTATAACTTCTTAATCTTGATAATCATCAGCATAAGTGTTATCTCATTAGGTTCATCATTTCAAAAAAATACCTGGCTAGCTCTTTATGCACTTTCAGTAATTGCAGCACTAGCTTGGGCAAGAACTTTTTACGTAAGTGAGAATCTATATTTCGCTGCGTTTTTCTTGCTTATTACCGCGCTAGCTACTTTACCCATGACATATTTATCTTGGAGCTTAAATACTTGGGCGGGAATTGCAATATTGCCTTATCAAGTTTGGCTTTTAACTGCAACTAGTTTATCTTTTGGCTATGCAATTTTGAATTCCAATTAGTAGCCTATTGTACTCCTAAATTACCGAGTTTTAATTAAAACGTCTAAAGTCACATGTGACTTTATAGATATAAATAGCGCTTTATTTAAGGCCTAATTCGAACTAACCTTTTTTATATAGAAAGTATCAGGATCAAAAGTTCTGATATTAAATATGGAAAAGGGATAAAAAATGCAATTTCAAAAGGTTGTTTCGTATATTGCAATAGTTCTGGGTGCAGTATTTATGGTGGCAGGAACTGTGAGTTATGCCATGGTCAGTTCTACTTTGGCTGAGGAGCGAATTACAGTCTCCGGCGATGCCACAATGGCAGCTGGCAAACTAGTGAATGGACCTATTTCGGCCTATTCGCAAGCCGCGGTAATTCAAAAGCATGCTTTAGATAGCACAAATGGCTTAACTTACGCTGAATTGGATCGTGAAGATCCGCTAAGAGCGGTGGCTATGAACGGTTCATTTTTAAGGGCATCGCTGTTTACTTCGGTAGTGTCCTTTGGATTGTCCGCCTTTGTGGTCGGTGTTGGATTGCTTTTCGTCCTTTTGGGCTCAAGCATGCTGGGGATGACAAAGAAACTTTCCTGAAACAACCCAGAAAAGAAAAGTGGAGTCTCGAAAGAGGCTCCACTTTTCTTTTATCTAGGCTAGGTTCACTGCAAAACTTATTGCAAGGGATCTTTAATTGAGACAGCAAAACCACACTCAGATGCCTAAAGGCTCGGATTTTTTTCGTATGGTCGTGGGTGTATTTGGAATTGGGACTTCTGGCCCTCTAATTGCTTTGAGTTCAATGCCTATTCCCGCATTAATTTTTTGGAGAAATTTGGGTGGTGCGATCGCAACTTTGCCTCTGGCATTAAGAAAAAAAGAATGGGCTAAAGAGCACAGAAGTGGCTTGGGTTGGTCTTTTGTAGCAGGAATTGCTTTGGGTTTACATTTCTTTGGTTTTTTTATTGCAATGCGATATACCTCGGTAGCGGCTGGAGTTGCTTTAACTGCCTTGCAACCTATTTTTGCCGCACTTTTTTTGAAATTACTTGGTAGTCACATACCAACAAAAGCTTGGGTAGGTATGACTGTTTCCTTTTTAGGAGTACTGCTTATCACTGGTGTTGACTTCTCAATTTCAATTCAAGCGTTCTTAGGTGATGTTGCAGCAATAATTGGAGCTGCACTTGCAGCTATCTATGTAATGTTTGGCGCTAAAGCTCGAGAAACCGTATCAACTGCTAGCTATACAACAGTTGCTTATTTCGCTAGTGCGTTGGTGGCATTGCCTGTTGTCTTAATTTTGGATGACGAGATGTTTAACTTTCAGATTTCTGAGTGGTTTATAGTGTTCGGATTAATAGTTGGTGCGCAATTATTGGGTCATTCGATGTTTAACAGTGTTTTAAAAAGAGTGTCACCAGCGGTGGTTTCGTTAATTGTATTTTTCGAAGTGCCCGTGGGGGCAATTTTAGCGTTTTGGTGGTTAGGGCAAACTCCGCCGTTAGGAGTTATCCCCGGTATTGTATTGATTTTACTAGGGTGCGCGATCGTAGTGCTCCGCACAGAAATCAGTGAGGAACTCAAATAGAAACAACTGTCCTTGGTCTAATTTCCTTTTTTGCTTCGGCATTAACTTTTTTTACAGGCTTTGGATTAGGAACAATACTTCTTCCAGCATTCGCAATATTTTTACCTATATCGCTCGCGATTGTCGCTACTGCAGTGGTTCATTTAACAAATAATTTTTTTAAACTTTTTATCACTTATAAAGATATTAACTATCGGATTTTTCTACTTTTTGGTATCCCTGCTGGGCTAGCATCTTTATTAGGTGCCTATTTTTTAGTTATTTTAGAAGGTTTTGAGCAGACAATTGCTTGGCAAATTAAAGAATTTAATTTCGAGACTACTCTCATCAAGCTCATTATCGGTTTGTTAATAATATTTTTTGCACTTTTTGAATTAATTACGAGTTTTAAAAAAATAGCATTTGCAACAAAATTGATCCCAGTCGGTGGAGCTATCTCTGGTTTTTTTGGCGGGCTATCCGGTCATCAAGGAGCGCTCAGGTCAGCTTTTTTAATCAAATTGGAATTGAGCAAAGAGGTTTTCATTGCTACTGGTGTTGCTATTGCAGTATTGGTGGATGTTTTACGAATAGGCGTATACGGTTTTGCGTTATTCAATCTGCAGTCGATTAGTGATTCAGGCACTAGAGATTTGGTAATCGCTGCGATTATAGGAGGAATTTTAGGCGCAGTTATTGGCAAGCGTTTATTGAAAAGTGTCACTTTGAGAATTGTTCAGTTTGCGGTTTCTGGATTCCTGCTAATAACTGGGTTAGTCTTGATTTTTGGACTTCTCTAAAGATCTTAATATTTACGATATACTACTCAAAATATGGCTAGTTCTATAAATGAGATATTTTCTGACATTATTAATTCTAATAAAGCATATCAAAATAATTTTAGCTTTAATTCTCTCTCAGGGCTTGCCGTTAAAGAATTGGCGATAGTAACTTGCATTGATTCGAGAATCGATCCGCTAGCTGTTGTAGGTATGAAATCAGGTGACGTGAAGATTTTGAGAAATGCTGGAGCTCGAGTTACTGAAGATGTACTTAGAACTTTGGTTTTAGCTAGTTATTTATTAAATGTTAAAAGAATTTTAGTTATGCCCCATACCGATTGCGCTATGGCTACTAGCGAAGAAGTTGAAATACATAAGCGTATTTTAGATAAGTATCAAGTAGATACCAGAAGTTTAGAATTTAGAACAGTTACTAACCAAAAAGAAGCGCTTAAAATGGATATAACAAGAATCAGATCTTTTCCATTTTTGGCAAAAAATGTAGCAGTTGCTGGTGCAATTTATAACGTTACGAACGGCGCCTTGGAATTAATAGATAGTTAGTGTGTAATGAAACAAACAAATAGAGATGTGTATTTTGAAAAAATGGCTCAGGCGGAATTCGATGTAGCTATTGTCGGTGGTGGCATAAATGGAGCTGTGTCTGCTGCGATTCTCTCAGCGCGTGGTGTAAAAGTTATTTTGGTTGAAAAAAATGACTTTGCAAGTTTTACTAGTCAGGAATCTTCAAATATGGTCTGGGGTGGGATTAAATACCTACAAACCTACGAAGTTCCTTTAGTTTGGGCATTGTGTGGATCTCGAAATGAATTAATGCGAGCATTTCCAAATCGAATTAAAGCTACATCTTTTTTTGCCACGGTAGGCCCTACCGCACCTTTTGGTAAGGCGCTCGGCTTTTTTGGTGCGAGTTTATATTGGATTCTAGGCAGATTTAAGACTAAAGCGCCAGAGGTTTATTCAAAAGAAGGAGCTAAAGAGCACGAACCTTTAATTAGTACCGAGGGATTAAAAGGTGCGGTTCAATATGATGACGCTCTACTTTTAGACAATGATTCTCGATTTGTTTGGGAATTTATTAAGTCTGCTAAAAAATATGGTGCAGTTTGCTTGAACTATGTAGAAATGTTGCAGGCTAAAAATAATGAATCAGGCTGGGAATTAACTCTAAAAGACCAAATAACTCTGGATGAAAACAAAATTAAGGCCAAAGTACTAATAAATGCAACCGGCCCTTTTGCAAGCGAATTCAATAAGTCATTAGAAATAAGCACAAAACATACTCTTGCTTTATCTAAAGGTATTCATTTGGTTGTACCAAAACTTACGGACCACGAGCATGTCATGGCTTTTTTTGATGATGATCAAAGACTTTTTTACGTTATTCCGATGCACGATAGAAGTGTTATCGGAACCACCGACACACGAGTTAATAATCCAACAAATGAAGTAACTGAGGTAGATCGTGAATTTGTTCTTGAACAAGCTAACAGATGCTTAGAATTGGAAAAACCACTAACAAAAGCAGACATTATTTCTGAGCGGTCTGGCGTTAGGCCTTTAGTAGTCAAGAAAAAAGATGATGTAAAAGATCAAGATTGGACATCGCTTTCAAGAAAGCATGAAATTGAATTAGATAAGAAAAAGCACATGATCACGATATTTGGGGGAAAGCTCACCGATTGCATAAATGTAGGAGAAGAAGTCTCGGATTTAGTTAAAAAATTAGGAATTAAAGAAATAAGAAATAGAAAATGGTACGGCGAAGATTTAGATTTAAAATCTAGTAATTTTTATAGCGAAGTAAGTGAATATTGGCCTAAGAATCCGAAGTTAGCTAAAACCGTTTTAGCGGGATTAATTCGGAGACACGGTTCAGACATCGAGCAAATTTTAGAATTATGGCGTGAAGACAAATCAAACGCAGAAATAATTTTTGAAGGGCTAGATTTCACAAAAGGGGAACTTTTATACATGGTGCAGAAAGAAGATGTTGTAAAGCCAGATGATCTATTGCGGCGTCGAACCCCGTTAAGGCTATTAAGAACCAAAGAGGAAATTAAGGAAAATAAACTTATTCAAGAAGTGCTTGAAACCCTAAAATCATAAATAGGCTAAGTTTTAAGTGAAATGGTTAATGAACTTATAGCCTTATTGGGTGCTGAAAAAGTAAAAGTAGATGCAGTATCGCTTGAAACTTATTCAAAGGACGCAACTCCAGAATTTCAGGGACAGCCAGATGCTGTGGTACTAGCAGAGTCAACAGATGATGTTGTAAAAGTTATTAAGTTCGCAAACGAAAAAAATGTTCCGGTAATTGCTCGAGGCGCAGGAAGCAATTTATGCGCTGCAACTGTGCCAACTTCTGGCGGGATTGTCTTAGCGCTATCAAAAATGAATAAAATTCTTGAGGTTTCCAAGAGTGAAATGTTGGCGGTAGTACAACCAGCAGTGAATACCTTAGAACTTGATTTGGCTGCCGCGCAAATTGACTTGATGTATCCACCTGATCCAGGATCACGAAATGTGTCAACAATTGGGGGCAATATTTCAACATGTGCGGGAGGGTTACGTGGTTTGAAATATGGAGTAACTAGAAATTATGTTTTAGGTTTAGAAATTGTCTTGGGTACTGGCGAAGTAATAAAAACTGGAGGCAGGCTCGTAAAAGACGTTGCTGGCTACGACCTAACCAGACTTTTTGTTGGCAGTGAAGGGACTTTGGGCGTGATAACTGAAGCCACTGTCTCATTACGACCTCGTCCGCAGTTTTCTAAATATGGGGTTTCTTACTTTGACTCTCTTGAAAATGCTGCTTTAGCTGTTGAAGAAATAGTTGCTAGTGGAATATTGCCAGCAACTTTAGAATTTTTAGACAACGTATGCATAAATTCTGTAGAAGATTATGCAAACTTAGGCTTGAATCGCACCGCTGGAGCATTACTTTTATTTGGCGACGATGGAGATGAGCACACCGCAGAGTTAAACACTGCTCAGATGGCTCGAATTTGTCAGGAGACTCAAGGAAATATCAGCGTAACTCGTGCTAAAGATATAGCAGAAGCAGATGCATTACTTGAAGCAAGAAGGTGTTCACTACCTTCTTTAGCAAGATTAAAATCTTTGAGTATTTTAGAAGACATATCTGTTAGTAGACCGATGCTTCCTTTGGCTGTTAAAAAAATCGAAGAAATTGCCAAAAAATACAAGATTGTAATTGGAACCTTTGGTCATGCAGGTGATGGAAACTTGCACCCGACGATTGTGGTCGATAAGAATCAACCTGAAGAAGTAGCAGCAGCACACAGCGCCCTTGCAGAAATATTTAATTTAGCGATCGAGCTAGGCGGCACTATTACAGGTGAGCATGGTGTTGGTGCGGCAAAATTGCCGTATCTAGAGGCTCGACTTGGTAAAACTCAAATGGAAGTGTTGCGTCGGGTTAAAAAAACTTTTGACCCAAATGGAATATTGAATCCAGGAAAGCTCGGATCATGAGCGACGACAACGTATTTAGCCAAAATTTATTAGATAGATGTATCTCTTGCGGATATTGCTTACCAGTTTGCCCGACATATCAAATTACAAAAGATGAGTCTTCTTCACCAAGGGGAAGAATCAATATTATGCGGGCGGTTCAAAAAGGTGAACTATCTCTTTTTGAATCCCTAGAAGAATCCTCTTATTGCTTAGGTTGTCGTGCTTGTGAAGTTGTCTGCCCTGCTGGTGTTGAGTATGGCCACATGTTAGAGGAGTGGCGGGATGCGGCTTGGCAGGGTAAAAATCGTCCTAAGATTGTCAAGTTGCTGTTATTTGTAGCAAGCAACAAATTTTTGGTGAGAATGTTGGGTTTTTTCAATTTAAGAAATTTTAAGAAGAGAAATAACAGTGAAGTTGATTTAATGATGGGTTGTTTCGAACGAGGGCTGTTCCCAGCAGTAAGTAAATCCACACTCGATGTCTTCAAAGAAGTTTCCTTAGAACCAAATCAAGGCTGTTGTGGCGCCTTACATGCTCATAATGGCGAACTCGAAAAAGGCAAGGAATTAGCAAGAGAATTAGGTCGTCGTTTGCCTGGAACAATACTCACCACAAGCGGAGGTTGCGCAGCCCACTTAAGTGATGTTCTTGGTAAAGACAGAGTTAAAGAGGTTTCACAGTTTTTTTATCAGAAAGAATTGCTGGACACTTTAAAGCCGATTTTTAAAAATGATAAAAAAATAAGAATTGGCCTACAAGATTCTTGCCATCTAAGAAATGGTCTTGGAGTATTTAAAGAACCAAGAGAGATTCTGAAAAGAATTGGGGAGTATCAGGAAGTTCCATTTGCAAGCGAATGTTGTGGTGCCGCCGGCTCCTACTCTTTGGTGAGGCCTAAAGATAGTAAAAAGGTGGTAGAAAAGAAAAAAATAGAGATCGCAAAATTAAATCTTGACTACCTAGTAACTGTTAATCCGGGCTGTCAAAGGCAAATGAAAACCAACATTAAAAAGGGTCCAAAAGTGATTTCTATCGTAGAGTTAATGCAAATGAGTTTAAACATCAAGGATCCCCAATGACCGAAGCTAGAAAGACGCTGGCTAATAGACGCCTAACAGAGCCGAGTGCAAAAAGATTAAAAATTGATGATCCATTTCGAGAGCAAATTTTGCAACTGCACGCAGAAGCGATTCAGGCAGGCCTAGATGAATATAAGGATCCTAAATCTGGATTTCAGGTACTAACTGCGAAATTTCATGCTGATAGAGGTTTTTGTTGTGATCAATTATGTCGCCACTGTCCATATCAAACTAGTGAATAAAAATTGAGCAATTATTCAATAACTTTTTTAGGTGCAGCAGGTACCGTTACCGGCAGTAAATTTTTAATCAGCTTTGGTGAAGAGCACATTTTGGTCGAAGCAGGATTATTTCAGGGGCCAAAAGAATATAGATTAAAAAACTGGGAGCCATTCCCTATTGACCCAAAGAAAATTTCACATGTAATAGTCAGCCACGCTCATCTAGACCATTGCGGTTACTTACCAAGGTTAGTTAAGCAGGGATTCAATGGAAAAATTTTACTTACTAGATATACCGAAAAATTAGCAAAAATTATTCTTGAAGATTCAGCGCAGATCCAAGTCGAAGATGCGAGCTATGCTGAAAAAAAAGGTTACTCAAAACATAAAAAACCACTTCCTTTATATGACAGCGACGATGTAGCTAGGACCATTGAGCTTTTTCAAGCGGTTCCTTTTAGAACAGATTTTGAAATTAATTCAAATATTAATTTAAAATTTCATCCGGCCGGTCACATCTTAGGCTCGGCTTTTGTCGAACTCGATTTTTATGATAAGTCAATACTCTTTACTGGGGATTTTGGTCGAGATAATCATCCGCTTTTGTTACGCCCTGATCCTGTACCGAAGAAAAAATTTAATTTAATAGTCACAGAATCAACTTATGGAGATCGGGACCACAAAGATTCTGGAGAATTATTAGAACAAACTATAAATAAAACTTTAAATCGTGGTGGATCTGTTTTGATTCCAGCTTTTGCTGTAGATAGAACAGAAGTTCTCTTAATAAAACTCCGTGAATTAATGCAAGCAAATAAGATTCCAAAAGTTGATATCTATTTAGACTCCCCGATGGCGCTTTCAGCCTTGAGGCATTATCGCGATGCAGTTGAAAATAAGTCTGGCGAAATTCGACCAGAAGTAATTGAAATTGGTGAAGAAATTTTTGACAGTGGAACTTTGCATGAAGCTAGAAGCCGAGAAGATTCAATGAGATTAAATCATTTGAAAGCGCCATCAATAATAATTTCAGCAAGCGGTATGGCAACTGGCGGCAGAGTGATTCACCATTTAAAAAATATGCTGCCAAACTTTTTAAATTCTGTAGTCTTAGTGGGTTATCAAGCGGTTGGAACTCGCGGTGCACTACTTGAGGCGGGAATTGAAGAGATAAAAATGCATGGTGAAATGATCCCAGTCAAAGCGGACATAGTAAAAATTGAAGGATATTCAGTTCATGCAGACACTCCTGAATTAATTAATTGGTTTGGCGATTTACCTGAAAAACCAGACCAAGCTTTTGTGGTTCACGGGGAAGAGTCGGCAGCAGCAGCTTTTGCTAAGAAGCTAAACGACAAATTGGGGTGGGAGACAGTAGCTCCAACATACGGACAAGAGTTTTATTTCTAATTTAAATGCTGTAGCGCCCAGGCATACATAGCGATTGCGCCAGCAGCAGAAGCATTCATAGATCGAGTGGAGCCATATTGCTTTATTGCATAAATCTTCTCGCAAGCAGAAATTGCTTCTGGACTCATTCCAGAACCCTCTTGACCAAATAGTAAGACGCAACTTTTTGGCAAACTCGAATTCTCTAATGGAATCGACCCATCAATATTGTCAATTCCTATTATCGGTAATGAATTTACTTTGCACCACTCTTCAAAGTCACCAACCGTAGCGTGATGAATTACTGTCAAATATCTATCGGTAACCATGGCTCCACGTTTGTTCCAATCTCTTTTACCAACAATGTGAACTGCTTTTACATTAAAGGCATTTGCCGTTCTGACTATGGAGCCAATATTTAAATCATGTTGCCAATTTTCTATGGCAATTTGTAGAGGATTTCTTTTAGTTTCTAAGTCTGCAACTATTGCTGATAGCTTCCAATAGCGATACTGATCTAAAACGTTTCTACGATCGCCATTTTCTAGCAATTCAGGGTCGAGATGATCTTCTTTTGGCCAAGGTTTAGCGTGTGGCCCAACTCCTACAGGTAGGTAAAATTCACCTGCACCTAATGAATCAAATTTATTTTTTTGGCTCACAGCGCTAGGGACTTACGGCATTTCTGATTGCGGCGATGTGTTCAGGAGTAGACCCGCAGCAAGCACCAATGATGTTTATTCCTAAATTCTTCATATCTACTGCGTAGTTAGCCATTTCTTCTGGAGTTCCGTCATAGACAAAATCTGCACCTACTAACTTAGGCAGCCCAGCATTTGATTGAGTGATTAAATAAACACCTTCAATTTTATTTTCACTCATTTCTTTTGCAATTACTCGAATTTCATCGGTACCTCTACCGCAGTTTGCGCCAATTATTTTTACACCCATTTTGGAGATCTCAGTAATTGCTTGTGCAGGCTTCACACCCATCATGGTTCTTAAATTTGTGTCAAAACTCAACATAACAATTATTGGAATCTCTGGATCAATTTCTTGAACCGCCTGAACCGCTGCTTGAACTTCACTGAGGTCACTCATTGTTTCAATTAATATGCCATCGGCTCCTCCGGCCAACAAGGCTTTTATTTGCTCTGTAAATATTTCTTTTGCGCCAGCTACAGTTAAAGTGCCCATCGGCTCCATTAATTCACCCGTTGGTCCAACATCACCCATAACGAATACATCAGGGTATTTTGAGGAAACTTTTTTAGCTATCTCACTTGCTGCCTTATTTAGTTCAAACAGACGATCTTCTAAACTGTGCATTTGTAACCGGGGAGCAGACCCCCCAAAAGTATTAGTAGTCAAAAAATTAGCGCCTGCTTCGGCATATTTATCAAAAATCTCTTCGATGATCTCAGGCTTTTCTACATTCCATAATTCCGGAGCACCACCGTCAGTTAGGCCTTTTTCTTGAAGCAAAGTCCCCATGGCTCCATCACCAATTAAAGTCTTTCCAGAGTCAAGTAACTCAAAAATTCTGTGCATGATTCCTCACTTATAAATTGTTAATAATTTCGTTCAGTTTTTCTTCAGTAAATTCAGCTTCTAATTCGGCAACTAGTTTTTCACCGATTTGAGATAATTCGCCCTCACTAGGTAGCCATGGCCCCTTGTTCCATCCTGCTAAATATGAGTCTGAATCAGTTTCGCCAAGCCTCATGGCGGCTTCATCAATTGCCTCTTGAAATCGACTAGGCAAAATCCCTTTTATCGTCTGTTCAGCGTCTTTGACTACTAGCATTGATGGAATATTTCGCCAGTAAGTTATTTGATATTCAGCCACAAGCAAAGGCTATCAGTCAAAACTCATTGAGTTAACTTTTGACTCAACCATATAGAGTCCTCTTTGTTAAAACCATATCTTAAATAAAAATCACGCACTCGTTCATTAGCTAATTCAGTTTCTAAAAAGATGATTTGGGCACCGTTGTCTTTAGCTGTGGCAACCACCTTTTCTAGTAGCAGGGCACCCCAGCCTTGGTTGCGCTCTCTTACGTAAATTTCATCAAGCAAAGCCTCCCGCCCACCTGACTCCAAGCTCCAACCCCAAGTTAAGACTGCATAGCCCTTTAATTCACCTTTAACTTCAAGAATTATTACCCTGCCCAGTCCGGCGTCTTGTAAGAGCGGGCCTAGAGATATCTCAATTCTTGCATCGTCAAACTCATGATTATCAATTTCACAAAATTCTTTAATGAGAGGAATTAAATCTTGATAATCTTCTGAAGTTGCAATTCGTAGCGTGACCAAGTAAATACTTCTTATTCTTTATTCAGGATTGTTAAAAGACTTAAAAGCTGCCAATGCGCGTGGACCATAAACCGTTCCTGGGCCACCCATCATTTGAATGCAAACTCCGATAACTTCGGCAATTTCTTGCTCGCTGGCCTTAAGTTTGGCTAAGTTCCGTGCATGTGATGCGATACAACCATCACAGTGGGCTCCAATCGCTAAGGCAAATGCAATGAATTCTTTGGTTTTTGCATCCACCGCGCCAGGCGTTTGAGCTGCTTTGGCTAAATGGGCAAAAGCACTATAAACATCCGGAATTAAATCACGCAGTTCTCGCCCAAGGGGGACTACAGCATTAAAAACATCTTTACCGTGAGTATGGTGCTCTGACATTTAAACTCTCTTCTTTTAAGGATTTAAGTGTTTCAAAATATTAACTAGGTTATAGCAAGATTTGAGTAATTTCTAACACCCCTAAATCGCGCGTTAATTGGGCTTTTTGTTTAGAGTAAGACCTAATGAAAATCTTTATTAATGACTCTAGCGCCGATCCGACATTTGCAGCCTTCAAAGAATCACTAACAAATGTTGGGTTCGATTTTGATTCTGATTCGGCTGAAGTTGAACTTTACTACCTAGAATCTAAGCAAGCTGATATAAAAATTTCTGACTCAAAACCAAGTTTAATCTTTGGCCCAGGAATTGTAGATTATCTTAAAAAACAAAAAGAAATAGACTTCAAATCAGTTATCCCTGAACACGAATTACGAGTTCGTCCGCAATTACTAAATCAACGACATCGTGATGATTTTTATCTTAAGGATGAATTAATTATCTTTAATCTTTTATCAGAGGAATTTCAGATTGGTGCAACTGCAAACTATCAATTAACCGATTATCCAATTGCGCTTTATTCTGAAAAAAGAAATTTATTTATACTTAATGTGCAGAAATTAGAAAATTTTGAAAATCAAACTTTAGCTAAATTTTTAAAAGTATGGCTTAAACAAAGTTTAGAATCTTATAAAGAATCAGAGCTGCGAGTAGGCTTGTTGGCATATGGTGCTATTGGCCATGAGCATAATCGGGCAGTTTCTAGCGTCCCAGGTTTTAAATTAGCGGCAGTCTGTGATTCCAATCCGGCAAGGATAGAAGTCGCTAAAGAGCTCTCGCCAGACCTAGAAGGCTTTCTAGATGCCGATAAATTATTGGATTCAGATATTGATTTAGTTGTAATTTCTACACCACCGAACTCGCATTTTTCATGGGCCAAAAAAGCATTAGAGAAAAATAAACACGTGGTTTTAGAAAAGCCAATGAGTCTTACGGTTGCTGAGTGCGATGAATTGATCGCATTAGCAAATCAAATGCAAAAGACCTTAGTGGTTTATCAAAATAGAAGATGGGATCAAGATTTCCTCACCTTAGAAAAATTAGTTGAAAGCAAAGAAGTCGGCGAGGTATTCCATGTCGAGATATTCGTGGGTGGATATGGGCATCCATGTAATTACTGGCACTCGGATGAAAAAGTATCGGGTGGAGCAATTTTCGATTGGGGTGCTCACTTTTTAGATCAGGCACTGGGTTTATTTGGAAAAGAAATTACCTATTTAACTGCGAAAGAACATAAGATTCATTGGCTTGATGTAACGAATTCTGATCATTCAAGGGTGACTTTAAATTACAAAAATGGCTTAGAGGTTGAATTTATTTATTCAGATTTAGCCGCAGCGTTAAAACCAAAATATTATTTATTGGGAACACTAGGTGCAATTCAAGGAAACTGGCGTGTTGAGAAGGTAACTAACCGCAATGAGATTGGCACTTTATTAGAGGACGAGCTTGCTCCCGCAGATTCCCCAGCCGAGATTGAAGTTCATGATCAATCAGGCTCGGTAAAAAAAGTCAAATTAGAAACCCCGCCAAGTTTTCAGTTTCATAGAGAATTGGCAGATTGGATTAATTTTCAGATCCCGATGACAGTTAATGCTCAAACCTCGCGTGATGTTGTAGCGATAATGCAAGCAGCTAGCGAATCTGCTGCCGGTGGTGGGTTGCCTGTCAAGCCACTGTTATAGTTATGAGCCTTAGGAAGTTTTCCTATAGGTCGCACGTGAAAAGTTAATTCGATAGCCTAAAAATTGTCGCCTTCCAAGTCACCTGTGGTCACTTGAGAATAAGGTACGAGTTTTAATGTCACAAAACAAAAGAGTGAGGTATCGCCCTGCTCAAAAAAATAATAAACAATTTAAATCAAGAGAAGTAGTCAGTGGTTTAGAACAAGAATTAACAAATGTAGCAAAAGCGCCTAAAGTGCTAGTTGAAAATTTTGCTGCTCTTAATTTGCCAGGCTCGGTTATTCAAATATTGAATAAAAATAAGATTGTTAAGCCAAGCCCCATTCAATCCAGCGCTATTCCTGATATTTTGAACGGTCGCGATGTCTTGGGCCGTGCCGAAACAGGATCAGGCAAAACCTATGCTTTCGGATTACCTTTGTTAGTTAGATTGCACGGAAAAAAAGCAAACCCTGGCGCTCCGCTTGCACTAATAATGGTCCCCACAAGAGAATTAGCACAACAAGTTAATGACGCGTTAGTTCCTGTTGCCTCAGCACTGAATTTAAGGGTCACAACGATTTATGGGGGCGCCTCGATGCAACGTCAACATCAAAGTTTGAAGCGTGGCGTTGAAGTGGTTGTTGCTACTCCTGGTCGTTTAGAAGATCACTTGAGACAAAAAACTATTTATTTTAAGGATATTCAAATCTGTGTTTTAGATGAAGCGGATCACATGGCTGAAATGGGTTTCATGCCAGCTATGACTCGGATTCTAGATTTAATACCGAATAGCTCACAAAATTTGTTATTTTCTGCGACATTAGATCGTGGAGTTTCTGCATTAGTTAAAAAATACCTTAAAGAGCCAGCTTTTCATGCTGTTGAGAAGAAAAATGAATTAAAAGCGAATATGAAGCATATGGCCTTCGTCGTTGAAAAAACTGAGAAAAACAAAATTGTTGCTGAAATTGCAAAACGGCCTGCAAGAACCTTGCTGTTTGTGCGAACTAAGTATGGTGCTGAAAAACTTGCCAATAATTTAGAAAAATGGGGCATAGAAGCTACAGCAATACACGGTGATAGAAGTCAAGCCCAAAGAAACAGGGCGCTAGGTGATTTTTCTTCAGGAAGAAAGCGTGTGTTAGTAGCAACCGACGTTGCGGCAAGAGGAATTCACGTTGATGGCGTTGATTTAGTGGTTCATGTTGATCCGCCCCAGGAATGGAAAGACTACATTCACCGAAGTGGAAGAACTGCTCGTGCCGGAACTAAGGGTGTGGCGCTTTCACTTTTGGAATCAAGAGAGATCCGAAGCTATTTAAAGATGCAAGATGAGTTTGGAAATGATGTAAAACCAATAAAAGTTAAGACGCTAGATCCAGCCGTGGCAGCAATTGCGAAATCAGGTGAAGCAGTAGTTGTAAATCTGACTCAGGAGTCCCGGCCCAGACAAAACCCTAAAAATAAAAGAAATTTTAGGCGTTTTGATAGAAAAAAGGCGAAAATCTCACAATAGGGCTAAATTGCCGTGATGAAGAGTTTCATTTTGCTCTTATCAGCGGCATTGCTAGTTTCGTGTGCCGCGAGCGACCAAGCTGAATCAGCTTTACAAACTCTGCCTGATGAAACTCCAAGTCAAGAAGCAATAATTGAAGAATTTGAAAAATCCCCAGGTAATTGCTCTGCGATGACTGAGAAGAATTTTCAAAGAATTCTTGAGTTGCAAATGGATGCTTTTTCTCAAAAAGATTTTGCTGCAGCTTATGAATTAACATCCGAACGCTTTAAGAGTGGATTTTCATTATCACGATTTACCCAAGTAATATCTGAATTTTATCCAAGTCTTTTAGATAATACTGATTTTATTGGAACAAAATGTCTTGAAATGGGCTTTACGGGCTTTTATGAAATTGATGTTAAATCGTTAAGCAAAGATATTAAACTGCGCTATCGATTTGAGTATGTACAAGATACTTGGTTCATTGCCGGTGCTGAGGAAATGCAAGAAGACACCAGCGAAGTACCAGCCTAATTTTTTTGGTGTCGGTACCAATCAGTTTTTTCGGCTGGTAGAGGAGTTTTACCTAAGATCAAGTCTGCGGCTTTTTCGCCCACCATCATAACAGGCGAATAAATATTTGCGTTTGTCACAAAAGGAAAGACAGAAGCATCTACAACTCGTAATCCCTCAACACCGTAAACCTTCATAGATTTTGGATTTACCACCGACATTTCATCTGTTCCCATTTTTGCAGTACAAGAAGGGTGATAGGCGGTTTCTCCATCTTTTGCTACCCAATTAAGAATTTCTTCATCTGTTGAAACATCCACACCTGGTGAAATTTCGCCACCGTTGTATTCATCAAAAGCTTTTTGGTTCATAATTTTTCTAGCAACTCGTATCGCCTCAACCCATTCGCGGCGATCTTGACTAGTTGATAAATAGTTAAAAAGAATACTTGGTTTAACTTTTGGATCTTTAGATTTTATCCGCACATGGCCTCTGGCATCTGAGTACATAGGGCCGATATGAATTTGGTATCCATGACCTTTAGCTGTAACAGTGCCGTCATAACGAACAGAAATTGGCAAAAAGTGAAACATTAAATTTGGCCACTCGACATCTTCGTTGCTTCGAGCAAATCCACCAGCCTCGAAATGGTTAGATGCGCCTGGGCCTTTTCTTAAAAATAACCAGGCAGCTCCAATGAAGGGCCTGCGCCAAAGTGCCAAATTTGGCTGTAAAGATACTGGTTTTTTACATTGAAATTGTACATAGACTTCTAAATGGTCTTGTAAATTTTCACCAACTCCAGGTAGGTGATACACAGTTTCTATTCCAAGCTGATTTAGGTGTTCAGAATTACCGATACCGCTTAATTGCAAAATTTGAGGCGTATTAATTGCTCCACCACAAAGAATTATTTCTTTACCGTAAATATTTTGAATTTTTCTACCACGCTGGACTTCAACGCCAACGGCTCTTTTGCCTTCAAAAATTACTTTTCTAACAAAAGATCGGGTCTTAATTGTCAAATTTTTACGATGCTTGACTGGGTGTAGATATGCTCGGGCACTGCTTAAGCGTCTTCCGCGATATACGTTTCGATCAAATCGAGCAAATCCTTCTTG
>JAYPCW010000015.1:0-26535 GCA_038124905.1 Candidatus Nanopelagicales bacterium | reverse complement strand
TAAAGCGGTACGCGAGCTGGGTTCAGAACGTCGTGAGACAGTTCGGTCCCTATCCTCCATGCGCGCAAGAGTCTTGAGAAGACCTGTCTCTAGTACGAGAGGACCGAGATGGACGAACCTCTGGTGTGCCAGTTGTCCTGCCAAGGGCACGGCTGGTTTGCTACGTTCGGAAGAGATAACCGCTGAAAGCATCTAAGCGGGAAGCTCGCTTCAAGATGAGGGCTCTCACAGGGTAAACCTGGTAAGACCCCCAGTAGATGACTGGGTTGATAGGCCGGATGTGGAAGTGCAGCAATGCATGTAGCTGACCGGTACTAATAGGTCGAGGGCTTGTTTAATCTTTTCTAATCTTGCTAAACGCTCGCGTCCTCTGTGTGGTTTTTGAGTTATGCATCGGCATAAAACTCAATAGAGTTACGGTGATCATGGCGAGAGGGAAACGCCCGGCTCCATTCCGAACCCGGAAGCTAAGCCTCTCAGCGTCGATGGTACTGCCCGGGAGACCTGGTGGGAGAGTAGAACATCGCCGGACATATTAAAAGCCCACTCTTAGAGTGGGCTTTTTAATTTATTAGGAGATAATTTCTTCATGACTGAACCAGTTGTTCCACTAGAGATTACTGGAAAAGAATTACCCGGCGAGATTAAATCCGAATTAAGAACCTTGCCGGAAGGATTAGCCAGTTTTGTGGCGAAGCATTTAGTAGCAGCTAGTCAATTTTTGGAAGATGATCCATCGTTAGCACACCGTCATGCGCTTGCGGCAAAAACCGGATCAGCTACCCGGATCGCAGCAGTCAGAGAGGTAGTTGGCGTAACCGCCTATGGAGTTGGAAATTGGGCTCTAGCCTTGAGTGAATTACAAGCGGCAAAAAGGATCAGTGGGCAAATCCAACTTTTGCCATTGATTGCAGATTGCTATCGCGCTCTAGGAAAGCCGGAAAAAGCCATCGATATTTTAGAAAGCAAAGAAGCAAGTAAGTTACCTGTTGAAGAGTATTGCGAATTACTGCTAGTTGCAGCCGGGGCACGGCAAGACCAAGGCAATATTGATGCTGCGATGAGTTTACTAAAAAACAAAATTATGATTTCTGGTGATCCCGCATTTAGCGCAGCTCGACTTAGATTTTTCTATGCAGAACTAGCCTTGATCAAAGGAGACACTAAAACTGCCAGCGAATGGTTTAACCGTTACCTAGAACTAGATTCATCAGATGAGCTAGGTGCGGCCGAGATGTTGAAGAAAATTTAAGATGATTGACTTGAATAATTACGACAGTATTTTTTTTGACCTAGATGGCGTGGTTTATCTAGGCGATACCTTAATTCCAGGTGTTGATGAAACCATAGCTAAATTACGAGAATCACATAAGGTCGGTTTTATAACTAATAATGCCTCTAGAACCTGTGCGGAATTTGCGGAAAAGCTCTCACTTTTAAATATTCCAACCTCTGAAGATGCGGTAATCAGCACTTCTGGAGTACTCGTGGAATCGATTGCAAAGCTCTTACCTAGCGCAAAAAAAATAATGGCGGTAACTTCTAGTGGCCTCAAAGATCTACTCCTTGATTCTGGGTATGAGATTGTGCTGCATCACAATGAAAAGCCAGACCTAGTGATTAATGGGCTTTGCAAAAACCTCACTTGGGATGACTTAGCCGAGGCAAGCTACGCAATAGCTAAAGGAACACCTTGGTGGGCGACAAATTTAGATCCTGTAGTTCCAACTGATTTTGGATTAGCTCCGGGAAACGGATCTATAATTGCCTTGCTAAATGTGGTAACTGGACGGATGCCCAAAGATTTTGGAAAACCTAACCGACAGATTTTTGATTATGCCTTTGAACAACTCTCTGTTCAGAAGCCGCTTTTTATAGGAGACACCTTAACGACTGACATATTAGGGGCAAAGAACGCTGAAATTGATTCGGTTTTAGTGTTGAGCGGGAACACCACGAGTGCAATTTGGGAGACTGAGAAATCCAATTATCGGCCAGTGGCTATTTTGGACAATCTGAATCAGCTTCTCAACTAGCAAATAACTAATTAATTCATAGAATATAAACATGAATGAAAAAATGAGACCAGAAGACAAGATAGTTGACGGGCTCATGGCACTAGGTCAGATTGCTATGGGGCTCAATGAATTCGTAACTGAGAAAGTCAATGAAAAATTAAAGCCATGCAGTTGTGGAAAAACGAATTCGTCGGTTGAAATTCGGCAAATAGTTCAAGAAGAGATTAGAGCCTTTATGGGCAAACATAATTTTGTGACTGAAGAGGAATTAGCCGCGCTTCGCAAGGTGGTAAATCAAATGAAATCTACCAAAAAAACCAAACCTAAAGGGTAATATTTCCACTTATGGACCAACAACTAAACCTAGATACTCCACTAGCGATAGTGCAAACAAATGATTCAAAAGTTGATGCCGCCACTGAGAGACTTAAAGAATTAAGTGACTTACCAGTAAGTCAACACGCGGATGTGTTTGAAGATGTCCACAGAAGATTACAAGAAACGCTGTCAATTTCTTCTTCACAATGAAGCGCCGGCTAGATGCGGCACTGGTGCATCGAGGCTTGGCGAGATCTAGAACGCACGGACAAGAATTAATCTCCCAGGGTCTTGTTTTAGTAAACGGTATCGAAAACACCAAAGCTAGTTCACAAGTTGCAGATGAAGTTTCACTTGAAATTAAAAAGAAAGATCAAGATGTTGGTCGTGGAGCAATTAAATTAAGAAATGCGCTTAAGAAAATACCTTTAGACATTAATAACAAAATTTGTTTAGATGTAGGCGCGTCTACCGGAGGTTTTACCCAGGTATTACTCGAATCTGGCGCCCAAAAAGTTTATGCGCTAGATGTCGGTTACGGACAAATTGATTGGATTTTGCGCAATAACCAGAAGGTAGTCGTACTAGAACGATTTAACGCCAGAAATCTAACGACTAGCGATCTTCCTGAAAAAATGGATCTAATTGTTGCCGATTTGTCATTCATCTCCCTGACTAAGGTACTTCCAGCACTTTTAAATGTTGCTCATCAACAAAGTGACTTTCTACTCATGGTGAAGCCGCAATTTGAACTCTCTCGGGAGCAAGTACCCGCTGGCGGGGTAGTTTTAGACAGCAAATTAAGAGCCGAAGCTGTGTGGAAAGTAATTCTCTTTGCCAGTGATTTGGGATTAAAGTGCTCACAAGTTGCCTACAGTGGATTAGCTGGCCCAAGCGGTAATAAGGAATTTTTCATTAGACTAAACACCGAAGGCGAGGCCATTGGTCTAGAGAGCGTTCTAAATATTGTTGAAGGAGCAGATGTTGGCTAGGGGAAGCATTCTCATGGTTACTCATGATGCCAGCGATAGTGCAATTGAAGTCGCGAGCTCCTTGATTGATTCTTGGACTGAGCAAGGCTGGCAGATCTACGCCGTAGCAGACGATGCCAAACGCATTGAAAAGATAAATAAAAAAATTCAAACCATTTCTAGAGATGAATTGTCATTGATTGACCTAGTAGTTGTAACCGGTGGAGATGGAACAATTTTGAGAGCCGTTGAGACAGCGCGAGGCAACTCCAGCCCGATTCTGGGAATCAATCTTGGTCATGTTGGATTTCTTGCTGAAGCTGAACAAAGCGATTTAGTTGATGTGATTAAAAGTGTTAATGATAAGAATTGGCAAGTAGAAAATCGTCTATGTCTGAAAGTAGAAGTAAAGGAAAATGATCGAATAATCTATGAAACCTTTGCACTCAACGATGTTTCTATAGAAAAAACTATTCGCGGACATATGTTTGATTTAATTTTGGCAATTGATGAATTGCCGGTTTCAGAATTTGGTGCAGATGGAATTGTTTGCGCTACGCCTACCGGATCGACCGCCTACGCCTTTAGCGCTGGTGGGCCAGTGGTTTGGCCAGAAGTGGAAGCGATTTTAGTCGTGCCAATAAGTGCTCATGCACTTTTTGCACGTCCTTTAGTTGTCTCGCCAAAGAGTAAAATTACCGTTGCCATCCCAGACAACTCAACAAAAGGAATGTTGGTTGCAGATGGTCGGAGAGAATTTCCATTACCTATAGGTAGCACCGTTGAGATCACTAGATCTGACATAGGCGTTCCGATCGCCCGGCTTAATGACACTAGTTTCACCAATCGACTAGTGGCTAAATTCCAACTACCGGTCTCAGGTTGGCGAGCTCGCAAAAATTTAACATGATAAGAAATTTAAGAGTCAAGAATCTTGGATTAATTCAAGAATTTAATATCGAGTTAAACAATAGATTCGTTGTACTAACTGGCGAAACTGGCGCAGGTAAGACAATGCTCCTATCTGCGATTGATGCATTGCTTGGCAAAAAGTTACTGTCGTCATTGATAGATGAACAGAGTCAAGCTCTCGTGGAAGCTGAATTAGATTTTTCTGGCGCTGATTTACAAGCAAAAGCTAAAGATTTTGAATTAGATCTAGAAGACGATGGACTTTTGATTTCCAGAAGCTTTTCTAAAGACTCTAAGACACGAAACTACTTGGGCGGTAGATCTGTTCCCGCTGGTTTGATATCTGAAATTACAGGTGATTTAATTTTCATTCACGGTCAAAAAGATCAAATGCACCTGACGAAGCCCAATTTTGCTCTCGAAGCAGTTGATCGTTTCGGTGATAGCGAGCATCTCGAGCTTGTTGATTCTCATCGCCAGATGTACAAACAATGGCGAAAGCAAAAGGGGACACTTGAGGAAATAGATGCAGACTTAGAATCCAAAATGCAAGAGAAGGAAAAACTACAACAATTAATCACAGATATACAAGAAGTTAATCCTGATATCAATGAAGATGAATTACTAAAGAATAAGATTGATAACCTGCAAAATATTGAAAAAATTCAAAGCGCATTATCTTTAGCTATCAATTTGTCTGAAGGTCAATTATCAACGCAGCTAAATGAACTACAAAGAGCTATTTCTGGTCTAAATCAAAATGACCCTGAATTTATTTTGTTAAATGAAAAGGTAAGTGAGCTACTGGAGAATTTTAGGGGCATAGGCTCAAGCGCCGTGTTATTGAGTGAAAGATTTGAAGAGGTTGAAGATATTAACGCTTTGGAAGACCGCCGCTCAAAAATCAACCGCCTGCTTAAGCTCTATGGTCCAACCATGGAAGATGTGCTTGGGAATCTAGAAAATGCGCAATTGACAATCGCAAAACTAAATGACCCGGGATCGTACCGCGATGAACTCTTACGAAGTTTAAGAGAAACAGAAAGCAATTTAATAAAGATAGCCGAACGTATCTCTAAAAATAGAATTAATATCTCCGAAAAAATAAGCGAATCGGTGACTAAAGAACTAGCGTCTTTAATGTTGCCTGAAGCCGAATTTATAGTCTTTATGCAAAGCACACCTACCCTCAGTTCTGAACACAAGGAGACGGGTGTTGAAACTATCGATTTTTTATTTAGATCAAATAGGAAACTCAAGTTAGGCCCCGTCGCAAAAATCGCTAGCGGTGGCGAACTTTCTCGACTTATGCTGGCGATTGAAGTTGTTATGTCTAAAACAAAGATAGATAGAGTTATGATTTTTGACGAAATTGATGCTGGCGTGGGCGGTAAAGCAGCAATTGAGATAGCTAAAAGACTTAAGAGTCTTTCAAGCACGACCCAGGTAATTGTAGTTACCCACTTAGCGCAAGTTGCTGCCTTTGCTGATCAGCATTTGGTCATAGAAAAAAAGAGTGATAAGTCTTCAGTGATAACTAGCGTGAAAGTTGTTGAGGGTGAGGCGAGAAGGCTGGAACTCTCAAGAATGTTGGCTGGCCTTGAAGGCAGCAAGAGCGCACTTCAACACGCAGACGAACTACTCGCTTTGGCGAGTGGCGGTTCGCGGTAGGCTGTAATCCCGTGGGTTGAATAATCAATTCATTAACCGCGGGAGTTTTTTTGCCTGTTAAACATATTTTCGTAACCGGTGGGGTTGCCTCCTCACTTGGCAAGGGTCTAACCGCATCTAGCTTAGGAAACCTGCTTGTTGCTAGGGGCCTTAAAGTAACAATGCAAAAACTCGATCCTTATTTAAATGTGGATCCAGGTACCATGAATCCGTTCCAACACGGAGAGGTTTTTGTAACTGAAGATGGTGGCGAAACAGATCTTGATATCGGGCACTATGAAAGATTCCTTAATGTCAACCTCTCAAAGAGCGCAAATGTAACAACCGGTCAGGTTTATTCAAGCGTTATCGCTAGGGAGCGTCGAGGTGAATATTTAGGGGATACCGTTCAGGTTATTCCTCATATCACCAATGAAATCAAAGCACGAATTTTGTCTATGTCAAACTCAAGTGTTGATGTAGTGATAACTGAAATTGGCGGAACTGTGGGCGATATAGAGTCACTGCCTTTCTTAGAATCAGTTCGGCAAATTCGTCATGAAATAGGTCGCGAAAATACCTTCTTTTTGCACGTTTCTCTTTTGCCATACATTGGGCCTAGCGGTGAACTCAAAACTAAACCAACACAACATTCCGTGGCTTCGCTTAGAAGCATCGGTGTTCAGCCGGATGTGATAGTGCTTCGATCTGATCGCGAAATACCTCAATCAATTAAACGCAAAGTTTCTTTGATGTGTGATGTGGAAGAAGAGGCAGTTGTAGCAGCTGGTGACGCTCCAAGCATTTACGACATTCCTCGTGTACTGCATGCTGAAGGTCTTGATGCTTATGTGGTGCGCAAATTGAATTTAGGGTTCAGAGATGTGAACTGGCAAGAGTGGGATCAATTATTAAATCGAGTCCATCAACCTGCGCACGAGGTAAACATTGGATTAGTTGGAAAATATATTGATCTGCCAGATGCCTACCTAAGCGTTACCGAGGCTTTGCGTTCAGGTGGTTTTGCGATGAATGCAAGAGTCAATATTCACTGGATTGCCTCTGATTCATGTGCTAGCCAATCAGGTGCCGAGAAGGCTCTTTCGGGTTTGGACGGAATCTGCGTTCCCGGTGGATTTGGTATTAGAGGGATAGAAGGAAAAGTTGGCGCTTTAAAGTATGCGCGCGAAAACAAGATTCCAACTCTAGGGCTTTGCCTGGGTCTTCAGTGCATGGTTATTGAATTCGCCCGGAACATGGTTGGGATACCAGATGCCTCAAGTAGTGAATTTGATTCTGACACCAAAAATCCTGTGATTGCAACAATGCAAGAACAGCTAGAAGTTGTCGCAGGCGAGAAGGACATGGGTGGAACCATGCGACTTGGCTCTTATCCAGCTAAATTGTTAGAGGGATCCTTAGTAAAGGATCTTTATGGCAATTCTGAAATAACCGAGCGGCACAGACATCGTTATGAAGTTAATAACAAATATCGAGAACAATTAGAACATGCAGGATTGCGAATAAGTGGGACATCTCCAGATGGCAATTTGGTGGAATTTGTTGAACTTCCAACGGAGATTCACCCATATTACGTATCTACTCAAGCTCATCCTGAATTTAAATCTCGTCCAACTTTGCCACACCCTTTGTTTAAGGGACTTATAGCCGCAAGTCTTATTCGGAGACAAGCTAAGTGATCTATTTGTAAGATACTCGATAGCAAGGGGATCGCATGATTGTTGGAATTCCGAAAGAAATCAAGAATAACGAATTTCGTGTCGCCATTACTCCTGATGGAGTGCATGAATTAACTGCTCATGGCCACCAAGTGCTAGTTGAAAAAAATGCGGGGCTGGGTTCAAGCATCACTAACGAAGATTACGAACTTGCTGGAGCAAAAATCATTAATAAGCAGAAAGAAATTTGGGATGCTGCGGAACTTATCTTAAAAGTTAAAGAACCAATTGAGAGTGAATACCAGCTATTACAAAAAGACCAAGTACTTTTTACTTACCTGCATCTTGCAGCCTCCCGACCATGCACTCAGGCACTATTGGATAGTGGTACAACCGCTATTGCTTATGAAACCGTTGAGGACGCTGCCGGACAATTACCGCTTTTAGCTCCGATGAGTGAAGTTGCCGGCCGTTTGGCTAGTCAAGTTGGAGCTAATTCGCTCATGAAGCCTAATCAAGGAAGAGGCGTGTTGCTCTCCGGAGTACCTTCTGTCGAAAGTGCGAGAGTGGTTGTAATTGGAGGGGGAGTTGCTGGGCTAAGTTCTGCAAGAATTGCGTTAGGCCTCGGTGCGCAGGTCACTATTTTAGATAACAATATAAACCGCCTCCGCGAAATTGATCTGCAATTTGAAGGAAGAATTAAAAGCGTAATCAGCAATAAATTCCAAATTGAAAAACAAGTCAAAGATGCCGATCTGGTTATTGGAGCGGTATTAGTTACCGGTGCCAAAGCACCAAAATTGGTAAGTAACAAACTTGTTTCTCAAATGAAACCTGGAAGTGTTTTGGTAGATATTGCAATAGATCAAGGCGGATGCTTCGAAGATTCGCGTCCTACCACGCATGATAATCCCATTTTTAAGGTTCATGAATCTATTTTTTATTGTGTGGCTAACATGCCTGGAGCAGTTCCACATACCTCAACCTACGCTTTGACAAATGCGACATTGCCTTATGTGATGAAACTTGTAACCATCGGTTGGAAAACAGCTCTAAAGTCAGATTTCGGATTCGCTAAGGGTTTAAACGTGCATGCTGGACAGATAACTCAGCGAGCTGTGTCTGATGAATTCAACCTTCCGCTAACGGATCTAGCCAATATATTGAAGTGATAGCAAATCATCTAGATATTTTCATTTCACATTTATCAATTGAACGTGGATTATCAAAAAATACTATTGAAGCTTATCGCAATGATTTGTTAGCTTTAGACAAATTTTTGAAAGATGGATCTCGTAGTTTGAATGCTGAGACTATAAAAACTTTTTTACACGAGAGTAAAAATTCCATCTCTACGAGTGATAGACAATTATCATGTTTTAAAACTTTTTTTAGATATCTGATCGATGATGGTTTGATTACCAACGACCCAACGGCAGGTCTTCATTCGCGAAATAAAGTTATGCGGCTTCCTAAATCATTGTCACATGAGCAAGTAACAACGTTGTTATCGCAAGTGCCAAGGAATAATCCAAGTGATGTTAGAAATTTACTTCTCTTGGAATTGCTTTATGGCACTGGAGTGAGAATCAGTGAGGCGATTGCAATAGATCTGGAAGACCTTGATCTAGAAAATAAGTGGATCAAAGTTAAGTACGGTAAGGGCGCTAAGCAAAGACTGGTTCCAATCGGAAAAGAGTTAGCTACAACTTTGGACAAATATCTAATTCAGTCAAGACCAGAATTGCTAAAAAATAAAGCAAGGCAGTCAGCGCTGCTGGTTTCGCGACGGGGTACGAGGATAACCCGGCAGGCCGCCTGGTTGATAATTAAAAGCGCCGGTCAAATGGCAAATTTGCCAATAGAGCTAACGCCGCATTCGCTCCGCCACACTTTCGCCACCCACCTACTGGCGGGAGGTGCTGATATTCGCGTGGTACAGGAGTTACTTGGGCATAGTGTTGTGACTACTACTCAGATCTACACCAAAGTGAATATTGACCAAATACGTGACACATTTCTTATAGCTCATCCACGCGCTGGTTAATGCGTAAATATTGAATTATCTAGTGACAGACTATAGTTTCTGACAACCCAACCGAGATAGGTTGCGTAGGAGGCAATAAATGGCAACAGGAACAGTCAAAGATGATGGTTCCAGAATCGCCAAGGGTCAAAAAAGTGCGACCGCTTTTCCACTACCAGCACCTCTGGAATCTCATGGACCTGCAAAAGTAATTTCTGTTGTAAATCAAAAAGGTGGAGTTGGTAAAACAACGAGCACTATCAATCTTGGAGCTGCGCTAGCTGGTTATGGTAGAAAAGTTTTATTAGTTGATTTCGATCCTCAGGGAGCACTTTCTGTAGGCCTTGGAATTAGCGTTTATCAACTCGAAAAGTCTTTGTTTCATGTTTTAGGAAACGAGCATGCTACTGCGCAAAGCGTATTAGTAAGTACCGGTGTAGAAAATTTGGATCTGTTGCCTAGCAATATCGAACTCTCGGCTATAGAAATGCAACTGGTAAGCGAGGTCGGTAGAGAGCAAGCCTTGCAAATAGCACTCAAACCACTAATGGATGAATACGACTACATAATTATTGATTGTCAACCATCTTTAGGCCTACTCACAGTTAATGCCCTTGCAGCTTCTGATGGTTGTATCGTGCCTTTGGAGACAGAATATTTTGCTTTAAGGGGATTGGCGCTATTAACTCAAACTGTTGAAAAAATTAAGTCTCGGATTAATCCACGTCTTGAAATTATCGGAATTTTGCCCACGATGTACGACCCGAGAACAGTGCATGGTCGAGAAGTTTTAGAAAGAGTCGAAGAAGCTTTTGGAGATAAAGTTTTTGAAACGGTCATCTCACGAACCGTTAAATTCCCAGAAACTACTGCAGCCGGGAGTCCGATAACTCAATACGCCCCTAAGTCACCTGCAGCCAAGGCTTATCAACGGCTAGCTCGAGAGTTGATCGCTAAGTTCTAATGAGCGAATCCACGATGGTTCTGGATGAGAATCCCGACCAAAAACCAATATTCAAAGTAAAACTCGAGGAGTTTGAAGGTCCATTTGACCTGTTACTCTCGCTAATTGCCAAACATGAATTAGAAGTAACCGCTTTGGCGTTGCATCTTGTGACTGATGACTTTTTAAATTTTATTAAGGCGCAGGGTGATCATTGGGATTTAGAAACCACTACAGAGTTTTTAGTAATTGCAGCGACTTTACTTGATCTTAAAGCCGCCCGACTTTTACCAAGTGGTGAAGTTGAAGATGAGGAAGACATTGCTCGACTTGAGGCACGAGACCTACTCTTTGCCAGACTTCTGCAATATAAAGCTTTCAAGGAAGTTTCAAGTTGGTTTAGAAATGAAATGGATTTAAATCAAAAGCGGGTTGCGAGGCTTGTCAGTGTTGAGCCAGCATTTGCAAATCTACTTCCTGAGGTGCTAATTGGGCTCGGACCCAATGAATTTGCCAGGTTAGCGAAGAAAGTTTTTGAACCTAAATATGAACCAGAGTTAACGCTGACTCACTTACATGCACCCTTGGTAAGCGTTGCCGAACAATCGCAAATCATCGTAGAAAAACTTAGAATATGTGGAACAGCTACTTTTAGAAGTTTGGTAGCCGGCGCCAGTGTGGGTGAGATAGTGGCGCGATTTCTAGCGATTTTAGATTTATTTAAACAATCGCAAGTAGTCCTGGAACAAGCTGCACCGTTGGCGGATTTATTTATTAGATGGTCAGGAAGTGCCGAAGGCGAAATTTCTGTTGGACAAGAGTTTGATGAAGAGGAAACCAATGAGTGAGATGGAAATTGAGCCGATAACTCAAGAAGAGAGTGAAGAAACTTTTGATGGACTAGCTGCGCCTTCATTGCGTGCAGCATTAGAAGCGATTCTGATGGTAATAGATGAGCCAGTGAAAGTCGAGATCCTGGCTCAGATAACTGATACGCCGGTTGCAGATGTAGACAAAGAATTAGCAAATATTGGTTATGAGCTTGAGCAAAAGCAAAGTGGCTTCCTATTGAGACAGGTAGCAGGTGGGTGGCGTTTTTATACCAATGAGGAGTGCTGGCCGATCGTTGAAAAATTTGTAAAAGAAGGGCAACCTACTAAGTTAACCCAGGCTTCTTTAGAAACTCTTGCGGTTGTTGCCTACAAACAGCCTGTTTCTAAAGGAAGAATTTCTGCAATTCGCGGAGTAAATGTAGATAGCGTTATGCGAACCTTGCTAAATCGAGGATTAATTGAAGAAGCGGGTATGGAACATGAGTCACAGAGTATTCTTTATCGAACTACAAGTTATTTTCTCGAAAAACTAGGCATAAATGATTTATCTGACTTGCCAGCAGTTGCAGATTATTTGCCAGATATGAGCGCTTTAGACAGTTTAATAGAAGACGCTGACCGCTAATGGCTGAAAACGAAGGCATCAGATTGCAAAAAGTTTTAGCGCAAGCTGGGCTTGGTTCCCGGCGTGCTTGTGAAGAGTTAATTGCCGAAGGACGAGTCAGCATTAATGGTGAAATAGTTTCATCTCAAGGTCGGCGCGTGGATCCAAGTAATGACCTTATCGAAGTGGATGGAGTAAAAATTTCTAAAGGATTTACTCCAGTGGTTTTGATGATGAATAAACCCAGCGGCGTGGTAACTACTATGAAGAAAACCGATGATCGAGTAACTGTAGGTGAATTCGTAGAAGGACGAAAAGAGCGACTATTTCATGTAGGAAGACTCGATCAAGACACCGAAGGGCTTTTACTGCTAACAAATGATGGTGCGCTTGGTCACGGATTAACCCATCCTTCAATTGGAGTAGCTAAAGTTTATTTAGCAAGAATACGCGGTCAGATTAAACCAATTCACTTAAAAATGCTTCAAGAAGGTGTAGAACTTAGTGATGGGTTTGCCAGAGCGAGCAGCGCAAAGCTCGTTGCTTCGACCGCTTCGGACAGTCTTGTCGAAATCACAATTCATGAGGGTAGAAATCGAATCGTTCGAAGAATGATTGAATTTCTTGGTCTAGATCTTTTACAACTAGTTAGAACCCAATTCGGTCCAATTAAACTTGGAGAAATGAAACCGGGAAAGTCTAGAATGCTAAGTGAAGTTGAAGTCAAGAGTCTATATCAAGTTATATCTGATTCTAAAAAAAGGACTGCATCGTGAGGGCAATTAGAGGCGCAACAATGCTGCAAGAAAATTTAGCATCCGAAATGATTGCCGCAACAAAAGAGTTAATTTTAGTAATGATGGAAAGAAATCAAATCAAAAATGAAAATTTGATTAGTATCATTCTTACTGCGACACCTGATCTAACCTGCGCTTTCCCAGCTGCTGCGGCGCGCGAGTTGGGAATGGGAGATGTACCTTTATTGTGCTCTGTCGAAATGAACGTTAAAAATGCCCCAAAAAAAGTAGTGCGGGTATTAATGCATTGTGACATAACAAAGGCACGTTCTGAGATAAATCATGTCTACCTTCGGGGAGCCGAAGTTTTGCGCCAAGATCTTGCCCAATAATATGAAAATCGCAGTCGATGGCCCTAGCGGTTCTGGTAAGTCCACAATAAGTAAAGCGTTGGCAAGAAAATATCAACTTGAGTACTTAGATACTGGGGCGATGTATCGAGCAGTTACGGCATGGCTGCTAAATAGTAAAGATGAATTGCCGGCAAATTGGGAAGATCGAATTTCTCAAGTTGATTTAAAAATAGGCACTGATCCTGAGAATTTTCAAATTTCAATCGATAATTGCGATGTCACTGAAGAAATCAGAACTCAACGAATTACCGATTCTGTTTCAAAAGTTTCTGCCTCCGCTTCGGTACGTAGTTGGATGGTTGAACTCCAAAGAAGCATTATGAATCAGGGATCTGGGATTGTCATGGAAGGAAGAGACATCGGCACGGTGGTAATGCCTAATGCTGACATCAAAATTTTTATAGAAGCAGATCTAAATCAAAGATCGCTACGACGGGCGAGTGAACTAGGGCAAAATTCTCAACTAACCCAAGACTCTTTAAAGAATCGAGATCAATTAGATTCCACAAGAATAATTTCGCCTCTTAAGCGGGCTGATGACTCTATATTGCTCGATACAACAGAATTGAATATAGATCAATCAATTCAAGCTGCTATCGAGATTGTAGAAAATGGCTTAACGAATGGATGAAGTTGTAGAAGAAGATTTTTTATCACCGATTCAAGATGACATCTGGGTTGAGGGCGAAGAGTTCCAAGAGACGTTCGATCCGGATCTAGAGTTAAGAGATATTGATCCAAATTCGCTCGCACAAGTAGTGGTAATTGGTCGACCAAATGTTGGAAAATCGACTTTGGTAAATAGATTAATCGGACGCCAGGCAGCAGTAGTAGAAGATCGACCCGGGGTAACTAGAGATCGAGTTAGTTATGTAACCGAGTGGGGCGGAAGGACTTTCGCTTTAGTTGACACCGGTGGTTTAGATAGCGAAAAAGATGGCTTTAGCCCCTTAGTTGCGGCAAAAGTGCGTGACGCGGTGATGGCCGCAGATCTAATACTTTTCGTTGTTGATGCCAGAGTTGGGGCGCTAACAGAGGATAACTTGGCCCTTGATTTGATTAGACGAGAAGCGAAACCAGTGGTTCTCATCGCAAACAAAGCTGACAATGAAAAAGATGAATTAAATGCTTCGAGTCTTTGGGGGCTTGGTCTAGGCGAGCCATATCCAGTTAGCGCTTTGCATGGACGCAGCGTAGGTGATTTATTAGATCTTATCGTTAGCAAAATCCCCGAAAATGTATCAAAAAAAGTGAAAAATAATGTTTTTTCGGTTGCGCTTGCTGGAAGACCAAATGTCGGTAAAAGCAGCTTATTGAATTCATTATCAAAAACTGAAAGGGCAGTGGTGTCAGAAGTAGCTGGAACCACAATTGATCCAATTGACGAAATTGTTGAACTAGAAAACAGCACCTGGAGATTCATTGATACTGCTGGAATTAGAAAACGTGGCAAGCAAAGCGAGGGGGCTGAGTACTTTTCCGTACTTCGAACTCAGAGTGCTATAGATAGAGCAGATGCAGTTCTTTTGATCTTGGATTCCAGTGAAGTGATTTCTGATCAAGACCGAAAGTTAATCAATCTTTCGATTGAAGCAGGTAGAGCGCTCGTTCTTGTATTTAATAAGTGGGATTTAGTGGAAGAAGATCGAAGAATCACTCTAGAAAGAGAAATAGAATTACTACTAGCAAACGTTGCCTGGGCTCCCAGGGTAAACATCAGTGCGAAAACAGCTTGGCATATCAACCGAATTGAAAAAGCTTTGATGATCGCTATCGAAAGTTGGCAAAAGAGAATTTCAACTGGTCAGCTAAATCAATTTCTTAAGACAATTGTGGCATCCCACCCTCATCCCGTTAGGGGTGGAAAGCAACCTAAAGTTCTGTTCATGACGCAAGTTGGCACAAAACCACCAACCTTCGCCTTGTTCGCTTCGGGAGCGCTGGATGCAGGATATGTAAGATTTATCGAACGCAGATTACGAGAAGAATTCGGATTTGAAGGTTCGCCAATCCATATGCGGGTTCGAAGAAGGAAGCGATGACACGGGCTATAGCGCAGTTTGGTAGCGCACTCGGCTGGGGGCCGAGGGGTCGTGGGTTCAAATCCCGCTAGCCCGACTCAATGGAGAAACTATGAATCTATGGACTATTCCGAATCTTCTCACGCTGTTGAGGTTTTTTACCATTCCTGTTTTTGCCTATTTGGTTATTAATCGTCAAATAGGATTTGCATTTTTTGTCTTATTCGTAGCTTCTTTTTCTGATTGGCTTGATGGTTTTCTAGCGAGAAAATTGAATCAATACAGTGTCTTTGGTGAAAAGTTTGATCCAATTGTTGATCGACTTTACATTATTACTTTGGTTGCAGTTGCAACAATTATCGAAGCTGTGCCTATCTTGATCGTTTTGCTCATCGTGGCAAGAGAAATTTATCTTGCGATATTAATGTTAAGAGTTAGGAAACTCGGCTACCTTGGATTGCCAGTTCACAATGCCGGCAAAATGGGATCTTTCTGCCTGATGGGTGGATTACCTTTGAGCTTGATTGCAACTGCATATGATTTACCCAATAGATTTGTCGAAACCACAGCCTACGCATTTATCTTTTGGGGAATAGGCTTGTATGTGTGGTCCGCGTATCTTTATACCCAGCAGTTTCATTCTTTAAGGTCAAGTGTTGAGTAAAAGAACTAATATCCAAGATTCATCTTTACTATTGGAAAACCTTTGGCAAGATGTGCAGGACGATTCGTATTTCAAGAAAGCGGAGATAAAAAAGAGTCTAGGAAAATCTGCCTCAGACCCAAAGTGGTTGATCTTGATTGTATTAACCATTGCCGGCATTATTTTCGGAATTGGCGCTTCGATAACTCGTCAGTCAATACCTATATCGCTGCAAAATCGTGATCTATTGAGAGAAAACATAACCACTCAATCTATTTTGCTAGAAGAAAAAGAAACCAAACTAGAAGAAATCACCCAAAAAATAACCTCATTGCAAGAATCTCAAGCCTCAGTTTTACCTAGTGTTGATCAAGAGGACCTTGCACTGTTGAACTTTGCCTCTGGTTATCAAGCGGTAATTGGGCCGGGTCTGGAGATTGAATTAAATGATGCGGATTTAACAAAGCTAAGTTTAGATATCGATCCAAGTTTGGCACGGGTCTTTGACACGGATATTTTTACAGTGCTAAATGGCCTTTGGACTGCAGGTGCTGAAGCTGTAGCTATCGGAAACCAAAGAATTTCTCCGATGACTGCAGTCAGTCAATCAGGTGAAGCAATTTTAGTAAATTATCGACCAATTTTGCCGCCTTACAAGATCTATGCAATTGGACCAAGTGATTTGCTTGAGAATTTTTTAGAAACCGAAGACTATAAGCAAATTGCTGAAGTCTCGCGTATTTACAATATAGGTCTAAAAGTAAATCCACTTGATAGTATTGAGCTACCAACATCAGTAAGAGTGCTTCCTGAAGTAGAAAATCTAAGGATTGGAAACATAAATTGATTGCCATTGTCGGGCTTTTGCTGGGTGTAATCCTTGGAATTTTTATCAATCCAGATGTTCCGAGCTGGCTTTTGCCATACTTGCCGATCGCAGTCGTTGCCGCACTAGACGCAGTCTTTGGTGGCATCAGAGCCAACCTAGAAAAGGTTTTTGACGATCAAGTTTTTATAATTTCATTTCTAAGTAACGTTCTTTTGGCTTCATTGATAGTGTTCCTAGGCGACCAATTAGGTGTTGGTTCGCAATTGTCTACTGGGGTCGTCGTTGTCTTAGCTATGCGAATTTTCGCTAATGCTGCTGCGATAAGAAGACTATTTTTCAAGTTGTAAATGATGAATAAGTTAAATTCAAATCTACGCCAATTAATTTTGGCGTTAATTCTATTTTCTTTTGGGTTATTAATAACGCTTACTATTAAAAAAGTAGATGAGCCATTGCCTTTGACTAATGCCAGAGAGAACGAACTGGTCCAAGTTTTAACGGATCTAAATCGACAAAATGAACAACTGACGCAAGAAATCAATGACCAAGAGGCTCTATTAAGAAGCCTGCAATCAGGTTCAACGCAAGATGCTAATCAAGCGGCCATAAATCGGGCGAATGCCTTAGGAGTTCTTGCGGGGACTAGAAAGGTAGCTGGACCAGGAATCAATATTTCACTTCAAGGAGATAGGTTGGCAGTAAATGCCTTTACCTTGCTAGATGCAGTACAGGAACTGAGGGATGCTGGATCTTTAGCAATTCAAATAAATGCTGTCAGAGTGGTCGCCAATACTTGGTTTGTAGACACTGTTGGGGGAGTAAGTGTTTCAGGGAAGGTGCTGAACCCACCGATAGTGATAAAAGTTATCGGCGATCCACAGACTCTTGAAACTGCGATGTTAATTCCAGGAGGTTTCTCGCAAACAGTGATAGCAAATGGGGGAGACATCGAAATTCAAAAAAACAACAACATAGAAATAGATGCAATTTTGACACCAAATCCGCCCCAAAATGCAGAACCAAACCAGTAAAATCTACAAAAAAGAAAGGCATTAATGAACACACCAGAAAATCTCAGATACACCAAAGAGCATGAGTGGGTCAAAGTAGAAGGTGACACGGTTACCTTCGGAATTACTGACTTTGCCCAAGATGCGTTGGGAGATATTGTTTTCATTAGTTTGCCGAAGACTGGATCTAAAATTGTTGCTGGTGACACCTGCGGAGAAGTCGAATCAACAAAAAGCGTTAGCGATATCTTCGCACCTGTGTCTGGTGAGGTAGTTGAGGTAAATAACTCACTAACCACCACTCCAGAAGTCGTAAATCAAGATCCATATCAATCTGGCTGGATGGTAAAAGTGCAGCTTGCTGGTGCGTTGGATGAATCTTCGCTGTTAAGCGCGACTGATTACGAAGCCTTAACAAAGGGCTAAACCTTAACCTCAACTTGACCCTTTTTAGCCTGCGGTAATAGGGTTTACTTTATGCAAGATGAAAACACCAGTGCCATACCTGCAGTTTCTACTGATACGTCTGAATTACCGCCAATAGACGAGGGTTTCTTAACTGGTTTGCCACAAAACAGTGCCGCTCTGCTAGTTAGGCAAGGCCCTCAAGAGAACCAAAGATTTGTCTTGAGTGGCGAAGAGATAATTCTTGGAAGGTCTGATGATTCGCACATCGTGCTAGATGACGTAACCGTATCTAGATCCCATGCAAAGATCTCTAGAGAAAATTCCACTTGGCAAATTGAAGACCTAAAGAGCCTCAATGGAACCTATTTGAATCAAAATCGTGTTGAAAAGGCTTCATTAAATGCGGGTGATGAATTGCAAATAGGAAAATATCGATTTTCTTTTCTACTACCTAAGGCTTAAAAAATTCCGATGAATCGACCACTTGCCCGTCACACTCAACATGAATTAACTATAGGTGAGGTGCTTAATGCCCTACGTGGTGAATTTAGCGATATCTCAATTTCTAAAATTAGGTTTCTAGAAGCAGAAGGATTGATCGAGCCTGGGCGAAGTGAAAGTGGTTATCGTAAGTTTTCATCCGACGATATCGAAAGACTTCGCTATGTCCTAAGAAGTCAAAGAGATCATTACTTACCTTTAAAAGTAATAAAAGAGCACCTACAGGCGATGGATCGGGGTTTAGAACCTCCGCAAGTAAAAGATGCCGCTCCAATGGTGCCAAAAATTTCTATTAAGCCGAATGAAAAATCAACTAAGCCAATTCGTCTCACTGAAGATGAAGTACTAAGTGCTTCTGGATTGGAGGCAAGGCAATTGTCTGATTTGGAAAAAGTTGGCTTAGTTTCACGGTTGTCTGATGGAAGACACTTTGATCATTGGGCCCTGAAGGTTTGCAAAATTGTGGAAAATCTATCCCAATATGGTATTGAACCTCGTCATCTCAAGCTTGCAAAAAATTCAAGAGATAGAGAAATAGCTTTAATCAACCAAGTAACGAGTCCGTTTGCCAAGAGAAACCATCCGGAAGCTCTTGAAAAAGCCCATGAAATGAAGGTTGAGATTGCAGGCTTGATGAACTTGCTTCAGGCTGCGCTGCTTTACGCAACTTTGGAGGATGAGCTGTAGTGCTTGAGATGGAAGTTGTTGGGGTTAGAGTTGAAATGCCTTCAAATCAGCCGATTGTTTTATTGAAAGAGAAGGCCAGCGAAAACTATCTTCCAATTTGGATCGGAACCGCTGAAGCGACAGCCATTGCCTTGGCTCAGCAAAACATTTCTTCACCCCGGCCAATGACACACGATTTGCTTGTCGAACTGGTAGGTATTTTTGGGGGCAAGATCTCCAAAGTTTCAATAAATTCACTTGACGAGGGTGTCTTTAAGGCCACCTTGGATTTTGAGGATAAAGCAGTGGAGTGCCGTCCATCGGATGCAATTGTTATCGCCTTAAAGCTGGATTTAGCCATTTACTGTGATGAAGAAGTGCTGAAAAAAGCCCAGATAGAAGTTCCGCTAGACCAAGAGCAAGAAGTTGATCAATTTAGACAGTTTCTAGATGACGTAAATCCTGAGGATTTTGGCAGTCTTTCCTAACCCTTAACTTGAGGTTTAAGGTTGGAGCGGCGTGTCAAGTGTGACTATAGGGTTTATTGATGAATCTCTTGATAATCTTTGCTCATGTTAAGTGAAGGCACGGCTGCTAATAATCACAAATCAAAAAGATTGATACAGGACTCTCTTTTTGATTTGGATGTTGAACCAATCCCTGAGGGTACGGGTTATAGAGGAAGCGTTGCTTGCCAAGCAGCTGGAATTAGTTATCGGCAATTAGATTACTGGGCGAGGACAGGTCTAATCGAGCCTTCTATTCGTAACGCAGCGGGTAGCGGTTCACTCCGGTTGTATTCCTTTAAAGATTGTTTAGTGCTAAAAGTAATTAAAAGGCTTCTAGATACGGGTGTATCGCTAAGTAACATTCGCCTAGCCATTGATCACCTACGTGCACAAGGAGTTGAAGATCTAGCCAGGCTAACCCTCATCTCAGATGGCGCTTCGGTTTATGAATGCACCAGTGACGATGAAGTAATCGACCTAGTTAGAGGCGGTCAAGGAGTATTTGGAATTGCCGTGGGTTCTGTGCTTCGTGAAGTAGAGGGAGCACTTGAAGAATTTCCTGCTGAATACCTAGATGGTCGTTTAGTTTTGCCTGAAAACATGATTGATGAATTAGCTCAGCGCAGATCGCAACGCGAACAATCTGCCTGATTAAGGTATTATTTACTCAAGGTTACTAAATCAAGTGGGAGAGTTCGTTAAATCGAACGCCGAAGGAGCAAGTCCTTCCCGGAACCTCTCAGGCATAAGTACCGCTTGAATTAACCTTGCTGGAGAGAGATGCAATTTTGCATCCGCCGAAGGGGTAAATCCATTTTATATGGATTAAGCTCTCAGGTCGCATTGCGCGGGGACAGCGGGAAGGTGTATTCACCGACCCTAGGAGTCTTTAAATGGCTGAATCAAAAATTCGAGTTTTCCAAGATCGTCACATAGGTCCTTCAGAAAATGAAATTCAACAAATGCTTGAGTATTTGGGGTATGACTCACTCGATGATTTTCTCGGTGAAACTATTCCTGAATCAATACGTCATTTCGATGCTTTAGACCTTCCGCCCGCGCTCAGCGAAGCTGCTGCATTAAGTGAAATTAAATCTTTAGCACTAAAAAACAAACAGGTTAAAAACTTTATTGGTCTTGGTTATTACAACAGTCATCTGCCAAATGTAATAAAACGAAATATCTTAGAAAATCCTGCTTGGTATACGGCGTACACACCCTATCAACCGGAAATTAGCCAGGGTCGACTAGAAGCTTTGGTTTTGTTTCAAACCATGATTTCTGATTTGACAGGATTAGATATTTCAAATGCCTCTTTATTGGATGAACCAACCGCAGCAGCAGAAGCAATGAGATTGGCTCAAAGAGCGACTGGCGATGATAAAGATCTATTTCTGGTAGATCGTGATATTCATCCGCAAACTCTTGCTGTGCTCAAAACTAGGGCCTTGCCTATTGGAATTGAAATCAAGTTAATAAATGCAATGAAAGATGAGCTAGATCCAAGTGCTTTTGGAGTTTTAGTTTCGTATCCCACAAGCACAGGTGGCATAAAGAATTATCAGAATTTATCAGTCAAAGCCCATGATTTGGGAATGAAAGTTATTGCCACAACAGATTTGTTGGCTTTGACTCTCTTAACTTCACCAGGTGAATGGGGAGCTGACATTGCAGTTGGTTCAGCCCAGCGATTTGGTGTTCCATTCGGATTTGGTGGACCTCATGCTGGTTTCATGAGCGTTAAAGATGAGCTTTCTAGAATGCTTCCAGGTCGCTTAGTTGGGGCAAGCGTTGATTCAGCAGGACGTTTGGCTTATCGCTTAGCACTTCAAACCCGCGAACAACACATTAGGCGCGGTAAGGCGACTAGCAATATTTGCACCTCACAAGTGCTATTAGCTGTTATTTCAACTGCTTATGCGGTATACCACGGACCTAGTGGCTTAAAAGCGATCGCGAAAGCGGTAAACGCCCAAGCCAATGAATTCGCCCAGGCACTTAAGCAAAATTCACAACTAACTATGCATGAAGTATTTTTTGACACTGTCGCTTGGCAAGTTGATCAAGCAGAGGCACTAGTAAAAAGATTAGAAAACCAAGATATAAACATTCGATTGGTCAATCCAGAATGGGTAGCAGTTAGTTTTGATGAAACTACTAATGACAATCTAGATGACTTGTATCAAGCGTTGGGATTGCAAAGACAAGAACAAACTTCTGTTTCGCTCGACTTTGGGTCACTGAATCGTAAAGACGAGTTTCTAACTCATCCTCACTTTAATAAGTACCACAATGAAACCGCGATGATGCGCTGGTTGCGCTCGCTAAGCGATAAAGATATTGCTCTGGATCGTTCCATGATTCCGCTTGGCTCATGCACCATGAAATTAAATGCTGCAGCTGAAATGGAACCAATTACGTATCCAGAATTTGCTAATGCTCATCCTTTTTCTAAGACGGAGCAAAATGAAGGCTGGGTAACTTTAATTAAACAGCTCGAGGAATATATTTGTTCTATTACCGGTTACGACGCAGTTAGCTTGCAACCCAACGCCGGAAGCCAGGGGGAGTTTTCAGGCCTTTTGGCGATAAAGGCGTTTCACGAAGCAAATGGAGATCACGAAAGAACTATCTGCTTGATTCCATCCAGTGCGCACGGTACCAATGCAGCAAGTGCGGTAATGGCAGGTATGGAAGTAGTGGTTGTCGAGTGCGACGAGAAAGGCGATGTTGATTTAGCCGATCTATCAGCGAAAATTGAAAAATACTCTTCAAAGCTTGCTGCAATTATGGTGACTTATCCTTCAACCCATGGGGTTTACGAAGAAGGAATTGTAAAAATATGCCAATCAGTGCATGAAGCTGGCGGTCAAGTTTATGTTGATGGAGCAAACTTAAACGCGTTAGTTGCCTTAAGTAAGCCTGGAAAATTTGGTGCCGATGTGTCTCACCTAAATCTGCACAAAACATTCTCTATTCCTCACGGCGGTGGAGGCCCGGGAGTTGGCCCAGTTGCCGTAAGAGCTCATTTAAGTAAGTTTCTTCCTTCTCATCCATTAAATGAAAATGCCGGTCCAAAAGATCCTGTCGTTGGCCCGGTAAGTGGTGCACCGTGGGGAAGTGCGGGAGTGCTACCTATTTCTTGGATGTATATCAGAATGATGGGTGCAGCAGGATTGAAGCAAGCTACCAGCGTAGCTTTATTAAGCGCAAACTTCTTAGCCAAAAAGCTTGATGAACATTTTCCAGTGCTTTACAAAGGAAAAAATGGCAGGGTAGCGCATGAGTGCATCATTGACCTTCGGGAGATCACTAAAAATACGGGGGTAACGGTTGATGACGTGGCCAAACGATTAATGGACTTTGGATTCCATGCGCCAACAATGTCATTCCCAGTAGCTGGAACTTTGATGATTGAACCAACCGAGAGTGAAGATCTAAACGAAATTGATAGATTCATCAGAGCTATGACGCAAATTCGTAAAGAAATTTCTGCAATCGAAAATGGCCAGATGAGTCACGAAGAATCTCCATTAGCGCATGCGCCGCATACCGCACAAGACATCGCAGGAGAGTGGAATAGAAAGTACTCTCGAGAGCAAGCTGTGTTTCCGTTACCTGAGGTAGTGTCACGAAAGTATTGGCCAGGTGTCAATAGAATTGACGGTGCCTATGGAGATCGAAATCTAGTTTGCGCTTGTCCAGATATACGAGATATGGCTATGGCCGAAAGTTGAGGGATTGAATGAAGGAAGTGTTACTTCATCTTGAGGGAATGACGTGCACTTCTTGCGCCAATCAAATTGAAAAAGAATTAAATAAGTTATCAGGGACAAAAGCAAGTGTTAATTATGCAACTGCTACCGCAGCGATAATTTCTGAGGGAAACGTTCAGGTTGACAACTTAATTGAAACAATTGAAAAACTCGGCTACAAGGCTTCCTTAGAAGAAATTGATGAAGATGAAGCCTTAAGAACTCTTCGGCGCAAGAGAAATGTTGCTGTAGTGATTGGCAGCTTTGCTTTATTAGTGTCCATGATTACAAATTTGCAGTTTTTTGGGTGGCAATGGGTATTACTAGTTTTGACCTTAGTCGTGCATCTTTATAGCGCTACTGACATTCATCGAGCTGCTTTTATTGCGGCTAAGAATCGGTTTGCCAATATGGACACCTTGATAAGCCTTGGCACGCTCGTCGCGTTGGCAGTAAGTGTTTATGCCCTGTTTTTCACTTCTATGGGTGATTTGGGCATGACGATGAGTCACAGTTTCTTTGAAAGAGCTAGCGGGGGAGGGCTTTACTTAGAAGTAGCAGCAGTAGTTCCAGCCTTCATTCTTATGGGTCGCTACTTCGAAGCAAAGAGTAAGCATCGGAATTTAGACGCAATTAGCGCCCTAAAGAGAATTAAAAGTGAATCGGTTGAAGTTATTAGAGATGGTTTAAAAATCACGATCAAGGTTAGTGAAATTTTGATGAGTGATCTAGTGGTCGTTAAACCCGGTGAAAGAATTGTTGTTGATGGGGTAGTTGTTGAGGGTCAAGCAGATGTTGATGAAAGTATAATTTCTGGCGAAAGTTTGCCGCTACTAAAGACACTAGATTCTCCAGTGATCGCTGGTTCTACGCCCCTTGATGGGCAATTGGTAATTAAACCAACAAAAATTGGTGAGGCTAGCGTAATCGGCCAAATTGAACAGTTAATAATTAGTGCGCAAAGTGAAAAATCACAAACTCAGTTTTTAGTTGACAAAATAAGCAATGTATTTGTACCCACAATTTTAGTATTGTCTTTTTTAACCTTTTTTACCTGGCTTTTGCTGGGTGAAAGCGCGGGCTTTGCCTTAAATAATGCGCTTGCAGTGCTAATCATCGCTTGCCCTTGTGCTTTAGGTTTAGCAACTCCTGTTGCCATACTGGTTGGTAGTGCTATCGCTAATGAAAATCAAATATTGATTCGTAGTTCTAAATCTTTAGAATTATCAAATAAGATATCTACAATATTTTTTGATAAGACTGGAACAATAACTACTGGATTATTGGAAGTCGTTGACTTTAAAGCTGTCGGGTCAGATGCTAAAACCATCAATGCTGTTGCATATCAATTAGCTTCACGCAGTACTCATCCAGTTTCTAAGGCAATTAGTCGCTTTCAGAGTGTGGATTTGATGACAAGAGTAGATGAATTTGTTTCTGTTGCCGGAGGCGGCATTGAGGCTTCCATTAACAACAAAAGGTACAGACTAGGGAATTTCAAATGGTTAGAGGTTGAACCCTTGGACGAAATGAATACCACCAACATGAGATATGTAGGGCTCACTGAAAACTCAAACTTAATTGCCTATTGGGTGATGTCTGACTCAGCTAGGAAAACCAGCAAAGAGGCAATTGACAGCTTTAAAAAATCAGGAACCAAAACAGTGATATTAACTGGAGACAGCAAGCATAGTTCAGAAAAAATTGCCCACGAGGTTGGCGTTGATGAGGTAATAAGTGAACTTGATCCCTTAGGAAAGGTTCAGGTTATTGAAGAATACAAAGCCAGGGGAGAAAAGGTAGCTTTTGTGGGAGATGGCTTGAATGATGCCGCGGCAATGAGTGCAGCCAACCTATCTATTGCGATGTCTGAAGGCTCTTATGTGGCCTTAGCGGCTAGCGACATCTCAATCCTGAGAGGAGATCTAAACCAAGTTGTCAGTGCTATAAAGCTCGGGAAAAAGACGCTTTCAACAATTAAGGTTAATCTCTTTTGGGCTTTTGCTTACAACGCAGCAATGATTCCCATCGCCATGCTTGGCTATTTACAGCCCGTGTGGGCAGGGGCAGCAATGGCGTTATCTTCAACCTTTGTAGTCGCCAATTCCTTAATGCTTAAATACCGTAATTTTAACTTTACATAATATATCTTATCGGACAACTACTTTATTCTAAATAAGCGTTTTAAGCCCCAAAATCCGATTCGGGTGAAAGCTTCAATAACTATCTGGCGGCTCATTTTCGATTTTCCAGCTTCTCTCTCAGTGAAAACTATTGGGGTTTCGCAAACCTTAAAGCCCAATGCCAAAGACCTGCGAACCATATCTACCTGAAAACAATATCCCTGACTTTCGATTGAATCTAAATCAATAGTCTCTAAAACTTTACGTTTGTATGCCCGGTAACCACCTGTAGCATCTTTTACTTTGAATCCCAACATTAAACGGGTATAAAGGTTGCCACCTTTTGACAAAATCTGCCTGGATATTGGCCAATTTTCAATTCTTCCGCCAGGTACCCATCTAGAGCCTAAACTCACATCGCAGTCATCAAGTTTCTTCAAAATGGATGGTAGTTGCTCTGGAGCATGGGATCCATCAGCATCCATCTCAACAAAAAAATCAAAATCTTGACTTAATCCCCACTTAAAACCTTTTACATAGGCTTTACCTAATCCGTCTTTAACTGAGTTACTCAGCAGTCGAATTTTGGGATTACTTTTTATCAATCTTTCAACTATCTGACCAGTTCCATCTGGGCTGGAATCATCAACTACTAATACATTTGCTTCAGGGTTTGCGGCTTGAGCTCGCTCAAGGATTGAAATGATATTTTCAGATTCTTGATATGTTGGAATTATTATTAGAGTTTTACTTGACATAATCTAAGCGTCTTCCATGTAAGGCAAAAATCAGAAACAATCCCACGAATAATGATAATACAATAATTTGTAAATAATAATTTAAGGCTAACCCGATCGTCTGACCCTCATAAGTAGTTACTTGTAGCGCTTTGCTCTCAGCGATGAATTCATCCGCCTCCCAAAGTACTGTACCGTCTTTATCAACAAGTCCACTGATACCACTAGT
>JAYPCW010000014.1:0-26921 GCA_038124905.1 Candidatus Nanopelagicales bacterium | reverse complement strand
CCCTTTGAGGAACCTAATGGCTATCCAAATCAGAAATTAAACCCAATCAATGCGGCAGAGATTCTAGAAAGTCAAAAACTTCTTAAAAATTTGCCCACTTAATTTAAGTTATCGACGCTTCGTAGATTCCTTGAATTGAAGAATCTAAAGTTGAGTCAAATTCAGCCTTAGACTGCTGGGCACTTAAGCCTTCGCTCAAAGCTCTAGAGAAGCTAGCAATGACACCTTTGTTTTGAGTAAGTTTTTCATTAGCAACTTCTCTGGAATATCCACCAGATAGCGCAACAACTCTTACCACTCTTGGGTGAGCCACTAGTTCATCAAAGAATCCAGGAGTTTCTGGAAGGGTGAGCTTTAACATCACATTTTGATCAGCAGTTAATTGATCTAAGTTAGAGAGAATTTCTCGTTTTAGAATTTCTTCTGCCTTTGCCTTTTCTGGGCTGTTGATGTCAACTTCTGGTTCAATAATTGGCACTAAGCCTGCGGCAAGTACTTTTTTACCAAGGTCGAATTGTTGGTCAACTACTTTTTTGATACCAACTTCGTTAGCCAACTTGATAACTGAGCGCTCTTTGGTTCCAAACACACCATGAGAGTTTGCTTTAGCAAGTCTTTCATCTAGTTGCGGGATTGGTTTCATAATCTGGACGCCATCTGCTTCTTCGGCTAATCCATTGTCAATTTTTAGGAAGGGAACTATTCCTTTTTCTTCCCAAAGAAATTCTGCTGAGCCTTTACCATCAATTTGACGGTCCATGGTCATTTCAAAAAGAATCACACCAATTACGCGATTGCTGGCGAAGGAAGGGGATTTAATAATCCTGGTGCGCATTTGGTGCACTAAATCAAACATTTCACTCTCAGAGGAGTATTGATCTTCGTTTATTCCGTAAAGCTTCAAGGCTTTTGGGGTGCTTCCACCTGATTGATCGAGGGCGGCGATAAAGCCCTTGCCAGATTTCATTTGCTCTAATTGCTTGGCGTTCATTTATTCCTCTAGGTCGAATTTTCACGCTTAGCCTAGCGGAGGGGAAGTCGTAATCGAAAACCTCCAGATTTACCTGTGCAGTGTGATACCTTTTGAGTGCTATCTAGATTCGTCAAGATAGTGGCGTTGCCGTTAGCGAAGTCCGGTTAAATTCCGGCGCTGTCCCGCAACTGTGAAACCTCTAGCAGGTTAAGCCAGGTCGCCTAACGGATGACGTTGAAGATATCCGGCCTCGGAAGAAGGTCGGGCCTTTAAGTGATAGCTACTTAAATTAGCCCTACTTCTTCCCTCTACAAATAGAGGAAGAAACCTTGAAAGACAAAATCTCGCAAGTATTAATTGCGGTAGTAGTTTTTGCCGCAGTTGTTTTTGCTGGTGTTAATTTTTTTCAATCAACTTCAACAGACTCAGCTCCACAACCGGCTGCGGTAGAAGAAGTTGAAGAGGTAGTTGAAACTCCAGAACCAAGTTTGTTTCCAGTAACGCTCTCTTCAGCTGGTTTTGAAACCACGATTGAAGAAGAGCCAATTAGCATGATTTCTTTATCCCCTAGCGCAACTGAAATCATTTTCGCTATCGATGCTGGCAGTCAAGTAATAGCAGTTGATTTTTTATCTAACTATCCAGAAACAGCGCCTATGTCGGAGCTAAACAGCTTTGACCCAAACGTTGAAGCGATATTGGCATTTAATCCAGATTTAGTAGTGCTGAATCTAAATTCAATGAAGGCCAATGAAGTAAGAGAAGCTCTCGACAAACTAGGAATTCCAGTCTTGATGGAACAAGCTCCTAACGACATGGAAGGGCTTTATGACCAAATTAGAATTTTGGGTCAAGCGACAGGTCGAACTGAGAATGCTGAGCAGTTAATTAATGACATGGAGACTAAGCGTCAGGAAATTCTTGCAAGCGTGCAGGATGTGGCGCCGGTAAAGATCTTTCATGAGCTTGATAACACGCTTTACTCAGTAACCTCTAGCACTTTCATTGGCAGTGTCTATAAAGATTTTGGGTTAGAAAACATCGCCGATGCTGCAGAGGGTGCTGATCAATCTGGTTACCCACAAATTTCAGCTGAGTTTCTAGTTGCCGAAAATCCGCAAATTATTTTCTTAGCTGATGCGCAATATGGCGAATCTGTTGAAACAGTTTCAGAAAGGCCTGGCTGGCCAGAATTAGATGCAGTAGTCAACGGCAAAGTAATTGAATTGCCAGCTGACATTTCATCTCGTTGGGGCCCAAGGATTATTGACTTTTATCAAATAGTGGCAGATTCGCTTCGCTAAATGATTCTTAAAAGTCAAAAAACAGAATTTAAACCAATCTGGAATGTCCGGATCACTTTAATTTCTGTTTTGGTTTTGGTGCTGGTGGTAATTGCGGCCATCAGCACTGGACCAGTGTCGCTATCAACTGGAGAGATTTTTAGAACTCTCTTTGGATTAGATGGCGGGCTTGAAGGGCGCGAAAGAACTTTATTGCTCGAAATTCGCTTGCCGAGGGTTGTATTAGGTGCTTTAGTTGGAGCTGCGCTTGCCACAAGTGGTGCGGTTTATCAAACGGTTTTTAGAAATCCGTTGGCTGATCCTTACTTACTTGGCACAGCCGCAGGTGCTGGCTTAGGTGCAACGATAGCTATCACGACTACAAATAATTCTTTTAGCGCAGCACTACCAATTTTTGCCTTTATTGGGGGAGCAAGCGCAGTAGCTGCGACATTTTTAGTATCAGGCAGGTATTTTTCAAACCCAGGGGTATTGCTGCTTTCAGGTATAGCAGTAGGAGCATTTGCTTCGGCGGTTCAGATTTATTTGCAACAAAGAAACACTGAAGTGCTGCGTCCGGTTTATTCCTGGATTTTGGGTCAACTAACAGTTTCTGATTGGAACAACGTTAGTTGGGCAGCACTATATATATTCTTTTCGCTGTTAATTCTCTTTAGGATTTCAAAACTATTAGATGGGTTGATGCTTAGCGATGAAGAGGCGTTCTCGCTGGGGGTTTCGCCGAACAAGATTCGAATTATTGCGGTGGTAGCAGCCACTTTGGCGACGGCAACTGCGGTTTCAGTTAGCGGCTTAATTGGATTTGTGGGGATTATCGTCCCGCACATCATTAAGGGAATTACTCGCAGAGTGACCAATAGGGCATTGCCAACGATTGCCATTACTGGAGCAGCTTTCTTGGTGCTGGCAGATTTGGGTGCTCGCAGTTTAATTGCGCCTGCAGAATTACCTATTGGAGTAATTACAGCATTTATTGGCGCCCCTTTCTTTCTTTTTGTGTTAAGAACTACTAAAGGCGGTTTGAAATGATTCGTGTTGAAAATTTGACCGTTAAGTACCAGGACATAACTGTTTTAAATAATGTCAATTTAGAGATCCAAGAGCACAGCTGGACTTCAATCGTGGGGCCAAATGGAGCCGGCAAAACTACTTTGCTCAAAACCATGCTTGGTATGACTTCATACTCTGGGTCGGTAACTTTTGAAGGTAGAGAGGTTTATAAAGATTTAAGTCGCAATGTTGCTTTTGTACCCCAAAGGCCATTAATCCCAATTGGCATGACGGTGATTGAGTATTTGACATTAGGAAGAGCAAAGGTAGATGGATGGGGTAGGGAGCTAAAAAGAGGTCGCCTTTTCATTCAAGAAACCCTTGAAACTATGCAATTGGTGGGCTTGCAAGATCGTTTTGCCACGCAACTTTCGGGAGGCGAAATTCAAAGAGTTTTGTTAGCAAGAGCAATTGTGCAAGAGCCAAAAGTAATTTTGCTAGATGAGCCAACTAGTGCATTGGATTTGCACTATCAAATTAGAACTTTGGATCAGATCGAACTGCTAAAACAGCAGGGGGTAACGGTTATTTCAACTATGCATGACATCACTTTGAGCAATATGTATTCAGAGAAAATTGCAGTGATGAAGGATGGCAGAGTTTTACTAGATGGAAATTCTGACGAAGTGGTCAGTTCTGCGCAATTAAGAGAGGCTTTCGATAACAGTATTTCGGTACATACGCTAGAGAGTGGAAAAAAGGTTGTCGTAGCTTCCAGAGAAGAGAGCGGACGACGGGATTCGAACCCGCGACCCTAACCTTGGCAAGGTTATGCGCTACCAACTGCGCTACGTCCGCAAATAATGCTCTGCTAAAGATACCCGATTGCCCGAGTTGCTCTAGAAGGTGGCGGATTTCCCGCTAGGGTTTTACGCGTGATGGAGTTTGCCCGTTTTAATGAACGATATTTTTCAAAACTCAAAAACGTTTCAATTAACTTGGCTGACTTGGAGAAGCCTGGCTATTGGGTAGTAGTTGGTGGATTTGAGAACGACTGGCTACTGCTTGAGTTTGAGAAATCTCAAGTTGAGGTTCCAGAAATTAATGGGCACTGGCATGGAGTCAATAAGGCGGATTGGACAAGCTCCTTAAGCGAAGAACAATACTTAAAAGCAGTTGAAGTCTTAAGAGAAAATATTGCTCGTGGTGAGGTTTACCAAGCTAACCTCTGTCGAGTGCTTAGCGCAGCCTGGCCAAAAGATAGCGATATTTCAGGTCTAGCAAATTTGCTTTTGAAAGGAAACCCGGCGCCCTTCTCGGCTGTAATTAGCGTGTTTGAGACCAGTAATTTTCGGCTTACTAAAGACGTGCAAATCGCATCTGCCTCACCAGAGCTTTACTTAAGGCGCGAAGGAAATGAAATTTTTTCATCCCCAATTAAAGGCACTGGCAGAGTAGCGAGTGATTTGACCGAAAAGGATTCTGCTGAAAATGTAATGATTGTTGATTTAGTAAGAAACGATATTTCAAGGGTTTGCCAAGCAGGTTCTGTAAAGGTACCTAATTTGCTTTCAGTAGAAGAGCATCCCGGCTTAGTGCATCTAGTCTCAACCGTTACCGGAGAATTAAAGCCCGATGTCACTTGGGAAGAAATTTTTGCAGCAACATTTCCTCCAGGTTCAGTTACCGGAGCTCCGAAAATAAGTGCCCTGAAATTAATTCAAGAATTAGAAGCAAGTCCACGCGGGCCTTACTGTGGGGCCATTGGATGGATAGATAGTTTCTCAAAAACTGCCCAGTTAGCAGTTGGAATCAGAACTTTCTGGAAGGATAACGATCAACTTAAGTTTGGAACAGGCGCTGGCATAACTTGGGGATCGAATGCTCAAAAAGAATGGGATGAAACTGAGTTGAAGACCGAGAAATTATTTAGTTTGGCAGCGAGCCAGAATGGTTAATTTGGTTTGGGTTAACGACTCATTGGTGCCTAGTGAGTTTGCTCGCGTAAGCGTGTTTGATCATGGCTTCACAGTTGGAGATGGCGTATTTGAAACCATGCAAGTAAAAAATGGTAAGGCTTTTGCGCTAAGTCGTCATTTAAGACGTTTGGAAAAATCCGCAAACTTACTGGGGATTAATTTTTTAGACTCAGATTATCTAAAGACTGTAGTGGCAGAGGTAATAAAAGCAAACGTTGATTTGCAAGCGGCTGGCCGATTAAGAATCACTTTAACCAGCGGCGATGGCCCTTTAGGCTCGGATCGAAATAGCGAAAAGCCGACTTTGGTGGTTGCGATGAGTCAGTTACCAAAATGGTCAAACAGCGCAAAAGTTGCTAGCGTCAAGATGCCGAGAAATCATTTAAGCCCTTTGACTGGTGCCAAAACAACCTCTTATGCAGAAAATGTCTTAGCACTTGCAACTGCTAAAGAATTAGGCGCGGATGAAGCCATCTTGCCAAATGTGGCACAAAATATTTGCGAGGGGACTGGTAGCAATTTTTTTGCAGTAGTTGATGGTCAAGTCGTAACGCCACCACTTACCTCCGGTTGTTTAGGGGGAATTACTCGAGAGTTGGTTTGTGAATGGTTTGACTGCGAAGAGCGCGATCTTCCCTTTTCTAGTCTTGGCGAATTTGAAGCTGCCTTTCTAACCTCTACCACCCGAGATGTTCAACCGATTAACCAAATAGATTCACGAGATACAAATGCTGAAAATGCATTGGTGAAAAGAATCCAGAGTGAATTTTTAGCAAAGATGAGTGAAACAGTTGATCCGTAGATTTGAAAATAACTTAATTCTGACTAACCTTGACTTATGGAGATAACTGGGCCTTTCAAACGCTTTCGTGCTGCGATGAAAGCTAATCCAGTAACCAGCATTGCTTGGAAGTCGGTTGTCGCAACCATCGGTAGCACTTTTATCGTTATTGGCTTATTAATGTTAGTAACTCCTGGGCCAGGATGGGCAGCAATATTTTTAGGTTTAGTTATTTTGGCAAGTGAATTTGCTTGGGCTAGCCGGTTAGTTGCTCCGGTGAGAGTGAGAATCCTCAAGGCAGTTTCTGGCAAAAAGCGCCCGCGCTTGATTTGGTTCTTGATCATCAGCGTCGTGAGCGTGGTGGCATTAATTGCTACTTATTTGGTTTATGTGAATTTCCCGGACTAAACCTCGCGGTATCGTTGGGTTCATAAGGTCGATTGGCTCAGTGGTAGAGCGCTTCGTTCACATCGAAGAGGTCACTGGTTCGATACCAGTATCGACCACATGGAGAAAGTAGATGTTTATCTTTGCGGCCATAAGGGCGCAGCTTGCGCTTTAGTATTGGCTGAGAAATTCGCTGACCTTATTAATGTGGCAATTGTTGAAAATGACACCACACTAAAAATTAACCCCTATACAGAAACGGTACGAACTTTACATGCTGCAGGGATTAAAGTTTCAAATCGAATTAGCAAAGATCCAGCGAAATCTGCAATCGCCGTGGGCTGGCGCAAGTTGATTCGCCACGAGTATGAGCAACTAGTTATTTTGCACGATTCTTTGTTGCCCAAGTATCGGGGCTGGAATCCACTTTTAACTGCCTTAAATAACGGAGATAAAGAAATTGGCGTTACCGCATTGCTGGGAGTTTCTGAAATGGATTCTGGGCCAATTGTTACGCAAAAGAAAGCCAGCATTAATTACCCAATCAGGTTAGAGCGAGCAATTTCAATCGTTTCTGCGCTTAGTGCTCAGATTGTAGAAAAGTTAATGCCTGATTTAATCGCCGGAAAAAAACTTAAAGGCAAAAAACAAGATGCCAGCAAGGCTACTTATTCTTTATGGCGAGATGAGCAGGATTTCAGAATTGACTTTAAGCAATCAGCGCAAAAAGTAGTTCGACATATTGATTCCACGTCCACGCCGTATCAAGGTGCGAGCGCGCTATTAGATGGAAAATTAGTTCGGATCGAGCGAGCAGAAGTTTGGAAGATTAACCCTAAAATAGTAAATCCGACTCCTGGCAAAATCTGGCAATTAATTGCAGGCGATCCAATAGTGATTTGTGAGAATGGCTTTATCAGGATTCTTGAATTGCGAGATGTCAATGGCAAAAATCTATTGCCATTGACTAAGTTAAGGCAGAGATTTGAATAAATTGGAAGCTAAATGGTAAACGTAACGATTTTGTCTGATGCTGGGGTAGAGGAGCGTTCGGTAGAGGCAGGTACTACTTTTTTAGACCTTTTTGCTTCAAACAAAGAAATAGTGCTCGTTAAAAAACAAGATCAATTATTCGACTTAGCAACTGAAATTAAGGACGGCGATGAAGTCACACTAGTCATGGCGGATTCTCCTGAAGGTTTATCGGTAATTAGACACAGCACCGCGCACGTTTTAGCCCAAGCGGTCCAATCGCTTTATCAAGATGTGCAATTGGGAATTGGCCCGCCAGTTGAGAATGGCTTTTATTACGACTTTCAAATTCAAAACCCTTTTACTCCAGAAGACGTTGCTGCTATTGAAACCAAGATGAAAGAAATTATTAAGTCTGGCCAAAGATTTGCTCGAAGAGTAACTGACGAGTCTGCTGCAAAAAAAGAATTAAGTAAAGAGCCTTTTAAATTAGAGCTAATTGATATTAAAGGCCCGTCAGATGAAGTAATGGAAGTAGGCGGTGCAGAACTCACTATCTATGACAATTTAGACAATAAATCTGGTGAAATTGTTTGGAAGGACTTATGTCGTGGGCCGCATGTGCCTAACACTAAATATTTAGGTGCCTTTAAATTAATGAGAACTGCTGCGGCTTATTGGCGGGGAAGTGAGAAAAATCCTCAGTTGCAAAGAGTTTATGGAACCGCTTGGGCAAGCAAGGAGGCTTTGAACGATTACTTGCATTTGCTTAGCGAAGCTGAAAAAAGAGATCACCGAAAGCTAGGCGCAGAACTAGATCTATTTTCTTTTCCAGAAGAAATCGGTTCGGGGCTAGCAGTCTTTCACCCTAAAGGTGGGGTGATTCGTCGAGAAATGGAAAACTACTCCCGGCTAAAACATGAAGCAGCTGGGTATGAATTTGTTTATTCGCCACATCTAACAAAAGCACAACTTTTTGAAACCTCTGGTCATTTGGACTGGTATTCAGAGGGAATGTATCCACCAATGAAGTTAGATGCGGAGTTTGATTCCGAAGGAAAAGTCAAAAAAGCCGCCCAAGATTATTACTTAAAGCCAATGAATTGCCCGTTTCATAATTTGATTTATAAAGCGAAAGCTCGGTCATATCGAGAGTTGCCTTTGCGACTTTTTGAATTCGGAACGGTATATCGCTATGAAAAGTCTGGAGTAATACACGGTCTCACCCGAGCTCGAGGCTTCACACAAGATGACGCTCACATTTACACCACGTTAGAAGAAATGCAGAGTGAGCTAGCCTCGCTATTAAATTTCGTACTTGATCTACTAAGAGATTATGGTTTGAGTGATTTTTATTTAGAACTTTCTACCAGAAACCCTGAAAAATCTGTTGGTAGTGAAGAGGATTGGCAAAGTGCTACTGCAGCATTAGAAGTTGCCGCTAAAGCGCAAAATCTTCCCTTGACGCTAGATGAGGGAGGCGCCGCTTTTTATGGCCCAAAGATTTCCGTGCAAGCGAAAGATGCTTTAGGTAGAAGTTGGCAAATGAGTACTATCCAAGTTGACTTTCAATTGCCGCAACGATTTGATTTGGAATATCAAGCCTCAGATGGCTCTAGAAAACGCCCAGTAATGATTCACCGAGCACTTTTCGGTTCTATCGAAAGATTTTTTGGAGTACTGCTCGAGCACTACGCAGGAGCTTTCCCGCCGTGGTTAGCACCGGTGCAGGTTGTGGGGATTCCGATCGCCGAAAGTCATTATCAGTACCTAGATGATGTTGCCGCAAAGTTAGTTGCTAGCGGCATTCGAGTAGAAATAGATAAATCAGATGAGCGTATGCAAAAAAAGATTCGTACTGCGCAAAAACAAAAAGTGCCCTTCATGCTGATCGCTGGCGATGAAGACATTGCGCAGGGCGCTGTCTCTTTTAGATATCGCGATGGTTCCCAAGAAAATGGGGTAAAACTTGATGAAGCTATCTTAAAAATTCGCCAAGCAATCGATACCAGGGCGCAGGTTTAACCGTGTATCCAGAAACTGGCATACCAGACGCTTGGCAAAGAATTTGGACTCCGCATCGCAGTAAATATTTGTCAAAGGCAAGAAAAGATGGCACCGTAGAGCAAGAATGTCCGTTCTGTTACGCCCATACGGCAAGCAGTGAATTTGATCTAGTGACTAAGCGCGGTATTACTGGTTACGTCGTTTTAAATCTTTACCCGTATAACGCAGGGCATGTATTAGTTACTCCCTATAGACATTTTGCAGATATCACTGAAGCAACTGATGAAGAACTATTAGAGTTAAATCATCTAACTCAAGAAGCAATGGCAACTTTGCGCAAAGTGGCAAACGCGCAAGGGTTCAATATTGGAATTAACCAAGGTGCGATTGCCGGAACCAGCGTTGCAGATCATTTACATCAACATATTGTTCCCAGATGGGGTGGCGACACTAACTTTATGCCGGTGATCGGGCGCGCAAAAGCCATGAATCAATTGCTTGAAGACACCAGAGACCTGCTCAAATCTGCCTGGGTTGATTTGTAAGAATTTATGAAAGCAAGCCTTTATCTTAAAAGAGTTAGCGATCGGATCGTGATTCCGTTGGCTAGGGGATTAGTCAAAGCAAAAGTTTCACCAGATGCAGTGACGATTCTTGGTGGAATTGCAACTGCTTTAGTTTCGGTTTTTTATTTAGCGCAAGGTAAGTGGTTACTTGGTGCAATTTTTCTTTTCTTAGTTACTTCACTTGACATGGTGGATGGTGCCATGGCAAGAATTCTTAACCGAAACAGTAAGTGGGGGGCTTTTTTAGATTCTGTAGTTGACCGAATTAGTGATGGTTTGATTATGGGTGCTTTGGTTTACTATTTTTATTCTGTTCAAAATACTTTGCTAATGCTACTTATGGTGTGGTCTTTGGTCGCTGCAGAAGTAACTTCGTATGCCAGAGCTAGAGCTGAATCTTTAGGGTTTGATGGAAAAGTAGGGATTGCAGAGCGCCCAGAGCGTCTGGCATTTTTAGTGTGGGGGCCATTTTTAACTGCCTTGGGTTTAAATTGGATGCTTTCTGTTATGGCCTGGGGTTTGGCTTTAGTTTCGAGTATTACCGTCTTGCAAAGAATTGTTTATGTAAGACAGCAATCTAAACGAGTTTAAATGCCACAAAAATTTATAGTTTTCTTATTTTCACTCGGGTGGGCAATACTTAAATTTGTGCCAGAGAGTTTTGGGCGGGCGATTTTTAAGTCGATCGCCGGGCGAGTTTATCGATCTAACGGTAGATCTGTTCAGCAATTAAGAGCTAATTTAAAACAAGTGACAGGTGCTTCAAATGATGAGCTAGATGGTCTAACTAGCTTGGGAGTTAATTCATATTTTAAATATTGGTATGAAGCATTTGTGCTACATACTTGGAGTGAAAAGAAAATTAACTCTCGATTTATCATGATTAATAGAGAGAAGTTAGCAAAACTTTTGGCAGAAGAAGAGAAAATAATTCTGGTTTTGCCTCATATGGGCAATTGGGATGCAGCCGCTTATTGGTTTACGGCAAATTATCAACCGCTTACCACTGTGGCCGAAAGGCTTAAGCCAATTGAGTTATATGAAAAATTTGTAAAGTTTCGAAATGCGCTTGGGGTAGAAGTTCTACCGTTAGCTAAAGGGACCTATCAGACACTTAGAGAGAGATTAAAGACTAAAAGAATTCTTGCGCTACTGGCGGATCGAGATTTATCTGCTTCGGGAATAAAGGTAAATTATTTTAGGGCAGTTACTTCAATGCCGGCGGGGCCTGCAACCTTAGCTTGGGATGAAGCGGCGGTTCTGGTTCCGATAAAAATTTTTAATCCAGGCGATGATCGAATTTTTGCCGAAGTACAAGAGGTTTTAAGAATTGATCGCACATTAGATAAAGAAGCAGCCATTGAGGAACTTACTCAAAAAATGGCTACTACTTTTGAAAACATGGTTCAACAGAACCCAACAGACTGGCATTTAATGCAAAAAGTTTGGTCTGAAGTAAAACCAATTAAGATGGGTTAAGTGCGAATCGGATTAGTTTGCCCGTATGACTGGTCATCACCAGGTGGAGTTAAACAACATGTGCATGATTTAGCTCGCAGCTTGATTGATTTAGGGCATTATGTAAATGTCTTGACTCCGGCAACCGATGAAAGTAATTTGCCAGATTTTGTCACTAGCGCTGGAACTGCGATTGGTTTGCCATATAACGGTTCGGTGGCAAGAATTAAATTTGATCCACCAGCATTTTCAAGAACTAGAGCCTGGATTAGATCGCATAAATTCGATATTTTGCATTTGCATGAGCCAACATCCCCAAGTCCATCAATTATTGCTGCCTGGTCAGCGCGTGGGCCAATTGTGGCCACACATCATACTTCAAATGAGAGAAGTTATGCCGCAAAAAATATGCAATTTTTATTGCAGCCCATGATGGAAAAGATCTCAGCGCGCATTGCAGTTAGTGAAGAAGCCAGAAGAACCATGGTTACTCACCTAGGTGGCGATGCGGTGATCATTCCTAATGGAGTAAGAGTTTCTGATTTCACAAAGTTTCCTGCAAAAAATATTGATGCTGGTCCCTTTAGAATTTTATTTTTAGGGCGAATAGATGAGCCAAGAAAAGGTTTAAAAGTATTGCTAAATGCTTTGCCTAGAGTTTTAGAAAAATTTCCTGATCTTATCTGCCAAATTGTGGGGCCAGGGGAGTTAGAAAAAATTGATCCAAAAATTGAAAAGAATTTGGAATTCAAGGGAATGCTCTCCACTATAGAGAAAGCAAGGGCGTATGCCTCCAGTGATGTCTATTTAGCACCGAATTTAGGTGGGGAATCATTCGGCATTGTTTTACTTGAAGCGATGAGTGCTGGTGCCGTTGTGCTCGCTTCTGATTTACCAGCTTTTCAAAAGGTGCTGGTGCAAGGTAAAGCTGGGGCATTATTTGAAACGGGTAATAGTGATGCACTAGCCCAAGAATTGATCACTTTGCTAAGTGATCAGACTAGAAGAAGTCAATTGCGAAATCTCGGATTTGCTCGAGCTAAAGAATTTGATTGGTCAAACATTGTTAAACAAATTTTGGATGTCTACGCCTCGGTCTCCAATGTTGATGGGGGTCAGGTGAGAGAAGACTTTAGTGGCCAACTTTATGGTCGAATAACTCGTAGCGGCAGGAAAGATCGTAGGCAATTGCTGTCTGAGATAATTTCTTAATGGAGTTTTCACAGTTTCTTTGGATTTTTGGTGCACTTTTGTTTATTGCCTGGTATTTATCTAATGTGGCAGGTCGGTTAGACCGCCTTCATTTAAAGGCAGAAGCAGCAAAACTCTCGCTTGATACCCAGCTAGCGTTACGCACCAGTGCTGTTGGTCGATTAATTGAAAAGTTAAATAATCAAAATTATGAAATTAAGGAATTGCCTGAAGTTTGGCAAGAAGCAATTAAACGCGAAGCAGAAGACATTAACGATGATTTGCAATGGCAGTATGAATCATCTTTAACCGTGGCGATAAATAACTTAGTAACCAATCAGCCAGAGCTTTTGACTCAGCCAGAGTTCGAAGCGATCATTTCTGACATTGCGCAAGCAAGCAGAAGGGTGCAGTACGCCAAAGCTTTTCATAATGATGCGCAAAAGAATGCGCTCAAGGTTCGCCAACGCCCCTTGGTCAAAATCTTTAGATTGGCAGGTCGCGCCAAGCTGCCCGCGCTCATTGAATTTGACGATTTCATAGCCCCAGCGCTAAAAAATAAGTGACCGATACTCAAATCGACAGCCTGGATTTTAGGCTTTAGACTTAAGGCCACTTACGAATCGAAGCGAGTAAAAATTGTCTGAAGATCGACCAGCAGCACAAACAGGAACAAGCAGAGTAAAACGCGGCATGGCAGAAATGCTTAAAGGCGGCGTGATCATGGATGTAATTAATGCTGAGCAAGCCAAGATCGCTGAAGATGCTGGTGCAGTTGCAGTAATGGCACTAGAAAGAGTTCCTGCTGACATTCGCAAAGATGGCGGCGTTGCCCGCATGAGCGATCCCGACATGATCGATGAAATTATCGGCGCAGTTTCAATTCCAGTAATGGCAAAGGCGCGAATTGGTCATATCGTTGAAGCTAAAGTTTTAGAATCAATTGGCGTTGACTATATAGATGAGTCTGAAGTTCTCACCCCTGCTGATGAATCAAATCACATAGATAAATGGAATTACAAAGTCCCATTCGTTTGTGGTGCTACCAATTTGGGCGAAGCTTTAAGAAGGATTAATGAAGGTGCCGCAATGATTCGCTCTAAAGGTGAAGCTGGCACTGGAAACGTTGTTGAAGCAGTGCGTCACATCAGGACGATTAAGGGTGACATAGCAAGGTTAAGAAATCTTCCAAAAGAAGAGTTGTATACCGCAGCTAAAAATTTACAAGCTCCTTATGAACTAGTTGCAGAAGTTGCTGAACTTGGTCAGTTGCCAGTGGTGTTATTTACCGCTGGAGGAATTGCTACACCAGCAGATGCAGCTTTGATGATGGAGCTAGGTGCAGATGGAGTATTCGTTGGTTCTGGAATCTTTAAATCAGGCGATCCTGCTAAAAGAGCTAGAGCAATTGTTGATGCCACAACTAACTGGGATAACCCAGAAGTAGTTGCGAAGGTTTCTCGCGGTTTGGGCGAAGCCATGGTGGGAATAAATATTGATACGCTCTCGGAAAGTGAGCGTTATGCCGGTCGAGGTTGGTAGCTAAATCTAAGACCGTTGGTGTTCTAGCACTTCAAGGAGATGTGCGAGAACACGCAAGAATGCTGTCTGATTGCTCAGTTGATGTTAGGTTCGTTAAAAATTCTGATGACCTAACTGATTTAGCGGGCTTGGTAATTCCCGGTGGAGAATCAACCACCATAAGCATGTTAATAAATCGGGCAAATTTGATGCAGCCGTTAAGAGACTTCATTAAATCAGGAAAAGCAGTTTATGGATCTTGCGCGGGAATGATTTTGTTAGCGGATCGAATATTAGATGGCAGAAGCGATCAAGAAACTATTGGTGGATTAGACATCACAGTGAGAAGAAACGCCTTTGGTAGGCAAGTTGATTCATTTGAAAAGACCATTGACTTAAAAGAAATCGATATCTTAGATTTTAATGCGGTGTTCATTCGCGCACCTTGGGTTGAAAAGGTGGGGAGCGCGGTTGAAGTCTTGGCTAGCTTGGATTATCAAGAACAAGAGCCGCGAATTGTGATGGTAAAACAGGGTAATCTCTTAGCCACTTCATTTCATCCGGAATTGACCGGGGATAATCGAGTACATAAGTATTTTGTTTCGTTGTTATAGAGAGGTAATTGTCAATGAGCGGCCATTCCAAATGGGCGACCACTAAGCATAAAAAAGCGGTTATTGACGCTAAGCGGTCAAAACTTTTTGCAAAGCTAGTTAAAGCGGTCGAAGTTTCAGCGCGTATTGGTGGCCCAGATCCAGAAGGTAACCCCACGCTCTATGACGCAATTCAAAAAGCCAGAAAGTCATCAGTGCCAGTTGACAACATTGAGCGAGCAATAAAAAGAGGCGGCGGCTTAGATACGGGAGCTGCGGATTATCAAACCATTATGTATGAAGGCTATGGGCCAAGTGGTGTGGCAGTTTTAATTGAATGCTTAACCGATAACAGAAATCGCGCTGCAAGTGAAGTCAGAGTGGCAGTTACGCGAAATCACGGCAACATGGCAGACCCAGGAAGTGTCTCTTATCTGTTTAATCGCAAAGGCGTAATTATTGTTTCTAAACAATCTTGCTCAGATGAAGATAAATTATTAGAAATTGTTTTAGAAGCTGGCGCCGAAGAAGTTAATGACCTAGGGGAATCTTGGGAGATTATTAGCGACGCTAGTGATTTAGTGCAGGTTAGAACTGGCTTGCAAAATGCCCAACTGGATTATGAATCAGCTGATGCCTCATTTGTTCCGAGCATGACTGTGGAATTAGACGAACAGGGCGCAAAAAAAATGTTTGAATTGATTGAAGCCATTGAGGATTTGGATGACGTACAAAATGTTTACGCAAACTTTGATGTGTCAGACGAAATCATGGCGAAAGTTGGCTAGCATCTAGTCATCCGATGAGAAAGGTCATCTCATGCGCGTCATGGGCGTCGACCCTGGATTGACCCGTTGTGGAATTGCCATAGTGCAAGAAGCACCCAGTCGCAAAGTCGAACTCTTGCAGGTGCAAGTTGCTAGAACTTTGCCAGCTTTGCCTGTTGCCGAAAGGCTTAGGCAGTTAGAGCGAGTTTTAATCTCAGTTGTTCAAGAATTCAAACCTGAAGTTATGGCGATAGAGCAAATCTTTAGCCAACACAATTTACGCAGCGTGATGGGTACGGCTCAAGCAGCCGGGGTGGCGATGTTAGTGGCGGCAAGAAGTGAAATCAAAGTTGTAACTCACACTCCAACCCAAGTGAAAGCGGCAGTAACTGGGTCTGGAAGAGCTGATAAAAAACAAGTTACCCAAATGGTTCGAAAAATTTGCAATTTAAAAGAAGATCCCAGGCCGGCTGACGCGGCTGACGCAATTGCTCTGGGAATATGCAATTTGTGGCAAAATCCAAAGTTGACTAGAAGAGTTTCATGATTAATTTTTTAAGTGGACGCATAGCCGAGATTGATGGCTTAAATTTAACAATCTCCGTGGCCGGTGTGGGTTTAGCGGTTACGGTTTCTAGTAACACGCTGCATGGCAAATCGGTGGGAGATGAAATAAAGCTTCCGACAGTGATGATCGTTAGAGAAGATGCCATGCTGCTTTATGGCTTCGCTGATAACCAAGAGCGAGAAATGTTTTTGGCTTTGCGCTCGGTTTCAGGAATTGGGCCGAAGATTGCCTTAAATGCAGTTAGTGTCATGGGCGCAAATGAGTTGCATCAAAATATTCTCAGCCAAAACCTAGAAAAAATCATGGCAATTCCGGGAATCGGCAAAAAAAGTGCCCAAAGAATAATTCTAGAATTAAGCGAAAAATTAAAACCAATTACAGAATTGAGCCCTGTTTCTTGGCAGGGTGATTTAATCAAGGCACTTGAAGGTTTAGGTTGGAGCGCTAAAGAAGCCACGGCTGCCAGTGAACTTGCTGAAGTGAAAGAAAGTAAAGATTTATCGCAAGCCTTGCGTTTAGCCTTGAGTAGTTTAAGTAAGGTTAAGTAAGTGGAAGAACCAGACAGCGCAGCAGTTGAGATTTTAAAATTAGGCTTAAGACAAGATGAAGCCGCGCTAGAAGGCGCTTTGCGCCCTACAGAGTTAGATCAGTTCATTGGTCAAGATCGAGTTAGAGATCAACTTAAATTAATTTTAGATGCAGCAATTGGTCGAAAAGCTTCTGCTGAACACATTTTGCTCTCCGGACCACCCGGGTTAGGTAAGACAACTCTTGCAGCGATTGTGGCAAAAGAATTGGGCTCCCCGATGCGGGTGACTTCAGGGCCAGCTATTGCCCACGCAGGTGATTTAGCAGCAGTTTTGAGTTCCTTAGAGCCGGGTGAAATTTTGTTTATTGACGAAATTCATCGCTTAGCGCGCCCGGCCGAAGAAATGCTTTATTTAGCAATGGAAGATTTTCGCGTAGATGTAGTAGTTGGAAAAGGCGTTGGGGCTAACGCGATTAGTTTGGACTTACCAAATTTCACACTCATCGGGGCAACTACTAGAGCCGGGTTATTGCCAAGCCCCTTGCGTGACCGATTTGGCTTTACCGCCTATTTAGATTTTTACCCAGACAATGAATTAGAGCAAATAGTTTTACGCTCAGCAAAATTGTTAAATATCCAAATTGACACGATCAGCGCAAAAGAGATTTCTCGTCGCAGCCGCGGAACCCCGCGAATAGCAAATCGCTTATTAAGAAGAGTAAGAGATTTTGCTCAAGTTCATGGCTCAGGAAACATAACTCTTGAGTCATCAGAAGCGGCTTTGAAGCTTTTTGAGATAGACGAACATGGCTTGGATCGAATTGATCGGGCGATCTTGCAAGCTTTGATTACCAAATTTGGTGGCGGGCCAGTGGGTTTGGGTACTTTGGCGATGGCTATCGGCGAAGAGGCAGACATTGTTGAGCAAATGGCTGAGCCCTACTTGGTCAGAAGCGGCTATTTGGCAAGAAGCAATAGAGGGCGAGTGGCCACACTTTTGGCCTATCAGGTTTTGGGCAAAACCCCACCACAAAACCTAAACCGGCAAGAATCTCTAGACCTTTTCTGATTAAAACCCCTCATTTTCATGAAGCAGTCAAAGATGCGACATAATAGGCACGGTCGCATTTAGTTGCGACTTTTATTGTGTAGAAAAGGTGATTGGTTAAGTGGCAGCAAAAACTAAACCACTTAGAGCTTTCATTTTTTTTGTAGTGCTGACTCTTGCATTAGGTTTATGGGCTTATTGGCCAGGCGCCTCAACTCAACCAAGGCTAGGCCTTGATTTACAAGGTGGCTCACAAGTTATTTTGACTCCGCAAGTTGCTGAGGGAGTTGTCGGCACACTAACTGAAGATCAAATAAATCAAACCGTTGAAATTATTCGCCAAAGAGTTGATGGCTTCGGCGTCGCAGAAGCAGAAGTAGCCGTGCAGGGAACGGGTGAAAATGCGGCAATAGTTGTTTCGGTGCCAGGTGAAAATCCTGAAGGAATTGCAAATTTACTCAAGCAAACAGCGCGTTTAGATTTCAGACCAGTACTTGCTACCACTACTGGTATTCCCACACCTGCCCAAGGAGTTGAGCAGGTAGAGGTGCCGCGAGTTCCGGTGTCGGCCGATAATCCAGATGATTTGGTTGAGGTTTATGCCAGCGTGGACTGTTTTACTCCAGGAGTATTGCAAGGCGGCATTCCCGATGATCCAACCAAGTACATCGTTACATGCTCGCAGGATGGCACTTTTAAATATTTACTTGAACCAGCTTTCATCACCGGTGATCAGTTAACCGATTCCGCGCCTGCTTTGCCAGATCAAGGTGCAGGTGGCTGGATTGTTACTTTGAGTTTTGATTCTGAAGGCGGGAGAAAACTTGCCGAAGCTTCAACTCGTTTAAGCGCGCTACCTTCACCACAAAATCAATTTGGAATTGTGCTTGATGGATTAGTGCAATCCTCGCCATTTTTTTCTGAGCCCATTTTGGGTGGTTCTGCACAAATCGAAGGCAACTTCACAGTTGAAAGTGCTAGACAACTTGCCCAGGTTCTTAAGTTTGGTGCTTTGCCGGTTTCTTTAGAAATTGCTGAAAGTTCAGCTATCAGCCCAACGCTAGGTAGTGATCAACTAGACGCAGGGCTTATCGCGGGTCTAATCGGTTTAATTTTGGTCGCGGTTTATTTACTGGGCTATTACCGACTTCTTGGAGTAATTGCAATTTTGAGCTTGGCTTTGGCCGGCGTGCTTGCTTGGTTCTTATTTATCGCTTTTGGTAGAAGCTTAGGTTTTACCCTCACTTTGGCAGGAGTTGCCGGAGCGATCGTCTCTATTGGAATCACTGTTGACTCTTTTGTTGTTTACTTTGAAAGAATTAGAGATGAGCTACGAGAAGGAAAATCAGTTCGAGTAGCTACTGAATCGGGATGGATCAGAGCACGTCGAACTTTGATCGCAGCAGACTTTGTAACACTGTTAGTTTCCATCGTGCTTTACGCCTTAAGCGTAGGTAGCGTAAGAGGTTTTGCCTTTACCTTGGGTATTTTCACAGTGATCGACCTAATTATTGCCTTCTTATTTACTAAGCCACTAGTGACTATGTTTGGAAGATCTCGCTTAGTGAATCTTTCGTCAAAACTTACTGGATTGCGTAAACCCTTGGAGGTGAAAAATTGAGTAGATTCTCTAACTTAGGTGACCGGCTTTATACCGGAGAAGTTTCTTATGATTTTGTGGGACAAAGAAAAAAGTGGTATGTAATTAGCGCAGTTTTGCTGATTGTTACTCTCGCAGCGATTATTTTTCGAGGATTGAATTTAGGTATTGAGTTTCAAGGTGGAGCAAAATACAACATTCCAAGTACCACAAAATCAGTTGCAGAAATTAGAGATGTTTTCACTCAATTAGGTCAACCTTCAAGCATTGTTAAAGAAGTAGGTGGCGAGCGGGTTGAAGTGCAAATCCCACCCATAGAAGTTGAGGCAGGAGAGGCCTTAAAGCAAGACGTAGCCGAAGCCGTTGAGGTGGCTGCAGATTCGATTACCGTACAAAATGTTGGCCCATCATGGGGTGCTGACATTACTCGCACTGCGTTAATTGGTCTTGGCGTTTTTATAATTTTGGTCAGTATTTTCCTAGCAATTTATTTTGAATTTAGAATGGCAATTGCGGCACTAATTGCGCTGGCTCACGACTTAATTTTGACTATTGGGGTTTATGCGATCGGTGGCTTTGAGGTAACTCCCGCTACAGTTATCGGCGTTTTAACAATCATGGGTTATTCGCTATACGACACGGTAGTTATCTTCGACAAAGTAAAAGAAAATACTCGAGGCATTTTGGGTCAATCTAGATTTTCATACCAAGAGTCAGCGAACCTCGCAGTAAATCAGACTTTGATACGCTCATTAAATACTTCTTTGTCATCGGTTTTGCCAACCTTGGCGATATTGATCGTTGGCGCTGGAATTTTGCGAGCCGGTACCTTGGTCGACTTAGCTTTGGCACTCTTTGTGGGAATGTTGGTGGGTACTTATTCCTCAATTTTTGTTGCTGTTCCAGCTTTAGTGCACATGAAAGAGCAGCAACCTGAGATTAAATCACTTGAGAACCGGGTTCGCTCACGCCGAAAGAATGCGGGAATAGCCCAAGACCAAGTTGAGTTATTAGAGACACAAGCTCCAGCTATGGGAACCACAACTCTGGCGGCAGGGCCGAGATCACAGCCAAAGCGAGCGCCACGCAGTAAGCGTAAGAAGTCTTAAAGCATCTTTAACTACTTTCGCTAAACTTGGGTAAATAAATTTAGCGAGGTGAAGAGATGACCGAAGCTCACTCTTCCGCGCGAAGCCGCCTTTCTCGCCTTGCGGGTTTAAGGTCTAATTCTGCAGAACTAGAGCCGCTACTTAAAACCGTTAGAAAATATCATTCTCGAGATGATTTTGACTTAATTGAACGCGCCTTTCAGAAAGCCAAGTTACTTCACACTGGTCAAAAAAGAAGAAGCGGTGAAGATTACATAACGCACCCGTTAGCGGTTGCGAAAATTTTGGCAGACTTAGGAATGTCTAGCGAAACATTAGCGGCTGCTTTGCTCCACGACACCGTAGAAGATACTGGGTACCCGATAACCCAATTGGCACAAGAATTTGGCTCTGAAGTAGCTCACTTGGTAGATGGAGTTACCAAGTTAGACAACGTTAAATATGGTGAAAGTTCAGCCGCTGAGACCGTTCGAAAAATGGTTGTGGCGATGGCTAAAGATATTCGGGTCTTATTAATCAAATTGACCGACCGCTTGCACAATATGCAAACAATTAAGTACATGTCGCAAGAAAAACAACTTAAAAAAGCGAGAGAGACTTTAGAAATCTACGCACCTTTGGCTCATCGCTTAGGGATGAATGCAATTAAGTGGGAGCTTGAAGATTTAGCTTTTGAAACACTATATCCAAAAGTTTATGAAGAAATAGTAAATCTAGTAAAGCAAAGAGCGCCGGAACGCGAGGCTCAGTTGGCCGGAGTCATTAGCGATATCAATAAAGATTTGTCTCTTGTTAAAGTCAAAGCTCAAGTTGCCGGTAGGCCGAAGCATTACTACTCGATTTATCAGAAGATGATTTTGCGCGGTAGAGATTTTTCTGAGATTTATGACCTAATTGGTGTAAGAATTTTGGTAGATGATTTAAAGGATTGCTATGCGGCGCTGGGAGCAATTCACGGGCGCTGGAGCCCGATTCCTGGGCGGTTTAAGGATTACATTGCGATGCCTAAATTTAATCTCTATCGATCGCTACACACCACGGTAATTGGTCCAGGTGGCAGGCCAGTAGAGGTACAAATTCGCACCTTTGACATGCATCGTGAAGCTGAGTATGGAGTTGCCTCTCACTGGAAGTACAAGGCAAAGCAGTCTGGGGATAAAACTCAAACCGGTGAAGATATGACTTGGCTTAAACAGTTAGTCGACTGGCAAAAAGAAACAGAAGATCCTGATGAATTTTTAGAGAGCTTGCGTTATGACCTCGGCCAGCAAAAAGAAATTTTTGTATTTACGCCCAAAGGTGACGTGATGGCCTTGCCGATTGGTGCTACCCCAATTGATTTTGCCTATGCGGTACATACCGAAATTGGACACCGCTGCATTGGCTCGCGGGTAAATGGCAGATTGGTTCCTTTAGATACACCACTTAATAACGGGGACAATATTGAAATTTTTACCACTAAAGCTGATGGTGCTGGCCCCTCACAAGATTGGTTGAAATTTGCGGTAACAACGCGAGCTAAAAATAAAATCAAGGCTCGCTTTAGTAAAGAGCGTAGAGAAGAATACATCGAGCAAGGTCGCGACGCAATTGCCAAATTGTTACGTCGACAAAATCTGCCACTACACCGCTTAATGGCCAAGGGCGCTTTACTTACTGCCGCAAAAGAACTGAATTATGAAAACTTAGATGATTTGTATGCGGCCTGTGGTGAAGGCAAAATTAACCCAGCAGCGGTAATTGCCCAATTAACCGAATTTCAACAAGGCTCTGATGAAGCAGTGGAAAGCTCAGATGCTCCGTTGTACTTGGGACAAGCAGTAAAACAAAGAAGTGGTTCAACTGATTCTGCGGTGGTAGTAAAGGGAGTAGACGACGTACTAGTTCGTTTGGGCAGGTGCTGCACCCCAGTGCCACCAGATGAAATTTTCGGCTATGTCACTCGTGGCGGGGGAGTTAGTGTGCACCGCAGCGACTGCACCAATGCAGAAGATCTTTTGTTTGATACCGAGCGAATCGTCGAAGTTAAGTGGAATGAAAATACTAGCGGAATTTATTTAATAAATATTCAAGTTGAAGCCCTAGATAGAAATGGGTTACTTTCTGATGTCACACGAACCCTTTCAGAGCATCATGTAAATATCTTGAATGCTTCAGTTTCTACCAGTCGTGATCGAATAGCGATGAGTCGCTTTTCTTTTGAAATGGCAGATCCAAAACATTTAGGAACAGTATTAAAAGCAGTAAGAAATATCGAAGGCGTCTTTGATGTGTATCGAACTTAAGAAGAGAACTCTAGTAAAGCTTTTTCTGCTGCAGCTAAAAGCATTTCTTGGCTGGTGATAGTTTGCTCAAGCTTTTGCGCCTTCTTTTCATCATTTTTAGCTAACGCCTCTTGGTGGGCAGCTTTCGTTTCTTCTAACTTGCTGCGGAGCAGTTCAGCGGTTGAACGAGCCCGGGCGGTGTTTTCTGGGTTCGAATTTTTAGTATCTTTACGATCATGATTTCTAACCGCATCTTCAACTGCTTTGAGGCGGTTTTCAATAGCAGTCTTCTCTTTACGCGGAACATGTCCGATTTCATCCCATTGATCTTGGATTTGTCGAAGAGCTGATTTTGCAGAATTTATATCTGAAATTGGTAGCAAGCCTTCAGCTTTAGTGGCCAGCTCTTTCTTCTTTTCTAGATTTTCTTGCTCTTTTGCCGACTTCTTCTTTTCTTCTGCTTTATAACCGGCAAAGAAAGTATCTTGATAACCCTTAAATTCATTCCACCATTGGTTTTCTTGCTGCTTGTTGCCTTTAGGAGCACGCTTCCACTTGGCCATTAAGTTTTTAAACTTGGTGCTGGTATTTTGCCAATCGGTAGAAGTCGCTAACTTTTTAGCCTCTTTGATTAATTCAACTTTTACGTTTTCGGCCTCTGCTCGTTCAGTTTGTCTTTGAGCAAAAAACTGTCTTCTGTTTTTATCAAAGGCGCTACGTGCCTTACTTAAGCGCTTCCATAGTTCTTGTTCTTGGGCTTTGGTTCCGTGAGGTAACTTCTTCCATTCTTCGACGATTTCCTTGAAACGATCAGAGGTTGGCTTCCATTTCGTACTGGTGGCTAATTTTTCTGCCTCTAGCGCCAATTCAGTTCGCTTTTCAATGGCAAAAGCTTTTTGCTCTGCTCGTTTTTTAGCTACTTCTTCACTTCTGGTTTCTGCAGCTACTCTTAGAATTTCTAAACTACTGATTAATGCACCAAGATCACCAATGAAAGATGGATTTTGAATTTGTTCTTTAACTCTTTCAATTAATTTTTGGGCAGCTGCTAATTGGGCAGTACCTTGAGCTAAGCGAGTAGTAGCTAGTTGAACTTCAGCAATTAAATCTGTGTATTTTCTGGCAAAAAACTGCAATCCTTCACTTGGTTCACCAGCGGCCCACTGGCCGACTGTTTTTGTGGAACCATCCGGAAGATTGAGAAGCACTGTTCCATCAGCTTCTATCCGCCCAAATGAAAGCGCGGTTTCGAGATCACTCAATTGTTGACTACTCCATTTTGCCAAGAGGTTTGTTCGATAAGAATACGACTAACATTGTGTAGACCTTAAAGCGGTTTACCCCTAACGGTGACCGGGTTAAAAAAGGGGTAAATCTGGTGTTGATTGAGAGTTTTGCTGCAGGTCCCTGGGCGACCAATTGCTATGTGGTGGCGCCAGGTCAGGACAGCGAAGCGATCGTGATTGATCCTGGATATGAAGCCCTGGAACAAATAAAGATAGTTATAGCCAAAAATCGTTTACATCCAGTTGCCGCACTTTTAACCCATGGGCATATGGACCATGTTTGGTCGGTGGTGCCATTGTGTAGCTCACATCAGATACCGGCTCTAATCAATAAGCGCGATAGTTGGATGTTAGAAAAACCGCAAACTGCCTATGCCGCTTCCAGTTGGCGAGAAATTCTAAATTTATCTGACGGTGTGATTGACTTTTTTCCAAAAGAAATTGCTTACCTGGAAGATAACAAACAAATTAATTTAGCTGCTTTTGATATCGAAGCCTTGGCGACTCCCGGTCACACGCAAGGCTCGATGGTTTTCAAGTTGGGCGAGACGCTTTTTTCTGGCGATACTTTATTCAATCAAGGAATCGGTCGTACCGATTTGCCTGGTGGTGATGAATCGATGATGAGAAAATCATTAAAAGAAGTAATTTTGCCCATGAATGATCAAATTAAGGTTTATCCGGGACACGGGCCTAGCACCACAATTGGAGATGAGCGAAAGCACAACATTTTTTTGAGAGAATTAACCAAATGAGCAAAATTCAAGCACCTAAAGGTGTTCCAGATTACTTTCCACCTGATGGTGAAGATTTCTTATTTATCAAGCATGCAATTGCTCACGAAGCCATAAAGGCTGGTTACAAATATTCAGAATTACCTGTTTTTGAGGATACACAACTTTTTGTTCGTGGCGTAGGTGAAAGCACTGATGTAGTTAGCAAAGAGATGTATGTATTTGAAGATCGCGCCGGAAGAAACTTAGCTTTGCGCCCTGAAGGCACGGCAGGGATTATGCGATTAATAGCTGAGCACGGTTTAGCAAAAGGAGCTTTGCCAGTAAAACTTTGGTATGCCGGGCCATTTTTTAGAGCAGAGCGTCCCCAAGCGGGTCGCTATCGGCAATTACAACAAGTAGGAATTGAAGCTGTTGGAGTTAGTGACCCAGCTTTAGATGCAGAAGTTATTGCCGTCGCAGATCAAGCTTTTAAAAGAATTGGCCTAAAAGAATATCGGCTACATATAAATAGTCTTGGCTGTGTTGAATGTCGTGCGAATTATCGCGAAGTCTTGGTGTCATTTTTAAGCAAAATAGCGTTAGATGATGAAACTCAAAAAAGAGCAAAAATTAATCCACTGCGAGTGCTAGATGACAAGCGACCGGAAGTTCAAAAGCAGTTGGTTAATGCGCCAACAATCTCTGAGCATTTGTGCAGAGATTGCCAGCAGTATCACAAAGAAGTAGAAAAGTTTTTGATAGAAAATGAAATTAACTTTGTTCCAAAGCCTGACTTGGTGCGGGGGCTCGACTACTACACGCGAACTACTTTTGAATTCGAACATGCCCTACTTGGCGCACAATCAGGTATTGGTGGGGGAGGTCGTTACGACGGCTTGATGAAAGCAATTGGTGGGGAGGATATTTCTGGGATTGGGTTTGGCATTGGTGTTGATCGCACTTTGCTTGCAGCAAAAGCAGAAAAAATAGCTTTACCAAAACCTGCACAACTTGAAATTTTCGTGGTCCCAGTTGGAGCGCCGGCGAAATCTTTAGCTTTTTCAATCCTAAATTCTTTAAGAGCAAACGGATTTAGGGCTGATTTTAGTTTTTCAGATCGCTCTCTGAAAGCTGGCTTGAAAGCGGCTGATCGCAGTGGCGCTAAGTACGCGGTATTGTTGGGCGAAAGCGAATTGAGTTCGGCCAAGGTGCAGGTGAAAGATTTAAAATCTTCATCGCAAACCGAAGTTTCGTTAGCTGATTTAGTGGAATTTTTTACCAAGCAACTCCGAAAGGGAGCCTAGTTTTGTTGAGAACGCACGTAATCGACGCCCTTCGCGCCATCAATGCAGGTGAGAAAGTTCAATTAGCCGGATGGATTGCGCGCCGACGAGATCACGGTGGCGTAGCTTTTTTTGACCTACGAGATGCTTCAGGCACTATTCAAATTGTGGTTCATGATGAAGCGGTTGCCCATACCTTAAAGCCAGAAACCTGTGCGCAAATAACTGGAACAGTCAATTTGCGACCAGCGGGAAATGAAAATAAAGAATTAAAAACTGGAGATATCGAAGTTGAGGTAGCAGAAGTTAAGGTGCTTTCACCTAGTGCGCCATTACCTTTTCAAATAGATCAACACGTAGACGTGGGTGAGGATGCTCGTCTTAAATATCGGTATTTAGATTTAAGAAGGCCAGATGGCCCGGGGGCTAACTTGCGAGTGAGAAACAAGGTTTCTCATGTAACTCGCGATTTGCTTTATCGGCTTGATTTTGTAGAAATAGAAACTCCTACTTTGACTCGCTCCACTCCAGAGGGTGCTCGAGATTTCTTGGTTCCAGTTCGCTTACAACCAGGTGAGTGGTACGCCTTGCCACAATCTCCGCAATTGTTTAAACAGCTACTTATGGTCGGCGGCATGGAGCGCTATTACCAAATCGCTCGTTGTTATCGCGATGAAGATTTTCGGGCAGATCGGCAACCAGAATTTACTCAATTAGATATTGAAATGTCTTTTGTAAATCAAGAAGAAGTAATAGAAGTAGCAGAAACAATCTTGCGAGAAATCTGGCGAGAAGTTCTCGATTATGAGATTCCGACAATTCCCAGAATTACCTACAAAGAAGCCATGGATAAATATGGATCTGACAAACCCGATTTGCGATACGGCTTAGAGCTAGTTGACTTAACTGAATTTTTCAAAGAGACTCCTTTTAGAGTTTTTCAAGCTCCTTATGTGGGAGCGGTGGTGATGCCAAATGGAGCTCAAACTCCACGCAGGCAATTTGATGCCTGGCAAGAATGGGCAAAAC
>JAYPCW010000013.1:0-27625 GCA_038124905.1 Candidatus Nanopelagicales bacterium | reverse complement strand
CATTGGCATATCTGGGGTGCGACCTGCGCCAAGAGCGAATTCAGTTTCAGTTCCAGCTGGGCATACCAGCGCAACACGAACATTCTTTTCGCTAAGCTCGCGGTCTAAGGCGCCAGCAAAACCAACCTGGGCATGCTTAGTGCCTGCGTAAATTGATTCAACTCCGCCTCCTCTAAAGCCAGCAACTGAAGAAACGATTACTACGTCACCTGCACCAGTCTTTAAAATTTCTGGCAAGGCAGCGCGAACAATATGTACGGTACCTTCGAAGTTGGTACGCATCATTTCATTTACTTCGTCGTCGGTGTAATCCAAAACTGAACCGTATTTTCCGATACCAGCATTTGGCACAACCACATCAACTTTGCCAAATTTGGCTACTGCTTGCTTAACAACTTCGCGGCAAACATTTGGGTCAGCGGTGTCACCAGCAACAGCTAGTGCGTTTTCTTCGCCGAGTTCTGCAACCATTCCCGCTAAGCGCTCCTTATTACGGGCGTTGAGCACAACCTTGGCACCTTCAGCAACAAATTGTCTGGCTGCAGCCGCGCCAATACCACTGGTTGCACCAGTGATAACAACGACTTGACCAGAGATATCTTGAAGTTCGTACTTCAATTTTTCTCCTTTATCTATTTTGTGAGTCGTAATCTTCTAGCGGTACAGCTTCTCCCCCACCAGCGCTAAATGTGGTGTAGTCAAGATCGTCATAACTTGCCATCGAGGCATACATGGCGGCCTTGGCTTCTTCCGTGGGTTCGACACGTACATTGCGGTAAACCGGAAGACCAGTTCCTGCAGGAATCAACTTACCGATAATCACGTTTTCTTTTAGACCAAGCAGTGAGTCTTTCTTTACATTGATCGCGGCATCAGTCAAGACACGAGTTGTTTCTTGGAACGAAGCCGCACTTAGCCATGATTCGGTAGCAAGCGATGCCTTGGTAATACCCATTAGCTCTGGGCGACCAGAAGCAGGCTTCTTACCTTCTTGAACCACTCTGCGATTTTCTGCTTCGAAAATTGTGCGATCTACTAACTCGCCTGGTAGCAAGTTGGTGTCTCCACTTTCCAAAACAGTTACGCGGCGCAACATTTGACGCACAATAACCTCGATGTGCTTGTCGTGAATGCTTACACCTTGTGAGCGATAAACCTCTTGCACCGATTGCACAAGATATTGCTGAGCACGACGTGGGCCCAAAATACGCAAAACTTGCTTTGGATCTTCAGCGCCGATGGTTAGTTTTTCACCAACAGCAACGCTTCCGCCATCTTCTATCAGCAAGCGCGCACGCTTTGAAACGCTGTAAACCACTTCTTCAGAGCCATCATCAGGTACCACAGTGATCTTGCGAAGTTTTTCTGTCTCTTCGATCTTTACCCGACCTGAAACTTCGCTGATTGGGGCAACACCCTTTGGAGTACGCGCTTCGAACAACTCAACTACGCGAGGTAAGCCGTGGGTGATGTCTTCACCTGCAACACCGCCAGTGTGGAAGGTACGCATGGTTAGCTGAGTTCCAGGTTCACCAATTGACTGGGCAGCAATAATTCCTACTGCTTCACCAACATCAACTAGTTTGCTAGTCGCCATTGAGCGGCCATAGCACTTGGCGCAGGTTCCAACTTTGCTTTCGCAAGTCAATACTGAGCGCACCTTAACTTCGCTAACTCCATCTTCAATTAATTCTTGAAGCAAGCTGATTGAAAGTTCATCGCCACGGTGAGCCAAAGTGTCCTTACCAACAACCACGTCATCTGCAAGTACGCAAGAAGTTACCGTGGTATCGATTGTTTCAATTGGAACTAACTTGCCATCACTACCTGGGGTAGCAATAGTTTCTTTAATTCCTCGCTCGGTACCGCAATCAATTTCGCGAATAATGACATCTTGTGCCACGTCAACCAAACGACGGGTGAGGTAACCAGAGTCAGCAGTCCTTAGTGCTGTATCTGCCAAACCTTTACGAGCACCGTGCGTAGAAATGAAGTACTCAAGCACTGTCAAACCTTCACGGAAGTTCGCCTTAATCGGACGAGGAATAATCTCACCCTTCGGGTTTGATACCAAGCCACGCATACCAGCTAGCTGACGAATTTGCATCATGTTTCCACGAGCACCAGAATTTGCCATAATCCAAACTGGATTGTCTTCTGGAAAGTTCTTCTCCATAGCTTCGGCAATTTCATCGGTAGCTTTGGTCCAGATATCAATTAATTCTTGACGACGCTCCAAATCAGAAACCATGCCTCGTTCAAAGTTCTTTTGAACTTTGCTGGCTAAGTCTTCTGCTTTCTTCATCAACGTATCTTTTTCCGGTGGTGGCACGACATCATCGATAGAGATGGTCACACCACTGCGCGTTGACCAGTAGAAGCCGATGTCCTTTAACTCATCCAGAGTTTGCGCAACTTGAATCTTTGGGTACTTTTCGGTTAGGTCAGTAATCAAGTTTCCAAGGCGCTTTTTGTCAACGTCATAGTTAACAAATGGATAGTTGTTTGGCAATGCTTCATTGAATAAGGCACGGCCCAAAGTGGTTTCCAAAATCAATGGGTTACCAAAGGTCCATCCTTCAGGAGTTTTATCTCCAGCTCCAGGAAAGACATTTTGCAAACGAATCTTGATCTTGGCTTGAATATCAAGCTCTTTTTTATCAAAAGCCATCAATGCTTCGCCTAATGATGCAAAGGCTCTTCCTTCACCACTTGCGCCATTGGTTTGGCGAGTTAAGTGGTAAATACCCAAAACCATATCTTGAGTTGGAGTAGTAATTGGCTTTCCGCTTCCTGGCGACAAAATATTGTTGCTGGAAAGCATCAAAATTCTGGCTTCAGCTTGCGCTTCTGCAGATAGCGGAACGTGTACCGCCATTTGGTCACCATCGAAGTCTGCGTTAAATGCAGTACAAACCAGCGGGTGAATTTGAATAGCTTTACCTTCAATTAAGACAGGTTCGAAAGCTTGAATACCCAAACGGTGCAAGGTGGGAGCACGGTTCAACATAACTGGGTGTTCATTAATTACTTCTTCTAAAACGTCCCAAACGACTGGACGAGAACGTTCCACCATGCGCTTAGCTGATTTAATGTTTTGGGCATGGTTTAAGTCGACCAAGCGCTTCATTACGAAAGGCTTGAAAAGTTCTAGTGCCATTTGTTTTGGCAAACCGCATTGGTGCAACTTCAATTGCGGACCAACCACGATTACCGAACGGCCAGAGTAATCCACGCGCTTTCCGAGCAAGTTTTGACGGAATCTACCTTGCTTACCCTTCAACATGTCGCTTAGTGATTTCAACGGACGGTTACCTGGGCCAGTTACTGGGCGACCACGACGACCATTGTCAAACAAAGCATCAACTGCTTCTTGCAACATACGGCGTTCGTTATTAACAATAATTTCTGGTGCGCCAAGATCAAGCAAGCGCTTCAAGCGATTGTTACGGTTAATTACGCGACGATAAAGATCATTTAGATCGCTAGTGGCAAATCTTCCACCATCTAGCTGCACCATTGGGCGTAGGTCTGGTGGAATTACCGGAATCGCATCTAGCACCATTGCTTCTGGGTGGTTCGTGGTACCTAAAAAGGCATTAATAACTTTTAGTCGCTTTAAAGCGCGAGATTTCTTTTGACCTTTTCCGGTAGCAATTACTTCGCGTAAGCGTTCAGCTTCACCTTCGAGATCAAAAGTTTCTAGGCGACGCTTAATTGCTGCAGCGCCCATTCCACCTGTGAAGTATCGGCCATAGTTATCGCGCAAAGAGCGATACAACATTTCATCGCCTTCAAGATCCTGCACCTTTAGTGCCTTGAAGCGATCAAAAACTTTTCCTAAGCGATCAATCTCTTGAGTTGCTTTCTTGCGCATTTGGGCAACTTCACGATCAGCGCCTTCTTTAACCTTTTTCATGGCTTCAGGCTTAGCGCCTTCTTTTTCCATTACTTTAAGGTCAGCTTCAAGTTTTTGTTGTCTAGCCGCTACATCTTCATCGCGACGCTTTTCAACTTTCTTGCGATCGGTCTCTAGTTTCTTTTCAAGCTTTGGTAGATCTTCGTGACGAGCATCCTCATCAACATCTGTGATCATGTAAGCCGCAAAATAAATAACTTTTTCAAGATCTTTTGGCGCTAAATCAAGTAAGTAACCAAGGCGGCTGGGTACTCCCTTGAAGAACCAAATATGAGTAACGGGAGCAGCTAATTCAATATGGCCCATTCTTTCGCGACGCACTTTGGCGCGAGTAACCTCAACGCCGCAACGCTCGCAAATAATTCCCTTGAATCGCACGCGCTTGTATTTACCGCAATAACATTCCCAGTCGCGAGTCGGTCCGAAGATCTTTTCGCAAAACAAGCCGTCTTTCTCCGGCTTTAGGGTGCGATAGTTGATGGTTTCTGGTTTCTTAACTTCGCCATGCGACCAAACCCGAATATCATCAGCTGTTGCTAAGCCGATTCTTAGATCGTCAAAGTAATTTACATCTAGCACTAGTTTCCGCCTCTTTTTCTAGTTACCGGTTAAGTTCTTAAACTTCTTCGACACTTGCTGGCTCACGCCGAGAAAGATCGATACCAAGTTCTTCTGCTGTTCTGAAAACATCTTCATCAGTGTCACGCAATTCAATTGCTTCACCATCGCCAGAAAGTACTTCTACGTTTAGCGCAAGGGATTGCATTTCTTTCACCAAAACCTTGAAAGATTCAGGAATGCCTGGTTCAGGCACGTTTTCGCCCTTTACGATTGATTCGTAAACCTTTACGCGGCCCAAGACGTCGTCTGACTTAATAGTCAAAAGTTCTTGTAGCGCGTATGCCGCTCCATAAGCCTCAAGTGCCCAAACTTCCATTTCACCAAATCTCTGGCCACCAAATTGAGCTTTACCGCCCAAAGGTTGCTGTGTGATCATGCTGTATGGGCCGGTGGAGCGGGCGTGAATCTTGTCATCCACCAAGTGGTGCAATTTCAAGATGTACTTGTAACCCACAGCAATTGGCTCTGGGAACGGTTCGCCGCTTCGTCCATCAAACAAGCGAGCCTTTCCGTCTTTACCAATTAATCTTTCACCTGTTGCCGATTCCAATGTGGATTCCAACAATCCAGTAATTTCAGATTCTTTAGCTCCATCAAAAACTGGGGTTGCCAGCTTTGTTCCTGGCTCAACCTTGCGCATGTTGTCTGCCAAACTCTCGGCCCACTTTGGTGTGCCCTTTACTTCCCAACCTGCTTTGGCAATCCAACCAAGGTGTGTTTCTAGAACTTGACCTAAGTTCATACGGCTTGGTACGCCAAGTGGGTTCAAGACGATGTCAACTGGAGTGCCATCTTCTAAGAACGGCATATCTTCAACCGGAAGAATCTTGGCAATAACACCTTTGTTTCCGTGACGACCTGCCAACTTGTCACCAATAGTGATTTTGCGTTTTTGTGCAATCCAAACTCTCACAATTTGATTAACACCTGCAGGCATTTCATCGTCGCCTTCTTCGCGATCAAATACCTTGACGTCAATAACTGTTCCAGTTTCGCCGTGAGGAACCTTTAATGAAGTATCACGAACTTCGCGAGCTTTCTCACCAAAAATTGCTCTTAACAAACGCTCTTCAGGAGTTAGTTCAGTTTCACCCTTCGGGGTTACCTTTCCGACCAAAATATCGCCAGGCAAAACTTCTGCACCTACGCGAATAATTCCCCGATCATCAAGATCTGCTAAAACTTCTTCGCCAACGTTTGGAAGATCTCTGGTGATTTCTTCTGGGCCAAGCTTGGTGTCGCGAGCATCAATTTCATATTCTTCGATGTGAATTGACGTCAAGATGTCGTCTTGCACTAAGCGTGAAGAAAGAATGATGGCATCTTCATAGTTGTGGCCTTCCCATGACATAAAGGCAACTAGCAAGTTCTTGCCTAAAGCCATTTCACCATCTTCGGTACAAGGTCCATCAGCAATTACTTGACCAGCTTTAACCTTGTCGCCCGCTTTCACAATTGGTCTCTGGTTGAAAGAAGTTCCTTGGTTGGAACGGTAGAACTTCAGTACTTGATAGAAAGAATCTGAACCATCTTCATTCTTAATTTCAATTGAATCAGCACTCACTTCGCTAACTACACCGGATTTTTCTGCTACTACAACATCGCCAGCGTCAACTGCCGCACGATATTCCATTCCGGTTCCAACTAGTGGAGATTCAGCTTTCACTAAAGGAACTGATTGACGCTGCATGTTTGCACCCATTAGCGCGCGGTTTGCATCGTCATGCTCCAAGAACGGAATCATGCCGGTAGCAACTGACCAGATTTGACGTGGAGAAACGTCCATGAAGTCAACTTCGTCAGCAGTTACATAATCAACTTCTCCGCCGCGACGACGCACCAAAATTCGCTCTTCGGCAAAAGTGTTGTCGTCATTAAGAGGAGTGTTAGCTTGGGCAATAACGTGGCGATCTTCTTCATCAGCGGTTAGGTAAACCACGGAGTTAGATACTTTGCCCTTTGAAACTTTGCGATAAGGAGTTTCTACGAAACCAAATGCGTTTACTCTGGCGAAAGTAGAGAGTGATCCGATCAAACCAATGTTCGGGCCTTCTGGAGTTTCGATCGGACACATGCGGCCGTAGTGAGACGGGTGCACGTCGCGAACTTCGAATCCGGCGCGTTCCCGAGACAAACCACCAGGGCCTAGTGCTGATAAACGACGCTTGTGAGTCAAACCGGCTAGTGGATTTGTCTGATCCATGAATTGTGAAAGTTGGCTGGTGCCAAAGAATTCTTTGATAGAAGCCACCACTGGTCTGATGTTGATCAAAGTTTGTGGAGTAATTGCTTCTACGTCTTGGGTAGTCATTCTTTCGCGAACCACTCTTTCCATTCTGGAAAGTCCAGTGCGAATTTGATTCTGTACCAATTCACCTACGGTACGAAGGCGGCGGTTTCCGAAGTGATCAATATCGTCGATCTCAACTGGCATCACACCACGTTCTTTTTTGAGTGATTCAACGCCCGCATGTAATGCAGCAATGTATTCAATTGCATCGCAAATATCGTCAATTGTTAGGACGCTGGTTTCTAACGCTTGGCGTGAACCTAGCTTGCGACCAATCTTGTAACGACCAACTTTTGCTAGGTCATAGCGCTTTGGATTGAAGTAATAGTTGTCAATTAAGTTACGGCCAGCTTCAATTGTTGGAGGTTCACCTGGGCGCATCTTGCGATAAATGTCAACTAGCGCTTCATCCTGAGTATGAACGGTATCTTTTTCTAAGGTGTCAAGAATTGATTGATAATCCTTGAAGCGTTCGCGGATTTGCTCGTTTGTCATTCCGAGTGCTTTTAAGAAAATAGTTACTGATTGCTTACGCTTTCTGTCTAAGCGAACTGAAACTAAATCTTTCTTATCAATTTCAAATTCAAGCCAAGCTCCGCGGCTGGGAATAAATTTACCGTTGTATAGATCTTTGTCAGTTGCTTTATCTGTTGAACGTTCAAAGTAAACACCTGGTGAACGAACCAATTGCGAAACAACAACTCTTTCAGTTCCGTTAATTACAAAGGTTCCCTTATCGGTCATGATCGGGAAGTCGCCCATAAATACTGTTTGGCTCTTAATTTCGCCAGTATCATTGTTCATGAATTCAGCAGTAACGAACAATGGCTGCGCGTAAGTTAAATCTCTTTCGCGACATTCTGCAACCGAATACTTGGCGGGTTCAAATCTATGATCACGAAAAGACAGCGACATCATGCCCGCTAAATCTTCAATTGGTGAAATCTCTTCAAAAATTTCGCTCAAACCAGAAACAGTTGGTACATCGGTGTTTCCACTATCAACCGCAGCTTGTACTCGCTTTTGCCAAGTCTCGTTACCCATCAACCAATCGAAAGATTCGATTTGAAGATCAAGCAAATTAGGAACGTCTATTGGTTCCTTGATCTTGCCGAATGAAAGTCGTTTTGCATTTTGATTTATTTTGGCGGACGGAGCCAATTGGCATCCTTTCTGATTGCACTACTTAATTACAAGTCTTTTTGCACACGCGCAAACAAGCCCTTGGGGGCTCGGATTTATTGGGTATGCAAAGGCCCAGCATACTCTTTTTTAATTGTCAAGTTACACCCCGTCCCAAAAAGGTTGATTTTTGCCAAGAAAAGCCTAAATTTGCTGCTTATCTGGACTCGACGAAGGCCTCTTTGGTGGAAAGTGAAAGTGAGACCCTTTGGCCGACCTTGAAGGATTCCGCTTGATCGCTAATCAAGTCAGCGATTACCTTAGCTCCTTCAACTTGCATCTGAACACGCGTTACCACTCCTAAAAATGAGATGGCTTCTATCTGGTAGGTGCCACTCACGTCTGGAATGACTGTGATTGCCTCCGGTCTAATTAAAGCTAGCCCTGATTCAGCACCAAATTCATTTCGAATTTCAAATTCCTTTCCTACTGTGGTCCATTTTTTGCCTGAAACCTTTTTAGCTGGAATTTTATTTATTAACCCCACAAATTCTGCTACGAATGGATTTGCTGGGTTTTGGTACAAAACGTTTGGCACATCAATTTGCTGCAAGGAACCGCTTCGCATTACAGCTACGCGATCTGAAATATACATTGCTTCATTTTGATCATGAGTTACGAAAATCGTAGTAATTCCCAACTTCTTTTGAACATCACGAATTTCATCTCTTAGCTGATCGCGCACATTTGCATCCAATGCTGAAAGTGGTTCATCCAGCAATAACACCGGTGGCTCAGTTGCCAAGGCGCGAGCCAAAGCTACCCTTTGTTGTTGACCACCAGAGAGCTGATGCGGAAATTTCTTTTTGTGTTCATGCAGATTAACTACTTCAAGTAATTCATTGACTCTTTTTTTGCGAACTTCAGGCTTAACTTTTTTTAACTCTAATGCAAAATTTATGTTTTGTTCTGCTGACATGTTCGGAAATAAAGAATAAGCCTGAAACACCATTCCAAATCCCCGTTTAGCGGGTGGTGTATCTTTAATAGACTTGCCATCAAGCAAAATATCGCCTTCGTTTATTTCAATAAAACCGGCAACCGCTCTTAGAGCTGTAGTTTTTCCACAACCTGAAGGGCCTAGCAAACTAATTAATTCTCCCGAACCAATTGTTAAATCAAAATTATTTAAGGCAGTTGTGTCGTCATATTTTTTCGTGACACCTTGAAAAATAATTTCAGCCATGATTAGATTCCTGTCGCATTTAATTTGACCCCTCGTTTTCTTAGGTAATTGACCAGCAGACCTAGCAGCAACGCACTTGCAATCATTACCAACAATGCAAGTGCAAGTCCTATTCGTGGTTGACTTCCTTGGATAACCACCAAATATGTGGGTAAGGTTTGTTTTAGCAGCAATGAGGCGAATGCAAACTCACCCATAACAAACGCAAAAGATAAGACTGCAGAGACAAGGATTGCAGTTTTTAAATTTGGAATTACGATTCGAATAAAAAATTTTGACCAGCTCGCCCCCATGCTGGTGGCTGCCTCATATTGGGTGCGGGCACCCATCATCCTTAAGCCTGCATCTAATGCGCGATAACTGAAAGGCAAAGCCCAAAGCACATAAAAAGGAACCAAACTCAAGGGGCTAGATAGAAACCATGGCACCGTTGGTCTAAAGGTTGCAGCAACACCAACCACTAAGGCAACGGGAGGGACCAACCAAGGTAACAAAGTAATTGCCGTAATTATCGGCTTGTATTGAACGGCAAATATTTCTACATAGGTAGCTACTGGCAATAGCACGATGAAAGTCAGCAAAATTGTGAGTAGTGCGAGAGTCAAACTCAACCTCGCTGTAGCAATTGCTCCGGGATCGGTAACGGCATCCCAAAGTACGCCAAGGGTCCAACCTTCAAAAATATTAGAGAGCCCGAGCTTGATTACGGGGATGGTTTGAAAAGCGAATCTCGCCATAGCAAGTAACGGCAAAAAGAAAAAACTAGCGAGCAATACTAAAAAAATATATTTGAATAGATCGCCGACTGAAAAGCGCTTCTTTAATTGGTCCATTTTGAGACCCGCTTCTGCAATCTATTAATAACAATCAAACTTGCGAGCAATATAACGATTGTCCAGGTAACTAAACTAAACCCTAAATTATCTTCACCTGTTATAACGTTTCCTTGCAAAATAAATCGAATCTGCAACGGCACTAATTGACCCGCGCCGCTACTTAAGGCATAAGCCGTGGCATAGGCCGCAAAAGAGTTAACAAACAAAAGTAAATACCCGGCAACAATTGATGGGAACAAAACTGGAATTCCTACGGCGCGCCAAAATCTTGCGCCGCTTGACCCAAGAATTGTGGCAGCTTCTCGCCATTCTGGTTTTAATCCTTCTACGGCTGGAGAAACCACTAGAAACATCAGTGGAATTTGAAAATACAGGTAAACCACTACCCACCCAGAAAAACTTGACAATGAAAAACCGTAGGCAATTATGTCGATTCCAAAATATTTTAAAACCGCAGTTAAAACACCTTGGGTTCCAAGTAGCGCAATAAATGCAAAAGCTAACGGAATTCCACCAAGCTGAGAGGCAACCGCACTCCAGGCATCAAGAAAAGACCTTAACCATTTTGGCCTGGTGAGGCTCCCAGCAACAATTGCCAAAATGATTCCGATTGTTCCGCCAATAATTGCAGTTAACACACCAAGCTGCACACTTAAAACAAAAGATCTTTGATAGGTGCCACTCATGGCTCTAATTAATTGCGAAGCTGAAAGTTGCCCATCAATCCAAACAGAATTCCAAAGCACAGTAAGCGTCGGCCAAACTAAAAATAATGAGACGAAGGCTACGAAGGGCAGCGCAACCAAAAATAAGACTTGATTTTTTCTGAGTACTTTAAGTGCTTTTATCGCTTTCACCTCCCATAAATGTGCCGGGCACCGAGTTAATTTCTCAACTCAATGCCCAGCAAGTTACTACCTACCTAATTAGCGACTTACTTGTCAGCCACCATTGGTCCCCAGTTTTCGGTCAACGCTGCACGAGCAGCTTCAACTTGTTCTGCGGATGGGAAGGTAATTGCGTTCAAGATGTCTGCTGATGGCAAGGTTGCGGCTAGTGCATCTGGAACTAAACCGCGCTCCAATAGTGAGCCATAACGAGCAGGCACAGCACCACCTTCTAAGTAGCCAAGCGCGCCATCGTCAGAAACGATGTGCTCTAGCCACAAGCGAGCGGCGCATGGGTGTTCAACTTCGGTTACTACAGCTTGCGAGTAGTAACCACCGTAAACACCATCAGCAGGAACGTTTACTTGAAATTCGAAACCTGCTTCAGCAATTTGATCTTGTAAACCTGGGAAGTTATAAGTCCAATCAAGTGCGATCGGAACTTCACCAGAAAGAATTGCTGCTGGGGTTACGTCGATGGTTTGAAGATTGCCAAGCTCCGCAAGTTCTGCGTAGTACTCAATACCCGGCATGATGTCATCAAATGAACCACCGTTAGCTAATGAAGCTGCCATGACACCGGCAAATGCAGCACCGGCTTCACGTGGATCACCATTCAAAGTAACCATTCCCTTGTACTCAGGCTTCTTTAGATCTGCCCAAGTCTTTGGAACGTTCGGCACCAAAGTGGTGTTACTTGCAATCGCGAGCACACCGTAATAAGCAGCAACCCAGTAACCTTCTGGATCTTTCAAGGCAGCTGGAATTTCATCCCATACGGTTGGCTTGTACATCTCGGCATAACCTTTAGCACGCATTTCAGCGTTGAAAGCTGGGCCGACATCTACAACTTCTGGCATGCCTGCTTGACCACGAAGGGTTTCAATTGCTGTTAATTCATCAGCACTTGAAGCATCTGGGTTTTGTACCGGAGCTTCAATACCGTACTTCTCGCGGAAGTTAGCAAGAATTCCTCCGTAATTCGCCCAAGTGTCAGGAAGGGCAATTAGATTAACCATTCCCTCTTCTTTTGCTTTTGCAGCAATTTCTTCAACTGTGGTGCCGCAATCACTTGCGCTGCTAGCAGTTGTTTCGGTTGAAGAGCCTGAATCGGTTGAACCACTATCGCTTGAAGATGTTCCTGAAGAACATCCAGCCAAAGCAATTGCGACAACTAATCCAAGGGCTGCGAGTGTCCTAAATTTGGACATTTAGACCTCCGATTGATTATTGACAAGCAAAGGTTACTCTCTAGTTCTTCCAATATGGGTTGAATTTCATGTATTCGACATGAAAAAGAAATTAATAGTTATTTAAAAAATGGATCTTCGACTCTCCAAATAACATTTTTCACACTGGTCTCATATTCAACAGATGGTCTGGGAAAGAAATCATCTCGATACTGCCAATCATTTCCAGCAAGCGCTCGAGATAATCCTGCCATCGTTAAATAATTGAGTTCTTTATCTCGCCAAGCAACTTCACCTTTGTGATCGATTGCGGTTGATCCAAAAGCAATGTTGCCTGAATCTTCCTTCACTATTTCTATGATCCGACCTTGTTGTGGCCAATCAATTTGAGATGAGGTTGTTACATGCAAGATCTTGGTTCCGTCTGATCGAGTTAAGTAATCCGACCAGTGATAGTGAACGTGTCCGGCAATCCAAGCAATTACATTTTTATGCTTATCTAGCAGTTGCATAAATTCTGGAAACAGAACTCTTCTCGACTCCCCTGCTGGAGCAAAGGGATTTATCCAAGTAAATGCCGGATGATGGGAAAGCAAAACCACATATCTATCTTTATTAGCAATTAGTAACTCTTCGACCCAGGAAAGCTGCTCTTCATCAATCGATCCTTGCCAGCCACCCCAGGGATTTACCGTATCTAAAGAGATGAAGGTGATCTCACCAATGTTTTTAGTCCAATAAGCACGATTGCTATCAACATTCCATTGGGTAAAGCCATGATCTCCGGTTTTCAAATGGGAAGCAGCAAATTCGCTGGCATCGTTAAATCTTCTTTTTTTGTCTGGGGTTATTTTTTGTCTGGGAGAAGTCTCATTGTGCATGTACCAAACTGGTCCAACTTCAGCAAAAGATGGCTTAATGTCTGGAATTTTAAAATCTTTCGGCAAGCCTACGATTCGCTCATCACCGGTAGATAAAGCCAGCATCTCTTCATCTGCCACAACGGTGCCTTGTAAAAGTAAATCATGGTTTCCATAAACCGCATACCAAGGTTTGTTCAAGCCTTTGGAAATAAATTTTGCTCTAGCAATTTCTGCAAGCTTGGGAACCTTAGGAAATCCAAATAATCTTGTTGGATCATCCTCTTCCTCTCCGACAGGGGCACCGTCTGGGTGCCAAAATTTTTTATCAAACGGAACATTGCTAGATCCGACCCACTCACTTTTTTCACTACTTCCGCTTGCTGGCTGAACTTCCCCGCCATTTAAAACTTTTAAGTACCAATCAGTTTCATTCTCTTGGGCGTTATCAGTCATGTCACCGGTAATTACCACCGCATCAATGTTCGCTCCAGTTAAAGGCGCACTTTCAATCTCATTAATGGTGTCAACCATGGCGGCAAGTACTTGAGTCGTTAAAATTTCGTTTGCCCGATAAGTGCCGATGTGGCCTAACTCCCCACGATAGGGGCTATCAGCATCGGCGTAGCGATCTAAATATTCAATTCTTGAAGGCGATTCAGCATCACAAACATGTAAATCACTCAAATGAACCAAGGCTGCCAAGGTTTTTCCCTGGGGCTTTTCGCCCAGGTGGGCATCTCCGTCGGCTGTAGTTAAGTCGCGCCAGCCCAACTCATTAGCTGGCTTTGGAACAATTTTTTTCTTGTCGGTTCTACTCATTTGAGTAGCAGATTATCAGTCAGAATTATTAAAACCCCGTCAGTAATGGACGGGGTTTTAATTGGTGTCTGGAGTAGCTACATATTAAAAAGTGAAGCGGTACCCAAAACTAAGCCAAGATCGTTTCCAAACTTGACAAATAGATAAAAAATGATCAGTGCAGCGCCAGCCAAAGAAATGTCTTTGTTGAAGGCAACTTGCTCGTTCATTTTTGCCATCGGATCTGTTTCTTTCCAATAGGCATGCATCAAAAATGCAGTTGGGATCAAAAAGGCAGCAAGTAACAGCGCACCCAAATCTCCGTAGAATCCGGTTAGCACCAATAAAGCGCCAACAATTATGACAATTCCAGAGATGATTGTGCTGGCCTTTGCTGCAGGTACTCCCTTGCTTTGGGCGTATCCAGCCATCGCGGCGGTAGCGGTCAAGTGTCCGACGCCTGAAGCCAAGAACAGCAAGGCGAACAAGATACGTCCTACTAAGAAAATGATTTCCATTTGTCTCTTTCTAGATTCGATTAAAGCTAGCCACTCGGTTTGAATGGCTTGGCTTAGCCTAGCAGATTTAGTTGAAATTTCAACAATCTTGGGTCAATAAAAAAGCCCCCTATCTAGGGGGCTTTTAAATTTTCTAGAGTTACTTGATACTGACTTTTCCACCAGCAGCTTCGATAACTTCTTTAGCCTTGTCTGCAGTCTCTTTGTTGACCTTCTCCAAGACTGGCTTTGGTGCACCTTCAACCAAATCCTTGGCTTCCTTCAAGCCTAGGTTGGTTAGGGTACGAACTTCCTTAATAACTTGGATCTTCTTGTCTCCGCCGTCTTCCAAGATGACATCGAATTCATCTTGATCAGCAGCTGCAGAATCTCCACCAGCAGCTCCACCGGCAGCAGGTGCAGCAGCAACAGCTACTGGGGCTGCGGCGGTTACGCCGAAGGTATCTTCGAATGACTTAACAAAGTCTGCTAATTCGATTAGCGACATTTCTTTGAATGCAGCGAGCAATTCGTCGTTACTCAACTTCGCCATTTTGGGCGCTTCCTTCCGTTACAGGTTCGGTACTTACTTCTTCAGCAGCAGTTGCTGCTTCAGCTTGTGGGGCCTCGGCAGCTTCTGCTGCAGGGGCGGTTTCAGTTTGGGTTGCTGGTGCGCTTGCAGCCAAAACTGATGGATCAGCTTGGGCTTTAGCTTGCAAGGCTCCAAATACTCTTGCCGCTTGTGAAAGCGGGGCGGCAAATAAATACACCGCTTGAGTTAGCGATGCGTTCATAGCTCCAGCAAGTTTCGCTAAAAGTACTTCGCGAGATTCCAAATCGGCAAGGCGCATGATTTCTTTGGCCGACATAACTTTGCCGTCCATATATGCACCCTTGATTACCAAGGTGGGGTTATCTTTTGCGAAGGTCTTTAAGCCTTTAGCGGTTTCTACTGGATCGCCTTCAACGAATGCCAAGGCACTTGGGCCTTTGAGCATTTCATCTAGGCCTTCGACGCCAGCATCTTTAGCAGCCAAACGAGAAATGGTGTTCTTAACTACTGCATAAGTAGTCTTTGGGCCCAACGCGCGACGCAACTCTTTTAATTGCGAAACGGTGAGTCCACGGTATTCGGTCAATACAGTTGCTGCCGCGTTACGAAATTTTTCCGTAACCTCAGCTAGCGCTGCTGACTTTTCAGCCCGTGACAATTGAACTCCTCTTTAAGTCGAGGCTGGCTAAGTCGCTAAATAACAAAACCCAACACGCAAGTGTGTTGGGCAAAATAAATTTACCTGTTTTCACCTGCGCGGGCGTTGCTTTAGCAACCTTAACTTTCAAAGTTTCCCTTGAAAGACCAGCGGTCTTTGGCTTGACTGGATTAGTTAGATTACCCGCCGGATGGGGTTGGTCACCCGGCGGGGTAACTCTTTTCTAGGCTTCTTGCGCCTGGGCGCCAGCTACTTCGACCCTGATTCCTGGGCCCATCGCGCTGGACATAGTAATTTTCTTGATGTAGCGACCTTTTGATGAAGATGGCTTGGCGCGCATAATTTCGTCATAAGCCGCCGTGAAGTTCTCTGCTAGTTGCTGTTCTGAGAACGAAGCTCGGCCAATCGGAAAATGCAAATTAGCGTGCTTGTCGGTTCTAAATTCAATCTTTCCGCCCTTAATGTCTGCTACCGCTTTGGCAACATCCATGGTTACGGTTCCTGTTTTTGGATTCGGCATTAAGCCTCTGGGTCCTAGGACCTTACCCAAACGACCAACCTTGCCCATCAAATCTGGGGTAGAGACAACCGCGTCGTAATTGGTGTAACCACCAGAAACTTTTTCAATTAAATCATCTGAGCCAACTTCATCGGCTCCTGCTTGACGCGCTTCTTCAGCTTTTTCGCCTGCGGCAAAAACAATTACGCGAGCAGTTTTACCCGTGCCATGTGGCAAGTTAACCGTTCCGCGCACTAATTGATCTGCTTTTTTTGGGTCCACTCCCAAACCAATAGCCACAACCACCGTGGCGTCAAACTTCACTTTGGAAGTTTCCTTAGCTAACTTTGCTGCCTCAACCGGGCTATAGCCTTTGTTTTCATCTACTAACTCCGCTGCTTTGCGGTAGTTCTTACTGCGTTTCATTTCTGCTCCTTTTGCAGTTTGTGGTTTGCGAGTCGCAGTCGACCCTCCCACGCTTTCTTTTGGTGTTATCCCTCTACAACGATGCCCATGGAACGCGCGGTTCCGGCAACAATTTTCATCGCTGCATCAACATCATTTGCATTGAGATCTTTCATCTTGGTTTCAGCAATCTCGCGTACTTGCGCAGAGGTCACTTTGCCAACTTTATTTTTTAAGGGGTTGTCAGTTCCTTTTTCAATTCCAGCTGCTTTCAAAAGCATTCTTGAAGCTGGTGGAGTCTTGGTGATGAAATCAAATGAACGGTCTTCATAAACAGTAATTTCTACTGGAATGATTTGACCTTTTTGCGATTCAGTTGCCGCGTTGTAAGCCTTGCAAAAATCCATGATGTTCACACCATGTTGACCAAGAGCTGGCCCTACTGGTGGAGCTGGGTTTGCACCGCCAGCTTGAATCTGCAACTTGATTAATCCAACAACCTTTTTCTTAGGTGCCATTTCTTTTTTCTTCCTCTACTAGTTCTTTTGCACTTGATTGAAGCCGAGTTCTACAGGAGTTTCACGGCCAAAGATTTCTACTAAGCCGACTACCTTCTGAGAATCTGCGTTTATTTCGCTGATGGTGGCTTGCAAGGTTGCAAAAGGACCATCTATCACTGTTACAGAATCGCCAACTGAAAAATCAACCACGCTAACTTCTTTAATCGTGGTGGTTTGACCGCCAGCACCGGTAACAATTTTCTTTTCTGGTTTAGGAGCCAAGATCGCAACTACTTCAGGCAAGCTCAAAGGTGCCGGAGTGTGTGCATGACCTACAAAACCAGTAACACCTGGAGTGTGCCTTACTGCTCCCCATGATTCATCAGTTAAATCCATACGCACCAAAACATAACCAGGGAATTTATTTCTGCGAATTTGTTTTCTTTGCCCTTGCTTAATTTCAGTGACTTCTTCAATCGGAACTTCTACTTGATAAATGTAATCTTCCATATTCAATGAATTAATACGGTTCTCTATGTTGCTCTTTACACGATTCTCTAGGCCAGCATAAGAATGAACTACGTACCATTCTCCTGGCAAAATTCTCATCTTTTCTGCAAAAGCGGTTACCGGGTCTATTTCCGCTTCTTCGGCAGGCGCAACTTCTTCTGCTTGTTCTACCAGAGTTTCTTCAACTGTTACTTCAATAATTGGCTCGGCGACAGTTTCTTCAACGACTGTTTCAGCAGGCGCTTGAACTTCTTCGCTATGAGAAAACGGTGAATCAGTCACGTTAATTAATTCCTTTTCCTATGATCCAAAAATAAAGAGTGCTACTTGGGTAAATAAAAAGTCAAATGCCGCAATGATCAAAGCCACGATAACCACAAAAACTAAAACCACCACGGTGTAATTAAATAATTGAAAACGAGTTGGCCAAACAACTTTCTTTAGTTCAGCTACAACTTGACGGACAAAAGTGATGGCGCGCTGGATGAAGTTCTTACCTTCAACCGTTGTTGGAGTCGCTTCGCTCACTTTTTACTCACTTTTTGGTTTTATTGGCAGGGGCGACAGGAGTCGAACCTGCAACCGCCGGTTTTGGAGACCGGTGCGCTACCAATTGCGCCACACCCCTATGCCTGCTTTAAGGCATGCTCACGCACAGCGTCTTTAGCGCTCGTATGAGTTTACGCGTAAGGGTTTTTAGGGTTTTGGGCCGGGTTCTGACCTATCTGCAAATGACTATATACATAGTGACAATATTGACCCCATGAGTGAAATATCCACCAGAGTCTCAAAAATAGCGGAATCTGCCACTTTGGCCGTTGACGCAAAAGCCAAGGCGCTAAAAGCCGAAGGCAAGCCAGTAATCGGATTTGGTGCGGGAGAACCAGACTTTCCAACTCCCCCTCACGTTGTTGAAGCGGCAAAGGCTGCTGCAGAAAACCCAGCCAACCACCGCTATACCCCTGCCAGTGGATTACCTGATTTAAGAACTGCAATTGCCGAGGCAACTAGTCGTGATGATCAAATTCAAGTTAGCGCCGATCAAGTTGTAGTTACCAACGGTGGCAAACAAGCAATTTTTAATACCATGGCAACTTTGATTAATCCTGGTGATGAAGTAATCATTCAAGCTCCCTATTGGGTTACCTACCCAGAAGTAGTTCAAGTTTTTGGCGGAGTTCCAAAAATAGTAATGAGTGATGAAACAACTAACTACAAAGTTACTGTAAAAGAATTAGAGAAAGCTCGAAGCTTAAAAACAAAAATGTTAATTTTTGTATCTCCTTCAAATCCCACAGGCACGGTTTACACACCTGAAGAAATTCAAACAATTGGCAAGTGGGCTGCAAAGCATGAAATTTGGGTAATGACAGATGAGATCTATCAGCATTTAGTTTATCCAGGCAATCAATACGCTTCAATTTTGAATTTAGTTCCAGATTTAGCAGAACGTTGCGTAATTGTTTCTGGAGTAGCTAAGACTTATGCCATGACTGGTTGGCGTGTGGGTTGGACGGTTGGCCCAAAGAATTTCACCAAGGCCTCAATTAATTTGCAATCACACATGACCAGCAACGTCAGCAACGTCGCTCAGAGAGCTGCCTTGGCTGCGATTTCTGGCCCGCAAGACATTGTCAAAACTATGCTAGAAAGTTTTGATAAGCGTCGCCAAACAATGGTGAAAATGTTGAACGACATTGACGGCGTTAACTGCCCCATGCCAGGTGGTGCTTTTTATGCTTATCCATCGGTTAAAGGTCTACTTGGTAAAACCTATAATGGCAAAACTATTAATTCATCCATGGAGTTAGCTGAATTTGCACTGGATGAAGCAAATGTGGCACTCGTACCTGGTGAAGCTTTCGGTACCCCCGGTTATGTGCGAATGAGTTATGCCTTAGGTGATGATGATTTGATTGAAGGCGTAGCACGTTTACAAAAGCTCTTTAGTTAGATCGTTACACCAAATAAAGTCGGCTCAACCTCGAGATTAATTCCATATTTGGCTATCACTTCGTCTTGAATTTGCTTCGCTAGCGAAAGCAGTTCTTTGGTAGTTCCTGATCCGCGATTGGTCAGTGCAAGAGAATGCTTGCTTGAAATAGCTACTCCATTTTGTGCAAATCCCTTTGCGAAGCCCGCGTTTTCAATCAACCAAGCCGCACTTACTTTCGCCCTAACTTCATCTACCGGAAAGCTAATTGCTCCTTGCGGGATTTTCTCAATTTCAACAATCGGGTTTGTGAAAAATGACCCGACGCTCCAGGTATCAAAGTCAGCACTATCTAGCACCATTCCTTTTGCTTGGCGCACTGCTAAAACAGCATTTCTAATATCTTTAATTGGAACTTGAGTACCGGGGGAAACTTCTAAAAACTCTGCAATATCTTTGTAAGTTGTCAGATCCGAAATTTTGCTCGCTTTTAATTTAAATTCCACCGATTCAACAATCACATTCATTTGCTTTAAAAGACTTGTTCTATAGCCGAACCCGAGGTCTTTTTTTTCTAATTTTCGCCACTTGCCAGTATTTAAATCAACAACATTCACATGCTCAATCAAGTTAGCTACTTCTTGACCGTAGGCTCCGATATTTTGAATCGGTGCTGCACCAATTAATCCTGGAATTCCTGAAAGGGTCTCCAAGCCAGTAAAGCCATTATCAACCATCTCATCAACAAATTCATCCCAGTTAATCCCAGCTTCTGCTCTAACAATTCGATCTAAATCTTTGGTAGCAATTGATGAATTTCTTAAATTTATTTTCGCTACCACGCCGGCAAATTCATCATCAGAAACAACTAAGTTGCTTCCTCCACCTAAAATAAATTTTTCCTCATCATAAAACTCATCAATAAATTCTTGAATCTCGCTAGGAGTTTCTATTTCAACTAATTTAGAAATATTTCCGCCCAGGCGCAAAGTGGTTAAGTCTTTAAATGATTGATTCTCAAGCACTCGCATAACGCCTCAGCCTAACCCCTATCTGCGCGGGCTTAAAATCGAATTTTTACCTCTAAATTTTTGCAGCAATCTTTCATAGGTTTTTTTTGACTGTTGATCTCGATAATTTGGCTCTGAATCGTGATAACCATGGTGTCTGCCTTGGCTTACTGGCAAATCATCTATCGCATACAACCTGTGCCCCGCTGCTCTTAACATTAAAGACCATTCCATGTCGGCATTTCGATAAAATTTAGCTTTTTGGTCTGGTCCTATTCCTTTTGCTATGTCGGTTTTGATGGCGAATAAATAACTCATCAAAACATCGACTTCACCCGTTCCTTTATCAACCACACTTCGCCAGTTATCTGTTAAATCAACCAATGCACCTTTCCAGCCGACCGCGCTAAAGCCTTGATTAATTTTTTCGAGCAGTGGATTCAAAAAATCCCCAGCAGCAACTGTCGATAAATCCATGGCTAGATAAACAGGTGAAGTTACTTTGCAAATTAACGCGTTTTGGCAATTTGCCCAACCGGCTTGGTTCAACTCTTGACTTAAGTGAATTGCCGTAACTCGGCCCAGATATTTTTTACTAATCTCTTCTGCAGCTAGCCCAGCTCCGTCAATATTTGCCAAATCCAATATCACAAGATTGGCATCAGTATTATTTAAAATTCCCTCGGCGCAAATCTTTAAATCCTCAGCCCAGCCATCTGCTAAAAGCCCCACAGTTGCCGTGGCAGCAGCAAAGTCGTCAAGGTTAGCTAAGTCATTGAGATGCCCCAATTGATTAAAGGGTGGCTTTTTGCTTAATTCATACCCAGCAGGTACATCTTTAATTAACCAGCCGAGAGCTGCGATCTCTTCTCGTAATGAATCACTAAGCGAATAATCTTTCGCTTCTTTTGCAGCTTTTCTTTTTTCGGCTAACTCAATTACAGCTTGCGGTATTTCTTTCACAGCTCTACTATCGCTACCGCTTTACCTAAAACTTTGCTCCCCTCTGAGCGAGCCTGTATATCAATTTTAATTTTGTTATCGAGATTTTCAACAATTTTGGCAGTTACCTCAACTGTTGCACCAGGATCTTCGTCAGGCACAACTACTGGTGCGGCAAATCTGACTTGATAATCAATTACTTTGGCGGGGTTTTCGATCCAATCTGTCACTATTTGTATGCACCTTCCCATAGTGAACATTCCATGAGCAATCACATTAGGGAGCCCCACTGCTTTAGCTACCCGCTCATTCCAATGGATTTTATTAAAATCCAATGAAGCGCCTGCATATTTAATTAAATCTTCTCGAGTTACCGAAAAAGTTTTTGCGGGTAATTCCAATCCAACTTCAAAGCTCATGCTTCACCTCGTGAGATTAAAACAGACTTTAATTGGGCAACGAACCCATCAGGCTCTCCAAAATTAATACTAAATGTTAAAAATTCATTTCCGACTTTTTCCACAACACTTTCTAAAGTAGTGTTCCAGGCTAGTTGCATTCCCGCGACAACTGGTTTATGTAAGGTAAAACCTTGCTCACCATGAACAATTCGGCTGTAATCAAGATTGAATTTTGGGTCAAACAAAATTTTATTCATCGCACTCATCGCAACTGAAATTAAAAAAGTTGGCGGCGCAACAATATCGCTGTAGCCTAAACTCTGGGCATGTTCTTTATTAAAGTAAATCGGGTTAGTCTCACCTAAAGCCAAGGCGAACTCTTTTACTTTTTCGCGACCAACCTCGAAGAGTTCATACTTTTCATTAAAAAAAGTCTTACCAACAAATTCTTGGTTTACTGCCACAAGAAACTATTAACGAGTCTCGCGGTGTTCGGTGTGCTTATTGCAACGAGCGCAATATTTTTTAACCGCTAAACGATCTGGATCGTTTCTGCGATTCTTCTTGGTGATGTAGTTGCGTTCTTTGCAATCTACGCATGCCAAGGTGATCTTCGGGCGAACATCACTCTTTGCCATTGGTACCTCTCCTTAATTAATTCTTACCGCTCGTAGCGAGGGCGGGAGTCGAACCCGCGACACAGCGATTATGAGCCGCTTGCTCTACCACCTGAGCTACCCCGCCAAAATCGTTCGAGCCCCAAACGGGATTCGAACCCGTGACCTTCTCCTTACCATGGAGATGCTCTACCGACTGAGCTATCGGGGCAATAGTGCCTTGCAAGAAAGCGCTAAGCCGCGATGTATGAGAATACCTGAAGAGGCAAAAGGAGCTTAACTTGAGCAGATGGACTACAGCTGAGATAAAAGATCTCTCCGGTACTAAAGCAATCATTACTGGTGCAAATTCTGGCCTGGGTTACGAAACTGCAAAAGTGCTTGCCGCCAAAGGTGCCAAGGTAATTGTTGCCGGTAGAAATGTCGAAAAATGCCAAGAAGCAGCACAATCAATAAAGCTGCAATACCCAGACAGCACCATCGAAGTTGGATTCTTAGATTTAGCAGATCTCACTTCAGTCAAAGTTTTTGCGGACAACCATCTTGATGAGCCGTTAAATTTTCTTATTAACAACGCCGGAATCATGGCAACTCCTTATGCGCAAACCGTCGATGGATTTGAAGCGCAGATGGGAATCAATCACTTAGGCCATTTTGCCCTTACTGCCTTACTTTGGTCGTCTTTAAAAAAGATTGATAATGCGCGCATTGTAAATGTTTCTTCAAGTGCTCATCGAATGGGTAAATTATTAAAAGCTGATGAAACAGAAGTTAACATCTCTAAAGATAAATATCGCTCGTGGCCCGTTTATGGAAACAGCAAGCTAGCTAATTTGCTGTTTACCCTTGAACTAAACCGAAAACTAAAGTCAACAGGTCTTTCACAAACGGTTACTACCGCGCATCCAGGGTTGGCCAATACAAATTTGCAAGCAGGCATGATGCGAGGCCGCACAGGATTATTTAAAGATCTTGCTAAAGCGCTTATAAATGCAGGTAATTCATTAGTTGCACAATCTGCCCAAATGGGCGCACTACCGCAAATTTATGCTGCGGTAAATCCTCGCTTAACTAACGGCGAATACATTGGGCCAGATGGCGTGTTTGAAGCAAAGGGATATCCAAAAATCGTTGCCTCTAGTGCTAATGCACAAAATGCGGAAGTTGCGCGTAATCTATGGTTAACTAGTGAGACGCTAACCGGCATAAAGTTTAAAATCTAGGTAGGTAAAGATGGCAGCAGACAATTCCTTTGACATCGTGAGCAAAATCGATCGCCAAGAAGCTGATAACGCCTTAAATCAAGCAGGCAAAGAGCTAAGTCAAAGATTCGATTTTAAAAATACCGAAACCAAGATCAACTGGTCAGGCGAAATGGGCGTTGAAATTGAATCTTCTACCGAAGAAAGAGTCTTAGCTGCACTTGAAGTGTTCAAAGAGAAATTAGTGAAACGCTCAATCTCTTTAAAAGCTTTCAAAGCTGGTGATCCAAAATCTAGTGGCAAGGTTTACAAGATTCAGGGCACATTCAATAGTGGTATCAGCCAAGAGCAAGCTAAAAAAGTGACTAAATTAATTCGAGATGAGGGCCCTAAATCGGTGAAAACTCAAATTATGGGCGAAGAAGTTCGGGTATCTAGCAAGTCGCGAGACGACCTTCAAGCGACTATCGACTTGGTGAAAAACGCCGACCTAGACTTTGCTACCCAATTCGTTAACTATCGCTAAGCGCTGCTTATGCTTTGCTAGTTGAATAAAAAAATTTCCCTGGCCAATCGCTCATTAATAGTTACGGTTCTATGTTTTGCCGCGGCTTATCCCGGAGTTATGGCTACTGAAGCTTCTTTTACCTCTGGGCCATTAATAGTCCTACGATCTCTCATAGCAGGATTTACACTATATATATTCGTCAAAGCTTTTGGGTTTTCTATAAAAATTCCCGCTAAGGACGCATTACTCGCTGGATTAGTTGGCCAATTAGGAATCTCTACGTACCAGTGGTTGATTTATGAAGGGCAAAGAGTTACGAGCGCGGGTACCGCCGCCACCATTATTAATACTGCGCCAATTTTTGCGTTCCTTGGTGCCGCAATCATCTGGAAGGAAAAGATCCCCCTAATTAAATGGATAGGGGTTTTTATTGCCTTCTTCGGTATTTATTTATTGGGCATTTCTGGAAGCGCTCAAGAGTTTTATGGCTTAATCCTTTTAATTATTTCCGCAGTCGCATTAGGTTTTTATTCTGTATTGATAAAACCGCTAGTAAATAAACATCCTCCCTTGGTAATTACTTTTTACGCGACTATTCCTGGAGCCCTTATTTTTAGCCCAACAATTCCAAATCTGCTTAAAGAAATACCCAATGCTTCGCTTACTGGTTGGCTGGGCGTATTTGGATTATCGGTAATTGTCTCTGGCTTTGGCTATACCGCTAACAGTTATGCAGTTAACTACTTAGGTGTTTCAAAAACTGTGATTGTTTATTATTTAGTTCCACCGGTAGCAATTGCCTATACCGCGATATTATTTAAAGAATATCCACTTCCCTTAGAGTATTTAGGTGTAGCAGTAGTAATACTTGGTGTGGTGCTCGCTAGAGGAGTTACAAATCTAAAACTAATTCCTCGGAACTGGCCCGGGAAACGCATGGGTAGAAAACCCCCTTCAGATCTTTAGCGCTATCTTCGGCAACAGAATCTGCATGTTGAACCTGTCCAGATAAAACCTTCGTCTCGCAAGTTCCGCAAACGCCTTCTCGACAAGAGGCGTAAATAACTACCCCTGACCGCTCTAGCGCTTGTAGAGTTGATTCATTTTCAGAAACTTTTAATTCAATTTTGCTTTGTTCGGCGAACACTTTAAAAGGTTTTTTTGCAACTTCCGCTCTTACTACCTTCGAGAAACGTTCAAAATTAACTTGATCTTGTGGCGCTACCTCTTGCACTCCTTTAAGTAAGGGCTCTGGGCCGCACACGTAATAAAGAGTTTCTGGTGAGGCCAAAATCTTTTTCAAGTCAAATTTTTTATTACTTTGATCGTCCACATGGATTGTCACTTGTTTTGGAAATTTTGCTCTCAGCTCCTCCACAAATGGCATGTTCTCAATCGAACGACCTAGGTAGTAGAGCTGCCAATTTCTGCTAGCAGGAAGGCTTTCAATCATATTTTTTATAGCAGTTATACCTATCCCACCAGCCACAAATCTATAGCTTTTTGCAGGCTTGAGCGGAAAGTTATTTCTCGGATATGAAATTTCAATCACATCACCTGCCTTCAAATTGCTGTGAATGAAGGAACTTCCGCCACGAGAGTCATCTGCAAGAGCAACTGCGACTGAAATCTTGTTTTTATCTGCTGGATCAGAGCATATTGAATATTGACGCTGTAAACCATTAGGCAAATTTAGATTCAAATGAGATCCAGGTTCCCAACTTGGGTATTGGGAATTGATTTCAAAAGTAATGAACCTTACTTTAGAGGTTAAGTTATCAATTTTAATAATTCGCGATTTAACCCTTGGCTCTCTCTCGGGCTCTCTACCTTCTAGTGTTACAGCTAATTGATTTGAAGTTTTTGGATACATAATTCTAAGTAGAGTGGCGGCAGTCGCAGTAATTATCAAAAACAGTGCAAGTAATTGATAACCCCATGCCCCTACATCGGTGCCTGTCCATCCGGCATGAAAAGAAACCAAAATTAAAACTAAATAACTGGTGTAATGAATCCCTTTCCAGAATTTTCTGGGAAGTTGCTTCATAACCTGACTTGATAAATAAATGCTGAGCATAAACCAAAAACTGATTACCCCAAGAGCAGTTGGAATATTTAGCAATACCTCATATCCAGATTTCACATAATCAGAATTAAACGGAACAAGTAAATCAGCTAATGAAAAATTCACATATGAATCAAGATAGAGCGAAATCATATGAAGTGAAACAAAAAATAGAGCTAAAGAAGAAAGATGTTTGTGAAGATCAGCTAGCCAAGCCGGATTATCAAAACTTTTAAAAATTCGAGTAGATAGCAATATGCCCCAAAGCGCACTAAAAATTAAAAGTGACCAAGCGATGATGGCGCTGGCTCTAGTTACGTACCACCAAAATTGTGGATTACTCATTTTCGTATCGCCTCCAACTTGGTGAAGTGTGAATCATTTGATCTTCTGTCACTACCAATGCTGCAGATTTTTGATTCTCAATTAGTCGCAAAGCATCGTCAAGCTCAGAACCAAAGGGCACTTTGCAAAGGACTTCAGCCAAGGCGGCATTATGTGCAACCACCGTTACTGATTGAACAGCACTGGTAGCACTCTTGCCCTTGCGAGTATCAATCAAATGGTTGGCATCTTCAGAAAATTTGCGCTTCAGGCGGCTGGAGGTTGCAACAGCTCCATCTATAAGTTTCACCTGTGAGATAACGCTTTCTTTATCTTCAGGGTCTTCAATTGAAATTAACCAATTTGGCCGATTGGCAGGCAGCCCCTTGACTCGAATATCTCCGCCTGCAGAAACCAAACACCCTGCTGCTCCTTCTTTAATTAATTTTTCGCAGACCAGATCTGCAGCAATGCCCTTACCAATTCCGCCGGGATCCAAAGTAGTTCCTTCGGGCAAGAAAATCAGGTTTCCTTGAATTTGAGTTTTAAGTAACTCGCCTGGCCAGGTAGCTTTTTTACTTAACTTAGTGACCAGCGATGGGTTTACCAGACTACTTTTATAGCCTGCTTTTATTAATTCCGGCAAAATTGTTGGGTCATAGATTCCTTTGGTAATTCGAAATGCTTCAATCATTTTTTTAACAAGCAATATTGTTTCCTGTGAAGCAAAAACTGGCTTTCCGTCGCTGTTATTTAATAAAGTAATCTCACTATCCGGTAAAAATCTGGACCAAATTCTTTCTAAACGTAAAACTTCATTTTCTGCTTGAGTCAATAATTCTTTGTTAGCTGAAGATAATTTGACATAAAAATTCGAACCCATAGCTTTGAACTCATGTTCAATCGAATCATTCATTTTTATGATGCAGCACTAGTGGCATCAACTGTGGGGGCCACTTCTACAACCGTCACTACTGTCTCTACTGGAGCACTTGCGGGTGCTGGTATAGGAGCTGGTGCAACTGGAGCTGCTTCTACTGTTCCCACAGGTTCGGCTGAAGGTTGAGAATTAGCTTTCTTCTTTTTTTTCTTACTGGTAGTAGTTGTTGGCGTTGGCACCGCTTGTTCTACAACTACTTGTTCAGCAACAACTGGGGCTTGGGTTGTTGTAACTGCTTCGGTTATTTGTGAAACACTTGGCTGAATATCCGCGAGCATTTTTGCATTTT
>JAYPCW010000012.1:0-28360 GCA_038124905.1 Candidatus Nanopelagicales bacterium | reverse complement strand
AGCGGTGTGACGTACGCTCCAGTAATACCGCCATCAACTAAAAAGTTAGAAGCAGTAATAAAGGATGAATCATCACTTGCTAAGAAGGCTACTGCGGCAGCTAATTCTTCTGCTTCGCCAAAGCGTCCCATAGGGATGTGCACTAGACGCCTTTGTGCGCGCTCTGGATCTTTAGCAAATAACTCTTGCAATAGTGGAGTGTTAACTGGCCCTGGGCTAAGTGCGTTAACGCGAATTCCTTCGCGAGCAAATTGCACACCTAATTCACGAGTCATGGCTAACACGCCACCTTTTGAAGCGGTGTAAGAAATTTGGCTGGTTGCTGCTGCCAAAGTTGCTACGAATGAAGCGGTGTTAATGATTGAGCCTTTTCCCTGTTTTTGCATGTAAGGGATTACCGCTTTGCAGCAAAGGTAAACGCTGGTTAGGTTTACTAGTTGCACCTTGTCCCAGGCATCTAGCTCGGTTATCAAAATTGAATCATCTTCAGGCGGTGAAATACCTGCATTATTAAAGGCGATATCAATTGAACCAAATTTGTCATAAACTTCTTTAAACATTGCATCAACGCTTTGTTTGTCTGTTACGTTGCACTTAATAAAGTGTCCGCCAACTTCGTCGGCGACTTTGCGGCCGTTTATTTCATCCAAATCAGCAATTACTACTTTGGCGCCCTCTTGCGCAAAGCGAATCGCTGTGGCTCTTCCGATACCGCTGCCACCACCGGTAATTGTTGCTACCCGGTCTTTTAGTCTGTCCACCAGTTTCCTCTCTTAGATGTCGGTGTTAAAAAATACGTTCTTTTCTTCAGTGAAAGCATCTAACGCATCCGGGCCTAATTCTCTACCCAAACCTGATTTCTTAAATCCACCAAAAGGTGTCCAGTAGCGAACTGAAGAGTGTGAGTTAACCGAGAGGTTTCCACTTTCATAACCACGCGCAACTCGAAATGCTCTTGCTGAATTATTCGTCCAAATAGAACCACTCAAGCCATAATCGGTGGCATTTGCTAGCTCTATGGCATCTGCTTCATCTTTAAATGTAGCCACGGAAACCACCGGCCCAAAAATTTCTTCAGTTAGGGTGCGATGCTTTCGATCAGTGATAGCTAGGACGGTCGGCGGTACCCAAAAACCTTTTCCACTTGGGGCTGATCCACGAAAAGCCACTAGAGATTCATCTATAAAGCTCATCACATTTGCTTTGTGGCTTGCGGTAATTAGCGGGCCCATCTCGGTGGTGTTAAGCATCGGGTCATCAACTTTTACATTTTTGACTGCGACTTCAAATTTCTCCATGAATTTTTCATAGATACTTTCTTGCACCAAGATGCGACTGCGAGCACAGCAATCTTGACCGGCATTATCAAAAACTGCGTATGGCGCTGCAGCGGCAGCTTTTTCTAAATCAGCGTCATCAAAAATTATGTTGGCTGATTTGCCACCAAGTTCTAAAGTAATGCGCTTTACGTTCGGAGCGCATTTAGCCATGATGCTGGTTCCAACTTCAGTTGAGCCGGTGAAGACGATTTTTCCAACGCGTGGGTCTTGTACCAAAGTTTCGCCAACCACTCGCCCCGCGCCAGTGACAACTTGGAATACGTTTTCTGGAATGCCAGCAATCAGGGCTAACTCAGCGAGTTTCATTGCAGATAGCGGTGTTACTTCTGCAGGTTTCATGATTACGGTATTTCCTGCAGCAAGCGCTGGGGCCAATCCCCAGCCAGCAATTGGCATTGGAAAATTCCAAGGGACGATGATTCCAATTACTCCGATGGGCTCGCGAAAGGTTATGTCTACACCATTGGGAACGGGTATTTGTTTACCAAAATTTCGCTCTGGGGCTCCTGCATAATAATTCAAAACATCTCTAACGTTTCCGGCTTCCCAAGTTGCGTTAGAAATAGTGTGACCTGAGTTTTCAACTTCAAGCTTTGCTAAAACCGGAATATTTTCTTCAACTACTTGCGCAAAACGACGAAGCAGTCTGGCTCGCTCACCCGGGGCTACATTTCGCCAAGTTTTGAAGGCTATCTGGCTTTTGGCAATTGCTTCTTTAGTCTGCTCCTCAGTGGATTCTTCAACTTGGGCAATTACTTCTTCAGTTGCCGGGTTAATGATTTGATGCAAAGACACGCTACTTGCTCCTTATTAAGTTGTATCGAAGTTACATACGTTCGAAGGTTCTAAAGCGCTCCCAATCGGTTACCGCGCCGTTAAAAGCCTTCAATTCTGTGTTGGCCATATTCAAATAGTGCTCTTGAACTTCTTCGCCAAATGTCTTTTTGACAAACCCACTCTTTGCCCAAAGGTCTGCTGCTTCTTGCAATGTTTCTGGCACTCTTTGAGCATCAGATTTATAAGCATTGCCAGTAAATGGTGCTTCTAGCTCGAGCTTTTCTTCAATGCCAGCAATACCAGCAGCAATCATGGCAGCTTCAGCTAAATACGGATTTACATCTCCACCGGGCACCCGGTTTTCAAAACGTAGTGATTGGCCGTGACCGACTAAGCGAAGTGCGCAAGTTCTATTGTCTGGTCCCCACTTAATTGCAGTGGGTGCGAAAGATCCTTCCACATAACGCTTATAAGAATTTATATTTGGCGCAAAAAACAAAGTTAATTCGCGCATATATTTGATCTGCCCCGCAATAAAAGATTTAGCAAGTTGACTCATTCCATATTGATCTGAATCATCTGCCATAACTGGATTTCCTGCTTTATCTCTTACTGATAAATGAATATGGCAAGAGTTGCCTTCACGTTCATTGAATTTAGCCATGAAAGTTAGTGCGTAACCCATCTCAGAAGCGATTTCCTTTGCTCCCAATTTGTAAAGCACATGGCGATCTGCAGTAGTTAAAGCATCTGAATATCTAAAAGCAATTTCGTGTTGACCTAAGTTGCACTCACCCTTAGCGCTTTCAACTTCTAAGCCGGCACCAGCCATGCCCAGGCGAATTGCTCTTAGCAGACCTTCTACGCGACTTGTGCCTAGCAATGAGTAATCAATGTTGTATTGATTTGCCGGGATTAAATCTCTGTAACCTTTATCCCATGCCATCTCATAAGTGTCATTGAAAACAATAAATTCAAGTTCCGTTCCGGTGTAAGGGACCAAATTATGTTCTGCTAGACGAGAAATTTGCGATTTTAGAATTTGTCTTGGTGAGGCAACTACATCAGACTCATCTAGCCACAAAGCATCAGCCAAAATAAAGGCAGTTCCGTCCAGCCACGGGATACGACATAAGGTATCCCAATCTGGCTTCATCATAAAGTCGCTGTAACCGCGGTCCCAAGAACTCATCGCATAGCCTGGAACAGTATTCATATCAACATCTACCGCTAACAAATAGTTACAGCCTTCGGTGGCGTGTGAAGCGACCTCTTTTAAAAAGAAATCACCATGAACTCTTTTGCCTTGCAAGCGACCTTGCATGTCAACGATTGCCACTAATACAGTATCGATTTTTCCGGATTTGATGTCCGCTTCAAGATCAGAGTATTTAAGTGCTGCGCTAGCGGATTGCTTTATTTGAGAACTCACAGTTGGTCCCTCCCTAGGGAAGACGCTACTAGTAAGTGATGCGGTTTTGCAGAAGATTTCGAGAAAATTCTTCAGCAACCCTGGCGCTGTGCTCAATATGAGCCACATGGCCGGTGTCTTGCCAAACTTTCACATTTGCACTTGGTGCAAAATAAGGAACTTTTTTAGCAGCGCGTGGATGAACTAACTTGTCTTTAGCGCCATAGATGAAAGTCATCGGGGCGGAGATTTCTTTGACTAAATTCCACGGAGCCTCGGGTGAGCGATCCCAAAAAGTTGCAAGCAAAGACCTCAAGGTAGCCAGCAAACTGGGTAATTGGTGTGGCTGACCATCTCTAATGGCTAATTCTTTGGCGATTGCTTCTTGCCATCCGGAAGGAGTATTTTTTGGATCTCCAAAAGTCGTTTGAATTGTGTTTTTAGCACGTTCTTCTGGAGGTAATTCAAAATACTTATCCATCAACTTTTCGCCAAATTTAGGAATCGCACTTAAAACCACGGGAGCTGCGCTGAGATACGGGTAAAGCGTTGGAAGTGCTGGTGAAATTAAATTGACGCTTCTTACCAGTTCTTTGTAGTTTGCTGCCAGATAAACCGAAACTGATCCACCTAGAGAGTTTCCAAAAACATGAACGCTCTTGCCAGGGTAGGTTCTCTCGATAACCTCAGCTAAGATCTCAGCAAAATTCTTAGGGGAATGATCTTTATCTTTCGGAGGCAACGACAAGCCAAATCCAGGCAGATCCGGTGCGGTCATGTCAAGGATGTTGCCAAATTCATTCATTAAAGGAAACCAGTTATGGCCTGATGCACCAAGTCCATGAATAAATACCGCGGGCTCCGCATCCTCATTAACCTTGCGGCGGATGCGCACCTGGGCTTTAGCGGTTTGGACTACTTGATCGAGCATGCTCTAAATCTAGAGCCATTTTGATAAGTCCACAAATGCAGAGCCGAAAATAAGGCATTAATCTTGGGGTATCACATTAGAAAGGTCCCTTTTCATGGAAGTACGCATCGGAGTACAAGATGCCGCTCGCGAGCTAGTTTTTGAAAGCAACCAAACTCCAGAAGAAATAAAACAAGCTGTTAATAAGGCTATTGAAGAAGGTTCGCTATTAAATCTAACTGACGACAAAGGAAAGCAAATTTTAATTCCAGCAGCAAAGATTGCCTTCATCGAAATTGGTTCAGCAGTTGAGCGCAGGGTGGGATTTGCTGGCTAATGCCTGAAGTTCACCAAATGCTCCTAGAGCTACCAAGCGACGTAGAAAAAATAGAGATTGATCTTGCAACGCATCGCTTGGCCGCTCTGAATACGGTTTCTACAAGTAACGCTGAAGAATTAGTTGTTTGCGTGCCAGGGTTTACTGGTAGCAAGGAGGATTACCTCGCAATCTTGCCGCCTTTAAGTACTGCCGGATACGGGGTAATTTCTTTTGACCAAAGAGGGCAATACGAATCCAAATATTCACTTGATCCTGGCGGTTTTACTTTAGAAAATTTAGCTAACGATGTCTTGTCGATAGCAGAAAAATTCAAAAAGCCAGTTCACCTAATTGGACATTCCATGGGTGGGTTGGTTGCCCAAAAATCTGTTTTTAGTAACCCAGAATTTTTTAAATCAGTCACCTTGCTTTGCTCGGGCCCTGGTGCAATTCCTAAAGACCGTCAGCGAAACATTGCCGCCATTAGAAAAGGGTTCCCCCAAACTCCACTAGAAGTCGCTTGGCAAATTATTGAAACTGAAGAGAAAAAGTCAAGCCCAGATAAATTTACCCCTGAAGTTTGGGAATTTAGAAAAAAACGCTGGATGCAAAATAATCCACAAGCACTACATGAGACAGCCGTAATTTTGCAGGATACTCCAGATTTGACGCAAAATCTTGCACAAGTTCTGGCAAAAAAGAATTTACCAGCGCTAGTACTAACTGGAGAACATGACGACATTTGGCCAATCCCAATGCAGCAAGAGATGGCCAAAACACTAAATGCTGATTATGTAATGGTGGCTTCAGCTGGTCACTCACCTGCAAGAGAGCGTCCTATGGAAACAGCTGCGGCGCTAATAGATTTTTTTACAAAAAGTTGAGGTAAAGGCAACTAGTGAATCAAGAACTAATCATGAAAGCGCTAGCTGAGGTAGAAGACCCAGAAATTAGGCGCCCAATTACTGAGTTAGACATGGTCAAATCAGTAAATATTGAAGGTCACAATGTGGCAATTGAAATTTTTTTAACTGTTGCTGGTTGCCCTTTGAAGCAAGAAATTGTTGGCCGGATTCAACAAGCAGTCAATAAAGTACAGCCTTTGGCGCAAACTCAAGTCGTATTTGATGTGATGAGCGACGAGCAACGAAAAGCACTGCGTGAAAAATTGCGCGGCCCGCAAAAAGAAAACCCCTTTGCCAGAGAAGATTCCTTAACTAAAGTGTTTGCCATTGCCTCGGGTAAAGGTGGAGTTGGTAAGTCATCGCTAACTGTAAATCTAGCTGCGGCAATAGCTGCTAAAGGTTTTTCTGTCGGGATTTTAGATGCAGATGTTTATGGTCACTCAATTCCAAGAATTTTAGGTATCGACCACGCCCCCACCATGGTGGAAGGCATGATCATGCCACCCAGTAAATGGGGCGTCAGAGCAATCTCTATGTTGCCTTTTAAACCTGGCGGAGTTTCTCAACCCATTGCTTTTCGCGGGCCCATGTTGCATAAGGCTCTAGAACAATTTTTAACTGATGTTTGGTGGGGTGATTTAGATTTCTTGCTCTTAGATTTGCCACCAGGAACAGGCGATGTGGCAATAAGCGTTGCTCAACTTTTACCCAAAGCAGAAATTGTGGTAATCACGACGCCTCAAGTAAGTGCTTCTGAAGTCGCAGTACGAGCCGGAACGATTTCTACGCAGACCCACCAAACAGTTGCGGGCGTCATTGAAAATATGAGTGAAGTTATTTGCACTCACTGCCAGGAGCCAATGCAGCTTTTTGGCTCTGGTGGTGGTGAAGCTGTTGTGGAATCTTTGACAAAAGAAATCGGTAAAGAAGTTTCACTCTTAGGTAAAGTTCCTTTTGATGTTCGACTACGTGAAGGTGCTGACGCAGGTGAGCCGCTAGTTTTGGCTGATCCAGATTCAACCGCCAGCATTGCAATTATTGAAATTGCTAATTCACTTATTAAGCGACCCAAAGGTTTAGCTGGAAAGTCATTAAATCTTTCCCCAGTTAGTAATTAACCTTCTTCGCGTGAGCCCAAAGTTACGGTAACGGCTTTTTCTTCTCCGCTAGGTGAAGTGGCAGTGAAAGTAACTGTGTCACCTGGATCGTTTCGACGAATTGCCACGATTAATTCAATGGAATCATCAACGAATTCGCCATCAATTTTTGTGATTACATCACCTTCGCTAAGACCCGAATTTTCACTGGGGCCGCCCACAACTACTTCGGCGACTCTCGCGCCAGTGCCCTCGTAAGTTGAATCGATGCTAATTCCTGCAATTGGTGTACTGCTTACCCCAGAAGCAATAATCTCTTGCAGAATTCTTTCAACCTGAGTGATCGGAATCGCAAAACCCAATCCAATGCTGCCACTTGCCCCAACTCCTAATGTGGCAATTGCTGAATTTACGCCCACTACCTCAGCGGCTGCGTTCACTAAAGGTCCTCCAGAATTACCTGGATTAATTGCCGCGTCAGTTTGAATTGCTGAGATGTAAGACTGATCGCCTACGCCACCAGCTGTTACTGGTCGATTTAATGCCGAAACTATTCCGCTGGTTACGGTGCCAACTAATCCAAGTGGCGAACCAAAAGCAATCGTCGAATCACCAACTTGTAATTGATCAGAATTACCAATACTCAAAGGTGTGAGGCCTTCTTTTTCAATTTTTAAAACCGCTAGATCGTATGAAGAATTTCGGCCGATCAATCTTGCGGGGTAAGTACTCCGATCAAAAAGCGTAACTTCAATTTCACCAGAACCCGCAGCTGTGGAAATCACGTGATTGTTGGTAATGATGTAGCCATCTGGTCGATATATAAATCCAGATCCTGTTCCGGTCCCGCCAGCACCCGAGGCAGAAATGCTCACCACACTTGGCTGAACTACTTGCACAATTGCTGGGATTGAACCTTCTAAAGGTTTGATGGCCGGCAATTGCGCGGCATTGTTTTGTGCTTGATTGGTTTCATTTGATACAGCGATCTGATTCGAGTTGTTACCAGAAAAATTTTGAAAGAAGTCTGCGGCCAACCAACCACTGATTCCACCGGTTAAGGCACCAATCAATAGCGAAATCACCACAACAGCAGAAAGGGGGGTGCTGCGTCTCGGGCGCTCGCTTGAGGGCGTGGTGTAAGAAAGTCCGTAGCCGGTAGGCGGATCAAAGGGTGATTGAGTCATATCTCCTCTAGTGATTAACTTATCTCCCATGTTAGGGCCCCGCATCTTAAAAAATGCTGAGGGTTGAATTAGCCTTGACTAAATTAAAAATTTCGAAGAAGGTATTTCTGTGATAGCACCGAGTGGGCAAAGTTGGGCCTACGCCCAGAATCTAATTGGCGAGGACAAAATCTTAAGTTCTGCGCGAGAGATGGCAGAAGCCAAAAAGATCCCAGCAATCGGCAGCGGTGGTGGCGCCTTCTTAAGATTTCTTGCAAGCTCAAATGATGCGAGCAATGTGGTTGAGATTGGAACGGGTGTTGGCATAAGCGGTGTCTGGCTTTTAAGAGGAATGAACCCAGCTGGGGTTTTAACCAGTATTGATCATGATGCCGGTGCGCAGAGAATTGCAAAAGAAACATTCGCAAAGGCGGCAATTGAGCCACAGCGCACTCGCTTGATCACCGGAAAAGCCCTAGATGTGGTTTCTCGATTAACCGATAAAGCCTATGACTTGATCTTGATTGCCGGAGACAAACTGGAATACGAATCACTCCTAGAAGAAAGCACCAGGCTACTTAGGCCAGGTGGAATTTTAGTTTTCGATAACGCGCTTTATGAAGATCGAGTTTCTAGTTCAAAACATCAAGACGCAGAAACAATTGCCATTAGAAATGTTTGCGAGAAAATTCGAGAAGATGAACGCTTCATCCCAGTGTTAGTGGCGAACGCCGATGGTTTGTTAGCTGCAATTTACCGACCAGAGCGCGCTAGTTGATTTAAGCTTTAAGAACTTCTAGTTGAGTATCTAGTTCTTTTGCTTCTTCGTGGGACATTTCAACTACTAAACGACCGCCGCCTTCTAGCGGAATTCTTACCACTACGCCGCGACCCTCTTTGGTCACTTCCATTGGTCCATCACCAGTACGTGGTTTCATCGCTGCCATAGTTTTAATCCTCAATCACTCAAATTCTATGAGGTTTATCTTACTACAAAATCCTATATCTTAAAAATTGCCTTTATTTAAGAATTAATTTCTACTATTTGCGCAAATTTTTTAAGTGATTTTTGTATTGCGATTTTAAAAAATGGTTCAATTATTTTGTAGCCAATATATCCAAAAAAACCTAATGGAGGGTAGATGCTTTCTGACCAAATAAATTCAGACTCATTTTCTGAAATCTTTTTCACTTGCATTGCACCTGTTCCCTTAACAACCTTGCCTAAGTGAAGTACAGAAACAGAATGTGGCCGATTCCATTCAGTAATGCGCATCGGATCAACAAACCCTAGTTTTCCAACTCCAGTAAAAGCAGCAAACTCTCCACCTACTCCCACACCATCATTTTTAGTTACCCAAACTTTGGTACCCAACATCCATTCGCCTTGCTTGGGCCAATTTACGATTTCGTCAAAGACTTTTTCTTGAGGTGCTTTAACTCTTTGGGTAAGTGCTAAATCAGCTTTCATTAACTTCGTCTACTTCCGCTTCTAGTAAATCCCTCGCTGTAGCCAAAATGCTGCGAGGCTCTTGCCATTCATTCTCCACCGCAGTAAGTGCATCGGCAACTGTTGTTACCCAACTGGGAATCACCGTGGCAGCTTGCCTGATAAAAAATTTTTCAGTTAATTCTTGTACTAAATTTTTTAAACCGGCATAGTCATTCCATGGGTCGAGAATGATTATTGGCTTGTTGTGCATTCCTAAACTTCGTGCGGTCCATACTTCAATTAATTCTTCCAATGTGCCAATGCCGCCAGGCAAAGCAATAAAGGCGTCGCTATAAGAATCCATCACACCTTTTCTTGCTCGCATGTCTTTGGTGATGATTAATTCATCAGCTGCTTCATCTGCAACTTCAAATTTTAATAATCCTTCTGGAATCACTCCGATCGTTTTACCCGCATGCCTTCTAGCGCTAGTAGCAATTGCTCCCATCATTGAGATAGAACCGCCGCCAGTAACTAAGTTATATTTTTTTTGGGCAATTGCCGCACCTAATTCGCTAGCGAGATTTAAATATTTATCGTCAATATCTTGACTGGAGGCGCAAAATACACAAATTGTTTTCGCTACTTCATCAGCCAACTGATTAACCTTTGATAAACAAGTTCTAAATCAGCAATCGGCACCATTTCATCTGGGTGATGCGCTAAGTGAGGATCACCTGGGCCAAAATTTATTGCTGGAATATTTAATTTAGAAAACCGAGCAACATCAGTCCAGCCAAATTTTGGTGCAATTGGTAAATCTATCTCTTTTACAAAATCTGCAATTGCCTTTTGGTTTAATCCCACGGGAGCGGCTTCTGCTACATCGATAATTTCTAACTCAAAATCTGCAAAAAGCTCACTTAAGTGAGCAGTAGCTGTAGCTTGATCCCGATCTGGTGCGAAGCGATAATTTAACAAAATCTCCACTGAATCTGGAATGACGTTCCCGGCAACTCCCCCGCTAATACCAACGATCTGTAAACCTTCTCTAAAAGTTAAACCGTCAATTTCTGGGTTGCGTGGTTGATAAGAATTAACTATCTCTAATACGCCTTGTGCCTTATGTATTGCGTTGTCGCCTCTCCACCAGCGAGCAGAATGAGCTCGGGTGCCTTTAATAGTTATTTTAAATCTGAGTGACCCTTGGCAGCCCATTTCCAAAACTGCCCCAGTTGGCTCTAGTAGTATCGCAAAGTCTGCTTCTAGTAATTTGCCTTGGGTTTTAGAAATTTTTTCAAGGCCGTTGTATTTTGATTCAATTTCTTCTGCTTCGTAAAATAAAAAAGTAACATCTTTTTTAAATTCACTAACACTCTGTAGCAGTTTGAGCATTACCGCCAAACCGCCCTTCATATCTACCGCACCGAGGCCATGGATTGCATCATTAGTTTTTTGGGATTTTTGATTGTTGTTTGCTGGCACCGTATCTAAGTGACCAGCTAAAACAATTCGCTCGTCAAAGCCAAAATTAGTTCGCGCAATTAAAGTATTTTCGATACGAGTCACTTCTAGCCCCGAAAGCCCTTCCAAGGCACTTTGTACCTGATCGGCAAGGTTTTTTTCATCCAATGAGACGCTTGGGATATCAACTAAGTCAGCGGTCAACTCGGCCAAATTCTTAGTTAATTGCAGCATGTAGTTATTCTCTCAAACCCATCAAAGTGGTTGGTGGTTTCGCCCGGCCAGGCGCTAAGTTTTACCCATGGAAACTCTCTCAGCTAGCGCAATCGGGTTCGCTACCGAATTTAATGGCGAAATACTTGAGGTTTTTTACCCCGCACCAAGCTTAGGTTTAAATCCAAATCTAGTTAATGATTTTGACTCAACTCTTGGCCTTGATCAAATTCGCGGAGTTTCCAGAATTCAAGTTGAGACCGTGATAACTGATTTATCTGAAAAACCAACCGATGTTGCTGATGCTTATTTGCGATTGCACTTGCTATCTCATCGCTTAGTAAAACCCAGATCTATAAATTTAGATGGAATATTTGCCGTGCTACCTAATTTGGCTTGGACTAATTTGGGAGCTGTTTTGCCAGGTGAGTTGAATAATGTAAAAAGTAGAGCTCTAAGTAACCAAGTACCATTTTTTGTTTTAAGCGTCGATAAATTCCCCAGAATGATCGATTATGTAATTCCCTCAGGAGTAAGAATCGCTGATGGCGATCGAGTCCGCCTTGGCGCTTACTTGGCAAGCGGTACCACCGTCATGCATGAAGGTTTTGTTAATTTCAATGCCGGAACTTTAGGCGCTTCGATGGTTGAAGGTCGCATCAGTGCCGGAGTAGTAATCGGTGATGGATCCGATATCGGTGGTGGTGCCTCGATAATGGGAACTCTTTCTGGCGGCGGTAAAGAGGTAATTAGTGTCGGTGAAAAAAGTTTGATCGGAGCAAATTCTGGTATTGGAATCAGTATCGGTAACAACTGCGTAGTTGAAGCTGGTTTATATGTAACTGCTGGTAGCAAAGTCAGCTTGCCTGATGGAACCAGCACTAAAGCCGCAGCTTTAAGCGGTGAAGACAATTTACTTTTTAGAAGAAACTCTCAAACTGGTGCAATTGAAGTTGTTAGTAGGACCAATTCTTGGGGTGGTTTAAATACCGCCTTGCATGCTAACGATTAAAAATCCTTTAAGCGTAAAGCAACTTCTTCGGCTTCGCTCTCGGTAAGCGTTAATGAGATTCTTACAAAATTTTCTCCGCTGGGGCCATACAAAATTCCCGGGGCCACTTTTATTCCCAAGGCTAAAAAGCGTTCTACTACCTGCTTGCCGCTTTTACCATTTGATAACCAAAGAAACATTCCACCCGGCGCATAATTAGTAAAACCTTTACTGGTCAAAGCTGGCAATAAAACTTCACGGCGCTTTAAAAATTGCTCTCTAATTTTCTTTGGATAACTAAAGTCTGCCAATAAATTGCTGGCAACTTGAGTAGCTGGTGAATTAGCTAAAAGACCCAATTTTCGGCGCACTGAAATCAATCGATCAATTAGCTCAATTGAGCCGAGGGTATAGCCAACTCGAAAGGCAGCTAGCGAATTTCTTTTAGAAAGCGAGTAAAGCCCCAAAACATTTTTTAGCCCTTGGTTTTGCGCAATTGCAAAAGCGCTTGGAGCAACTGAATCAATTGCAGTTTCTAGATAAGTTTCGTCACTAACTACAACTGCATTCTTATTTTGAGCCACCTCCAAAAGTGCAATCAATTGTGCTGCTTGCAAAATTTCACCCGTGGGATTATTGGGGGAATTTATCCAAAGTAAATCGATCTTTTCAGCTTGTGCCAATTGTTCTGCAGTTTCATAGCGCAAGATCTTGGCGCCGATTTGCTCAGCTCCATCTTGATAAGTTGGGTAACTCAAATTGGGTATGGCAATCGTTGAATTGCGAGTTAAACCTAAAACCCAAGCTAATGTTCCAACAAATTCTTTGGCTCCTGCCACAGGCATTACTTGCTCAAAAGAAATATCGAGCGCTAATGCTTGTTTAGCCCAATTAACTACCGCAGTTTTGAAAATTTCACTCCCCGCAGCTAGTGGGTAGCCCACCTGCCAATCTGCAGCAGTTAATGCAGCTTTTACTTCTTGGCTAACTGGTTCTTTCGGCGCGCCGATTGAAAGATCTATTTCTTTCATTTAACAAATTTAATTTCATAATTACTATTTTGATTCTTGAAGCTAATAATGCGAACCGCATCTGTAGTCAACTTTTTTAGCTGCTCAATCAAATTGCCCGCAGGTACGCTAATTTCTTGTATTTCTTGCTTTTTAATTTTTCCCTCAAGCTCTTCAACTGAAGTTCGTGAGGTACCAGCAAGATTTAACTGTTTTATAAGATTTTCTGGATTTTCTGCTTTTAGAGATTTTTTTAAGTTTTGTAAATTACTAACTAAGTCGTCTATCGCGTTAACTAAGTCAGTTCGATTTGGCCAAATAATTTCTGCAGTGCGATCACTAGGTGAAAGGGTAATCCGCGTTAAATCTCGATAAGACCCACCAACTAGCGCTTCGATAAGTTTTGCATTAGCTGCTTTGCTTGCAGTAATTCCGTAGCTTGCAGAAACCAAATGCGAAAGATGGCTAGAAATTAAAACTGCTGCGTCATGCTCTTTAGCAAAAGTAGGCACCACTCTTGCGCCAGTTTTCAGAATAAATTTTATTAATTCAGCTAGCTTTTTTTCGTCAGTTACTCGATCTAGAGTTAATGCCCAAGGTGCCTGATTAAAAATTTCAGGAGTTGCCGCATCCCAGCCAGCCAGATGAGACCCAGCCATTGGGTGTCCACCCACAAAATTTAACTTTTCATCTACCAATTCATGCATTGAAGCCTTAGTTGATCCCACATCACTGACCAATCCTGAGTAACTAGCCTTAGAAATTTCTTTTAAAACTTCTGGAGCGGCGTTGGTACCCGTTGCTAAAACCAAAATTTCGCAATTGTGCATTAACTCATCTAAGTCGTTTCGCACCCGAAAGCCAGCTTGTTTTACTTTTGCTCGTACCTGTTCATCTATGTCATAACCCAAAATGTCGGATTGAGAGTGAAGCTTTTTTAAGAGTGAACCGCCAATTAAACCAAGTCCAATAATTCCGATATGCATTCTTAGCGCCTAGAAATTATCTGGGGGTTTCGCTAGTCGAATCTTTAACTAATCTAGTTACCCACTCATTTAAAACGTCTGAGGTAACGCTCCCCGGAGGTAACGATTCACCTAAGCGCGCCGATGAAATTTCGGGGTTTATTGGGAAACTTCCTAAAACCTTAATTGCTGCACCCAGAGCTCCTACGTCGCCAATTGCCGCTTTTAAAGTTGGATCCCCGATATGTCCACGTGCAGAAATTAAAAAGGCGTACTCACCTAATCTTGTTTTTAGTGGCCTTGAACTAATTGAAGTTAAACCAATATCTCGCTTAGCAAAACAGGCCAAAATATCTGCTAACAATCCGTTTCGATCGGCAACCGGAGTAACCACAATCGAAGTTTTATCGTGACCGGTTGGTGATGACAACTTTCTAGAAATCAGTGCCATCCGGGTTTTACCGCCTGAGTAATCTTCAATTCGGGTTTGCTTTACATATAAACCAAAAGTATCTGCACCTTTTGCCGCAGCAATAGCGCCTAGACCCGCTTCTTTTCGCTCTGCCACAATCTTGCAGGCATCTGCAGTGGAAGCGGTGTATTCAACCTCAATGTTGTTATTTCGTAAGTATTCTTTGCATTGGGCGGCAGCGTGGGGATGAGTTAGAACTTTGGTTACTGGTGCGGATTTCGTTGAAGCGGGAACCGCTAAAACAAAACTAACTGGTACCACGATTTCTTCATTGATAAAACATTGCGCAGCTCTAAATATCAATTCATCTAAAGTGCTAGCAACATCACCTTCTACTGAATTTTCTAATGGAACCAATCCAGCTTGCGCTTGCCCACTTTCCACAGCAAAAACTACATCCGCGACTTCTTTTTCGTAACTAATTTCACCGTTCCACGGAACGGTCATTAAATCAATTGCTGCATGGGTAAAGGTGCCAGGAGGTCCTAGATAAACCAGTGATGAATTAGACATTTCGAGGTAAGGCTACTCTCCACCTTTTGCTGGCAAGCCTTTAACCATCGGAACATCATTAGCAACCAAGCCAACCTTGGCAGCGCCACCTGGTGAACCTAATTCAGTAAAAAATGCTGCGTTAGCTTGGGTGTAATCCAAATATTGTTCCGGTACATCATCCTCGTAATAGATCGCTTCAACTGGGCAAACCGGTTCACAAGCACCGCAATCCACACATTCATCAGGGTGAATGTAAAGCATGCGCTCGCCCTCATAAATACAGTCAACTGGGCACTCTTCAATACAAGACTTGTCTTTTACGTCAACGCAAGGTTCACTAATTACGTAGGTCACCGATTTACTCCTGGGTAGGTAATTAAGATCTGCTTGAAAGCGTAGTCCAACCCGAAAGATTTCTCTTCTTATGCCCGCACTTGGCCGAATTTTCGTAACTCCTGCTGACGTAGGCCGAAAAGTATCGATTCGTCATCTAGTAGCCCAAACTCCCACAGATGCCCTGGGTGCCTTGGTTGACTGGCAAAATGGCGAATTCTTAGTTGAGACCAAAACCCAAGAAATTAAAAAAGTCCCTTTCAAAAGTGTTATTGCCGCCAAAGTAATCAGCCCAGAAGTTTCTGCGGCGTGGGTTCAAACCAAGGCCTTAAGTGTTTGGAAGGCAAGTGAAACCCAAAATTTAGGCGACTGGGTCTTGCAAGCGACTGGTGGTGGAACATCTCGCGTGAATTCCTGCCTTTTAGTTGGGTTACCAAATAAATCAATTGTTGAATCGCTAGCTGAGCTGATTGCTTGGTATCAAGCACGTAACTTAACTCCGCTGGTGCATCTTTCGTCACCTGGATTATTTGATGAAGAACTTACCCAGGCAGGTTTTGAAAAAACCTACTTAATTGATTTTCTGTATAAACAAGTTGCACCTAAAAAACAGAAAATTAATTTCATCATTGAGCGCGAATTGCAAGACGATTGGTTACGTACGGTAAATCGAAACAATGGTGAAAAGCGAAGAGTGGATCGATTCACGCTAGAGAGCGGGGATTGGGTTCGCTTTTTAAGCTTGAAAGATCAAGGCGAGATTATTGCGACTGCCCGAATTGCTGGAGCAGCAGATTTTGCTTTGGTCACTAACTTGTTTGTAGCCGAGACTCATCGCGGTAAATCAATCGCCCAGGCTCTCATGAGCGCTGTTGAAAGCATTGCGTTTGATTTTGGATTGAAGCACATCTGGCTACAAGTTTTAAGCACTAATCAGGCAGCACAGAGTTTATATAAAAAAATCAGCTATCAATTACATCATCAATATCAATACTGGGCATATTCACCAAATAGGGATTAGTCTTTGCTTATGTATCTGTATGACACAAAAGCACGAAAAAAAGTTGAGATATCTCGTAGTGGCGGTAGCTTAAAAATTTATGCGTGTGGCCCCACGGTTTATCGTGATGCTCACGTCGGAAATATGCGCACCTTTCTACTTAATGATTTGATTCATCGCACCGCACTGGCTAAGGGCTGGCAAGTAAAACTAATTCAAAACATCACCGATGTAGGTCACATGGTTGATGACACAGATCTCGGCAGTGAAGACAAAATGCTCGCGCAATCGGAAAAAGAGCAGCAGACCGCCTTGGCCATTGCTAAAAAATATGAGGATCGATTTCACAAAGATTTGGCAAGGCTGAACATTTTGCCCGCTACAAAATATCCAAAAGCAAGCGAAACCATAGATTTAATGATTGACCTAATACAAGCATTACTTGAAAAGAACTTTGCTTATCAAGGTAAAGACGGCAGCATCTTTTTTTCTGCTAGAAAATTTGCCGACTATGGGGCCATTAGCGGTAACAGGCTTTCAGATTTAAAGCCAGGGCACAAATTTGAAAATGAAGTTGACGACAACAAAGAGTTTCACGCTGACTGGGCGCTCTGGAAGATTGCACCAAAAACTCGAACCCAATTAATTTGGGACACTCCCTGGGGCAAGGGGTTTCCTGGCTGGCACATTGAATGCAGTGCCATGAGTTTAAATTTCTTAGGTGATGAAATTGATATTCACACCGGCGGTATCGACCTTAGGTTTCCACATCACGAAGACGAAAGAGCTCAAAGTAATGCAGCGAGCGACAAAGAAGTAGTAAAGCACTGGGTACATGCTGAGCACTTACTTTTTGAGGGCCGCAAAATGAGTAAGTCCGCACAAAATGTTGTGCTTGTTGAAGATTTAATAGAGAAAGGAATTCATCCTTTAGGTTTGCGCTTAGTTTTTTTAGAACATCGCTATCGCCAGCAAATGGATTTGACTTGGAACTCTCTTAAAGCTGCAGATAAAACGCTAAAACGCTGGTACCGCCTGATTTCAGAATGGCAAAAAAGCTCGACTACCCCAATTAGCAATGAGCATACCAACAGAATCCAATCTTATATGGAAGATGATCTGGATACAGTAAATGTAATTTTATTACTTCGCGAAGTTGAAAAATCAAATAAACTCAGCGACTTTGAGAAGTTAAATATTTTTAAAGATGCAGATAAGTGGCTAGGGCTTAATTTTTCCAAAAAAAATGAACTGGATGAAGACTTTAGCCCAGAAGTTTTGAGATTAGCAGAATTACGTAAGGAAGCTCGCAGTCAGAAAGATTTTAAACGCAGCGACGACCTGCGAGATCAATTGGCAATACTAGGAATTTTGGCGATTGATACTGCCGACGGCCAACGGCTCACTCGGGCAGACTGACAGGCTCTAAGGATTCGTTGGCTAAATCCTCATTAAGGTTATCGGGTTTTGCGCCGCAAACTATGTTGTTACCAACACGATAATTTGTTTTAAACTCATCACTTGCGACTAGAGAACCATTTCTGAACATTTCGCGCGTAACCGTAACGCCGAACCCGGGTTGTCCCTCTTGATCAATACAGTTTTTAGCTTGTGAATAAATAGTTTTATAAGGTTTTACATTATATCGATTAGATTTTTTTGCTACTACTTGATCAAATTTCTTTTTCCCATACATCGTTATAGTCACTCCATCTAAATCTACTTTGCTCTTAATTAGAATCGCACTATCGAGGTTATTTTTAAATTTAAGATCAAGACTTCCCCATTGAACTGTTGCCTCAATACCTTCTTGATAGCGTGGGATATATATGGAGTGCGCACGCTGTTCAATAGGCTCAAGACCGGCAAAAAAAGCAGCAGTCCAAACTGCAGTAGTAATAATTGATACACCACCACCTAATCCCTCATCAAACTTTCCATTGTTTATATAGATACCTGGCACGTAGCCATTCTCACGAGTTCGTTCTTTAATTGTTTGATTCATTGAATAAATTTCACCAGGCATCAAAATTGTGCCATCAATAAATTTTGCGGCATTTGATACGTTATCGGTTCTATATTGTGCTGGAGGGAAATTCTGTCGAAATTCGCTGACTTTCTCAACTATTTGCAGGTTCGCTAATTGCTCTGTTTCAATATTTGGGCGCACGATAAAAGGGTTTAAGTCTATTTCGCGAGTCTTTGAATCAGTTAACGCTGCAATGAATAAATCTTGAAATTCTCGAGATCCTATATTAAGAGAGAAATTAGCTGGTGTGAGCACAGGAGTTTCATCAATTATTTTTAAATCAGCATTTTTTATGGGCTTGTCTAGGCCTGGCAGTTTTGATATTAATTTATTCCAAATTAATTGCTGATTGAAATGCATTTGAATTTTGCTTTGATTTTTTTCAAAATAAATTACCTCAGCAATATCACGACGGCTAAATATTGCAGTTCGATTATCACTTCTGACAATAACTGTCCCTGATAGGTAATTCTCTAATTGCGAACTTAATGTTAGAACGTCACTATCTGTAATTTGTGGTTCAACAGCGTCGTAGACTATTTCAAAAGGATTTTCTTCTCTTAGCCAGCTGGCTACAATAGCTTCTTGAGTTTTATCCCAATTAACCTTTTTTCCGTTTACTTGGCGTGAGGTTATAATTTGTCCGTCTTTGATATCTATGTCTGCTAAACGTGGTTTTTTTTCAGATCCAGCTGCTAATTGCGTCAACTTTGCTTTCATAAGCACGTCATTTAATTTAATCACTGGCGTGACTTCATAGCCTTGAACCAAGGCGGAAAGGCTCTGAAAAGGATTTAATCGAGTTTGCTTAAGAGTGTTTGCAACATCTAGAGTTAAGCCTAATTCTGCTGGATTAATAACAACACTATCTGAACTTGACTCTATAACTATATTTTTATTTAATTCATCATCTATATTCACAGAAATTGTTTGCAAAGCATCTTGAAGCGTTAGATTAGAAATATCAATACTCAGAAATTTAGTGTTATTGGGTAAATGTGAAATTGAATAAGAAATTCCATATAGACAAATTATTAGGCCTACAATTGTTGCAGAAGTGGTTAGAAGTGAGATTATTTTCCGATTGATCGTTGATCTACGTGGGGTGACACTAACTTGCTTGATAACTTCATCAAGATAGTGCTCGGCAGTTTGCTCAATTAATGAATCAAGTTTTTCTATCGGATCGTAATCGACACTGCTACTGCTTTCAAAAAATTGAGTTTCCTCCTCCGCCTCGGCGTTAACTCCCTCCTCCACAAAGTCGATGGGATTTGGCTCTGGGTCCACCAATTCATGGGGGCTCTCATTGTCACCCTCTATCGCCACATTGTGTCCATTTCAGTACCGACTACTCCCCAGAAATTTAGACTGTTATTCTATTCACGCAAACGATAACAAGCACTCAAAAGCTTTTAAATTTTAGCGAGGCTAAAACAGATTAAGGCTTATGGTTCAAAGATTATCTTAGGAGTAATGTGGCTGCAAAGAAAAAGGTCATCGAAGGAACTGTCGTGGACGAAAAAACTGAAGTTGAGGAATTAGTAGACGAAGTAGAGCGCTCTCAGGTTCCCGATAAAGCTGGGTGGTTGTCACTTGGTCGCGCCCCTCGCACTCAAAATTCTTATCAAAGAAAAATTAATGAACTTGAGCAACAAGTAAAAATTTTAGCTAATCGACCCAATATTTTTGAACTAGATGATGCTGAAGTAACTGCCATTGCAGGCGAGGATGCAGCAATTTTAATCAGAGCTGCAAAATCAAAGGCTCATGCAGTGCTCAGCGATGCTGAGCGAAACTCAAATGCGCTAAAAGAGCAAGCTGCGAGCGAACTGCGCCGAACTAAACGAGAAATGACAGACTTAATTAAGTCCAGGCAAGATGAGGCTAATTCGATATTAGCTGAAGCAAAGAAAGAAGCCCAAGCAATAAAACTTGAGTCCGAAAAACTACTGCGCGATTCAAAATTAGAAGCTGAGCGCACGGGTAAAGAAGCAGATTTAAGAGCCAAAGAGTTGCTAGATCGTGCAATCAATGATGCAAAAGAGGAAAGTCGTCGTATTCTTAATGAAATAAATAGCGAGCGCAAGAGATTCGTTGAGAGACTTGCCGTTCAAAAAGATCTTGCCCAAAAAGCATCTTCACAAGCATCCAAAGTAAGACGAGATCTAATCAATGCCTCTAACCTCTTAAAGGCGACACTTGACGATGCTATGGCCGACTGGAGCGAACTCGATCAAAAAGCTCAAAATTCGGTTGAAAAATTAAATAATGCGCAAGAAGGAATTAATTCTTAATTGGCCAAACTGCAGTTATGCCCATGAGTATTACTGCAGTTGCCAGATAAACTTTTGAGATCATATCGTTCGCAATTACAATATCCCCAGCGTTAGTAAAGGTACTTAAAAAATAAGTACTAACAAACCAACCCGGAATAAATAAGACGGCAGCGAGCTTAGTATTCGCAAAATTTATATTCCAGCGCATCACAATGATTAAAAAAATTAACACAAAGACAATACCCCAATAAATCGTTATAAGTACTTTAAAACTCGCTTGATGTAAAAACCCTGCCAAAAAACCAGCAGCTAAGCCCATTGGTAAGGCTAAGAGACTCTTAAATAATTTATTCATTAAAGCTCTTTTCGATAATTCCATTTAAATCTTTTACTGGCGGGTCAACGCGACGAAAGTATTCCACGCCAAAAGCCTCTGGGCCGAGTGCAGTCATAAGTTTAAAAAAATCACCATTCAAATCTACTTGCGTGCGATGTTGCTTTAAAGCAGAAAGTTTTTGCTCTAAAAAATCTTTTCCATCAATTTCTGTGGTGATTATCTGATCGGGCTGTAAAAAATTTATTTCATCTAAACTCTCTACCCCAAAAAATTTAGAATCTTCACTCATGGCAATCTGCGCAAAACCTTTTTCCGCTAAAGAGAGAGGGATTGCCGTCCAATAAGTTTGTGAAATTTTGTGTGCCGGGCCTAATTCAGGTTTAAAACTTTCTACTTGCGCAAGATCTTTGGCGTAATGAGCAACCCGGTGGGCTTGAATGTGATCAGGGTGCCCGTAGCCACCAAATTCATCATAGGTAATCAAAATGTGTGGTTTTACTTCTCGAATTACTGCCACTAAATCGCTAGCCGCAGAAAGTAAGTCGGCATTCATGAAACTCTTTGAGTGGGAATTCGCTTCAGTTCCTATCATTCCTGAATCTCTGTATTTACCAGCGCCGCCTAAAAATCGATGATCGGTGACTTTGAGTTCTTGCATCGCGAGTGCTAGCTCTTTTTGACGGTGCTCTCCTAGTTTGTCTTCATTTGCACTAGAAAGATGAGCAAGCTCTGGAACTAAAATTTCGCCTTCTTCACCGCTGGTGCAGGTTACTAAGGTAACTCTCGCGCCTTGGGCTACGTATTTGGCCATCGTGGCCCCGGTAGAAATCGTTTCATCATCTGGGTGGGCGTGCACAAAAAGTAAACTCAAGTGGCTCATGCGTCGACTTTACGCGAAGGGTGAAGAATACTCATTATGTACCAAAACGCGGATTTTATTTCTGCATATGCTCTTACCCAAAGATTTTCTAGCGGAAGGCCCCGTAATTTCACTATAGATAATAAACAAACCACACTTTATTTTTTACGCGCCATTAATCAAGACACCCCCACATTAGGGCTCTTTAAATTCTCAACTGCAAGCGAAAGAGCAGAACTCTTAATTAATCCTCTGGATTTATTAGACCCAGTGGGATCAAAAATTCCAGCAGCTGAGCAGGCCCGAAGAGAAAGAATGCGCGAATCTGGAGTCGGGATTACCAGTTATCAATTAGATGAAAAATCTGAGCAAATAATTTTTGCTCTAAATGGAAAATTATTTAACTATCAAATTGAAAATGAGGCCTTAACTGAATTTCATTTGTCAGAAGCAGTTGTTGACCCAAAAATTTCACCAGATGGCAAATACGTGGCAGCAGTGTCAAGTGATGGATTTAAACTGATTGAATTAGCAACGCAAAGTGTTAAAACTTTAATTGAGGCTTCAGCTGAGGAAGTTACTTTCGGTTTAGCTAACTTTATTGCCGCAGAAGAGTTTTCCAGAATTAGTGGATTTTGGTGGTCACCAGATAGCAAAAATTTACTCATTGAGAAAGTTGACTCGACTCAAGTAACCGAAATTCAATTGGCAGATCCAACAGATCCAAGGTTAGAAATACGAAAGCATCGCTACCCTTTTGCCGGTAGCGAAAATCCGACTTCATCACTAATTTTGATTAACCTTGAGGGGGAAGCTAAAGATTTATCTCAGCTATCTTGCAACTTTGAATACTTAGTAAACGCCGGTTTTAAAAATGAATCTCAAATTTTTGTGACTGCTTTAAATCGAGAGCAAAATCATTTAGAAGTAAAGCTCTACGACCTCGACACTCTAGATGAGAAAGTTTTTTTTACCCAAAAGGAAGATCCTTGGGTAGAAGTGTTTCAACCGCTACCTAAATTTTTTGATGATCATTTCGTTTATCTAACCGGGGAAGAGCTGCAAACAATCAACCTCAATGGGCAACAAATACCTGGCCAAAATTTTGAAGTAAGAACGGTTTTAAGTGCTACGGAGAGCAAAATTAGTGCACTTGTTTCCGCCTCGCCTATTAATCAAGCACTGGTTGAGCTATCTGCAAAAGGCGAGCTGAGCTGGATTACCCCTTCAGATTCTTATGTAAGTGCTATCAAAAAAGAGACGGCCTTAGTTTTAGTGAAACATGATTTACAAAAATGGCAACCAGAATATGAATTTAGACTCAAAGAGAAATCTTTTAAGCTTGATAATCTCTCCCCTGCGCCGAGCTTTAAGCCAAATATTGCAATTGAGTATTTAAAAGAAACTGATCTTTACGCGGCAGTAATTGCCCCAAGTAATTACCAAAATGAAAAATTGCCAGTAGTAATGAGCCCTTACTCAGGGCCTCATGCGCAGAGAGTACTAAACAGCGCTACCGGCTATTTAACTGAACAATTTTTAGCTAACCAAGGATTCCTAGTTGTGGTTATCGATTCTCGAGGCACCCCAGGGCGCGGAAAGGAATTTGCTCAAAGCATTAGTAGCAATTGGTCTAAAAAAGTATTAAGAGATCAAATTGAAGGTTTAGAGGAATTAGCAACTTTAAATAAATGGAATTTTGATTTAACTAAAGTTGGAATCAAAGGTTGGTCTTTTGGCGGTTACTTGGCTGCCTTAGCGGTTTTAGTGCGATCTGATTTTTTCAAAGCAGCAATTGCTGGCGCACCAGTTACAGATTGGCGTTGGTATGACACAGCTTATTCAGAGCGCTACTTGGGGCAACCTGATGAAAACGGGGAACGCTACGAAGAAAACTCCCTGATAAATAAAGTTGACGACTTAACGAGTCCACTCTTATTAATACACGGCTTAGCCGATGACAATGTATTGGCGATGCATTCACTGCAACTTTCTGCAGCGTTATTTGCCAAAGGTAAGGGGCATAATTTTTTGAGTCTTTCTGGAGTTTCTCATATGACCCAAGGGGCTAGCACTTTAGAAAGCTTGCTGAAATTAGAAGTTGACTTTTTTGTGCAACACCTAAAAAGTTAGCCTTGCTTAGCTCTACTCTTTGCTCGAGCTCGCTCGCCAGCATTAAGAATAACTTTTCTTAAACGCACATTATCTGGAGTAACCTCGACACATTCGTCTTCTCTTAAAAACTCCAAAGCTTGCTCTAAGGAAAGTGCTCTTGGTGGTACTAACGCCACAGTGTCATCAGAGCCAGAAGCTCTCATGTTCGTCAGTTTCTTTTCTTTAGTGATGTTTACATCCATATCTTCGTTTCTGGCATTTTCACCAATGATCATGCCTTCGTAAACTTCAACACCAGGCCCAATAAATAGTGCTCCGCGTTCTTGAATGCTGAAGGCGGCATAAGCAGTTGCGCTTCCAGCGCGATCTGCAACCAATGAACCATTAGCGCGAGTTCTAACTTCACCATGCCACGGTTCATACTTTTCAAAAACATGGTGCATCAACCCCGTACCACGAGTTTCTGTTAAAAATTCGGTACGAAATCCGATTAACCCGCGTGCTGGAACTAAATATTCCATCCTGACCCAACCGGACCCATGGTTTGTCATTTGCTCCATGCGGCCTTTTCTTAAGCCTAAAAGTTGAGTTACTACTCCCACATAATCTTCTGGCACATCGATAGTTAAGCGTTCGACCGGCTCATGAAGTTTGCCGTCAATAGTTTTAGTTACCACCTGGGGTTTACCAACAGTCAACTCAAAGCCTTCGCGACGCATCATTTCAACTAAAACTGCTAATTGCAATTCACCGCGACCTTGCACCTCCCAGGTGTCAGGTCGTTCGGTATCTAGCACTCTTAAAGATACGTTGCCAATTAATTCTTGGTCTAAGCGATTTTTCACCAAACGAGCAGTTACTTTTGATCCACTACGGCCAGAAAGTGGCGAATTATTAGTACCAATAAACATAGAGATACTCGGCTCATCAACCTTGATAACTGGCAAGGCAATTGGATTTTCTGGATCAGCCAAAGTTTCGCCGATGGTGATGTCTTCAATACCGGCTACCGCAATAAGGTCTCCAGGGCCAGCTGATTCAACTGGGACTCTCTCTAGTGCTTGAGTAATTAGCAATTCGCTAATTTTTACTTTTTCAATTTCGCCATTAGTCTTAAGCCAAGCAGCGGTTTGACCTTTTTTAATCTCACCGTTTCTTACTCGACATAAAGCTAAACGGCCTAAATAAGCAGAGGCATCTAGGTTTGTTACATGGGCTTGCAGTGGAGCACCTTCTTCAAAGGTTGGAGCCGGCACAGTCTTCAAAATAGTTTCAAATAACTCACGAAGGTCTTCCACTTGCGGTGCGGTACCGTCCTGAGGCTTAGTTAGCGAAGCCTTGCCATCGCGAGCTGCTGCATAAACAATTGGAAAATCCAACACATTGGGCATCGAGTCATCAGCTAAATCCAAAAACAAGTCATAAGTTTCATTAACCACTTCATCAATTCGCGAATCTGATCGATCCGTTTTATTGATCACCAAAATCACTGGCAACCTTTTCTGCAAAGCCTTTCTTAAAACAAATCGCGTTTGCGGCAAAGGGCCTTCTGAGGCGTCTACTAAAAGCACTACGCCATCGACCATTTCTAACCCACGCTCGACTTCCCCACCAAAATCTGCGTGACCTGGAGTGTCAACAATATTTATGGTTACTCCATTTGGCGCAAGCTCCGGATGCTTATAGAGCACCGCAGTATTTTTTGCCAAAATTGTGATTCCCTTTTCGCGCTCTAAGTCCATGGAATCCATTACTCGTTCGTTTACATCTTGATTGGAACGAAATGCACCTGACTGCCAAAGCATCGAATCCACTAGCGTGGTTTTACCGTGATCTACGTGCGCGATTATTGCAAGATTTCTAATGTCATCTCTTGTTTTTAAATTACTCATACGTTGAACCTAAATTCCACTACGTCTCCATCTTGCATTACGTAATCCTTACCTTCCATCCGAACTTTTCCTTTTGCTTTGGCCTCTGTCATGGATCCAGCCTCAACCAAATCTTGATAAGAAACAATTTCAGCTTTAATAAAACCTTTTTCAAAGTCGGTATGAATCACTCCGGCAGCCTTCGGGGCGGTATCACCTTTGTGAATAGTCCAAGCGCGAGCTTCTTTTGGGCCAGCCGTTAAATAAGTTTGCAGCCCTAAGGTTTCAAAAGCGACCTTGGCTAAACGACTTAAACCTGATTCGCTTTGACCTACGCTTGCTAAAAGTTCTAACGCTTCTTCCTGAGATAATTCAACTAACTCTGATTCCAATTTGGCATTTAAAAATATGGCTTCAGCGGGAGCCACCAAATGTCGCAACGGTTTTTGAAAATCATCATTGCCGAGCCCACCTTCATCAACGTTAAAAACATAAAGAAAGGGTTTAGCGGTTAGTAAAAATAGTTCTTTCAAAAGCTCCAGATCTAACCCAGCAGCAAAGATTGTTTTTCCTTGATTGAGTTCTTCTTGGGCTTTTTTAGCCTCTGCCAAGACTTGAGATTTAGCTTTGTCATTGCGCGCTTCTTTTTCTAAACGAGGAATCGCTTTATCTAAGCTTTGCAAATCAGCCAAAATAAGTTCAGTATTAATTGTTTCGATATCTTCTTTTGGATCAATTCGGCCGTCTACATGCACTACATCTGGATCTTCAAACACTCTAATTACTTGGCAGATTGCATCAGTTTCTCGGATATTTGCTAAAAATTTATTACCCAGCCCAGCTCCCTCACTGGCACCTTTAACGATTCCCGCTATATCAACAAAAGAGACAGTCGCTGGCAAAATTTCAGCGGAATTGAAAAGCTCAGCTAATTTTTCAAGTCTTAAATCAGGTACGCCAACAACCCCAACGTTAGGTTCTATGGTTGCGAAAGGGTAATTCGCGGCCAGCACGTTATTTCGCGTTAGAGCGTTAAAAAGTGTGGATTTTCCAACGTTGGGCAACCCGACGATTCCTACTGCCAGTGCCATATAGCCATAGCCTAGTGGCGGGTCAAATCTTGATTTGTCACCCTCATGATGGATGCTAGAAGAGTGAATATGGGCAGTTTGTTACTAGGGCTAGTAATTGGTGTGGCAATTAGTGCGCCAATTGTTTGGTTGCTCGCGAGAGCTCGTGCGATACATCTAGCAGGTCAAGTTACTACCCTGCAAGAGAGAAATACCAATCTGGAGCAAAAGCTCAGTCAAAATCAAGCACTCGATCAAGTGATTAAGCCGGTACAAAGTGCTTTAGAAGAATTGAAATTTAAATCAGAAGATGCAGATCGCAGGCGCATTGAAGCAGAAACCATGCTAAAGCGAGAAATGATTCATATTAAAGAACGCAATGAATCTCTTGAGTCGGCCACTAAACAAATAGCTGCGGCATTAGCTAAGGGTCAATCTCGCGGACAATACGGAGAAATGCAACTTGAGCAATTACTGCAACATGCCGGGTTACTAGAAGGTACTCATTATCGACGTCAAGAATCAAGAGCTTTTGATGATCGAACACAAAGACCAGACGTCACTATTCTTTTAGCGGGCGGCGGTGAAGTTTTAGTTGATGCCAAGTTTCCGTGGGATGCTTTTTTTGAAGCGATGGGTTGCGAAGAGCCACTGGAGCGTGAAAACTTATTAGATAAGCACGCAAAAGACTTAGGTAAAAGAATTAATGAACTGGCTTCAAAGCAATATCAATCCAATAGCGACAAGTCTCCAAATTTTGTGGTTTTGTTTTTACCTTTTGAGTCTCTGCTATCGACAGCGCTGGATATGGATGGATTATTGCTAGAAAAAGCATTTGGGAAAAATGTAATTCCCGCTACTCCTACCACCATGCTAGGGCTGCTTAGAACTATTTCGTTTGGTTGGGATCAAAATAATTTAAGTGCTAACGCTGAAGAGATAAGAGCGATGGGCGCGGAAATGCTAAAACGCCTTGGTACCCTAGTTGAGCATATTGAAAAATTAGGCGATGGCCTAAACAAAGCAGTAGGTGGATACAACAGTTTTGTATCGAGCTTTGATCGTCAAGCAGTCACCCAAGCAAAAAGACTTGCAGAAAAAGGCGTACCGGCAGCAAAACCACTAATCGCACCAGATGAAATCACAACGTCAGTCTCACAAGTGAGATTGCAGATTGAAGATGAAAAAATCGAAAATCAAGATGAGTCCTGACCGCATTTTTTGGTTAGTTCGCTAAGTTATCTCTCGTGGCAGAAAAAGAAACTCGAGTCCTTTCCAGCACTCTCTATCGTGCAGTAGGCGCAGAAGCCGCTGGAATTCAAGAGGAGATCATTCCAGCGCTAGCTCGTCGCCGTGAGCCTGCTGATCAAGACAAATTCATTGGTTCAGTTGAGCTTGCTGAAAAAGTCGAAAGTTTCTTTCGTGGTGCTACTGCTCCACAAGAAGTAATCAATTTAAACAATAGTGAGGGCTTTTCTTTGCCGCTAGATAGCAAATTAG
>JAYPCW010000011.1:0-29605 GCA_038124905.1 Candidatus Nanopelagicales bacterium | reverse complement strand
CACCGAGAGAAAGGCAATATAATTAGCTTCAATTTTTCCGTATTTTTCACTAAATGCTTCTAATTGCGTATAACTTTCTTCAGCGCTTGGAATAAGTGCTTTAACTGCAGAAGCAATCAGGGCACTTTTGGTCTCAAAGCGTGGGAATAAAGAACCGCTACTTACCTGTGCGGTACGACAAATTCTGGCAATAGTGGCTCGCTTGTAACCAACTTTGCCAATAACTTTTAACGTAGCTTGGTGCAAAACTCTGGTGTGTGGGTCTGGATCTGTATCTGCTTTAGCTGCAGAAAGAAATACATTTTTTGGAATGTTTGCTTCAATTGGAGTCGATTCGATCATGGCAAGGCAGTTTTCAGCAACTTCACTAGGAGGAGTATCTGGCGGAATTTTATTAGCTGCACCAAGCGCTCTACCCAAAGCTTCTCCGATAATTAATGAATTAGCTGCAGCTTGCGTTTTGACATAACCATATTTTTCACTGCAGTAGTTACTTAAAATTTCTTTCATATCTCGCTTAGGAATTTCAGCTAAATCTTCATCAAAAATTGCTGCAATTAAAATTTCTATGCTAGAGATTAATTCTGGCTCGGGGTTATCCCAAGCTTCAATTTGCTCAGCAATGCGTTTTAGGTTTTTGCTATAGACTGAACTTAATAAAGCACTAATTGCATCTTTTAAATATGGCTGAAGGGTATTAATCCAAAGATCTGTGCCAAGTTCAGCGGTATTTTCGGCTCTAACATAAACCGCACCAACAGTAAGGTTGGCTCTTTTTGCGACTTTGGCAAAAGTTACGCCATCCCAGCCTTCTTCTGAAATTAGATCAATAGTTGATTGGCGAATTGCCGCATCGTTGAGTAAGGCACGCTCAGATCGGCGACGCCTAGGTAGCTCACTTACTGGTTTAACTAGCGAGAGGTTTTCACTCATAGTCACAAAGTAGCAAGCAATTAAGAGAGCATCTATACTCGAGGCAACACGGGAGCTTGAGAAATTCAGGCTGAGAGGAAGGCAAAGCGCCTTCGACCGTAGAACCAGTCGGGTAATGCCGAGCAAGGGAGAAAAATGATTGAATTATTTACTATTTTCGACTATCCAGTCACACTTTTGGAGTTACTAGCAACTATCGCTGCCTTAATTGGAGTTTGGCTGGGAACCACCGGAAAGCGGATCACTTGGCCTTGGTGGACCTTAGGAAGCTTGCTTTATGCCGTGCTCTTTTGGCAGTACGACCTTTATGCTAGCGCCGCAGTGCAATTTGTTTTTATCGCCGCGGCAATTTGGGGTTGGTTTGGCTGGGGTAGTGAAGGCGCTCAACCTAGCGGATTAAAAAATTTACAAAGGGTGGGAACTTTAATAATTCTGCTAGTAGCAGTTTTTGCACTCGCGCCATGGTTAGAAAGCATCGGTGCCGCTGCAACCTGGCCTGATTCATTTATTCTGGTTGCCAGCGTGGTGGCTCAAGTATTGATGGTGAGAGAAAAATTTGAAGCTTGGCCAATTTGGACGCTGGTTAATGTGGTTGCCACCGTGCACTACGCAAATCAAGGCTTAATCTTTACCGCATTTTTGTATGCAGTTTTTGTGGCCGTAGCACTAGTAGGTTGGAAGCGATGGAGCGAGCGCGCAAATTCAGCGACTTCACCAAAGAGCTAACTCAAGGCAAAAAACGTTTAGTAATTGCAGTTGATGGGCCGGCAGGCTCAGGTAAAACTACCTTTGCAAACGCGTTAGGTAATCACTTAGCCAATTGTCAAGTGGTGAATCTTGATCAAATTTATAACGGTTGGGAAGATGCCCTTACATCTTCACTTGCTAAAAATTTGCTTAAGTGGTTGATTGAGCCTTTTTATAAGGATGAAGAGATTTCTCATCCAGTTTTTGATTGGCATAAAAATGAATATAGCGAGACTAGGTTCTTGGGAAAGCCCAACTATTTAGTTCTAGAAGGAGTTGGGGCAGGCAATAAGGAGGTATTAGCTTCACTCGATTACTTAGTCTGGATTGAAGCAGATCTAAATTTAGGTCTTGACCGGGTAAAGCGCCGCGATGGCGAAAAAGTGGCAGAAAATATGCCCCGCTGGAGAGAACTTGAAGCGAAGTGGTTTTTGACCCACCAGACCAAAGAAAGCGCCAACTTGCATGTCGATGGCAACCCACCGGTGGTAATTGATCAAAGCAAGGAGTTTTGGCCGCTTTAGCGCCCCAGTCTTGACTTTTGTCAGTGGTAGGTAGTTAACTATGACTAGTCGAACACTTGTTCGAATGATGGCCTAGTGGAACCCCCAACTACTTAGGCCATCAGCACTTTCATCACCGACCTAGCTGATGCGGGGAAGCGCTCAGCCAGGTCGGTGGCCCCCAAGCCGTCTTCCCGCGGAATGTTTTCAAAAAGGATTTGAGTCGGGATGCGGTTGCGTCGTAGTGAAGTAGTTGCGGTGTGGTTAAAAGATGGACGCCCAGATCGATTTATTTGGAATCAAAATCGCTATCTAGTAGTTGAACAAATTTCAAGGTGGTTTGAAATGACCCCTTGGTGGGCGGCGACTGATTTAGCAATCGCCAATCTAGGTGAACAAGAAATTTGGCGAGTAGTTGCAAAAAGAGTTAATTCAACTACTGGTGGAGTTTTTGACTTAATTAATTTTGAAAATAACTCCCAATGGTATCTCTCGCGAGTGATCGATTAGATGTTTGCTCATTTAAATACAGTTTCAGGATTTTCTCTTCAATATGGGACTTCCAAGGTAGAAGAGCTAGTTTTGCAAGCTAAAAAATTAGGGTTTACTCACTTAGCTCTTGCTGATCATGACACTTTAGCTGGGGCAATTGCTTTTGTTACTGCTTGCCAGAAAGCACAAATTCAACCAATTTTAGGAGTTAATTTTAAAGTTAATCAATCAAGATTAGTGTTGCTCGCAAAAAATTCCTTAGGGTTTGCTTCACTTTGTCGGTTAGTTTCTTTACCAAATTTAACAAATGAACATATTTATAAAGAGATCTTAGAAAATAACTTAGTAGTTCTACTGGGCCCACACTCTAATTTTGGACAAGCAGTTAAAGCAAAGCAATTTAATACTGCACAAGAAATACTTCAACATTGGCTTTCATTAACTAAAGAAAATATAGTAATTGAATTAGTTACCCATCAAGCTAGTAAAAATGCTTTTAGCACTAGCAATGCTGCAAATATGTTAAAAATAGCAAAAGCTAATCGAGTCAAAGCGGTACTTAGTAACGCAGCTCGGTATCTGACACCAGCAGATGCCAAAGTTGCTGATGTTTTAGATGCGATTCGAATAAAGCAAAAAATAAACTTTAATCGAGTTGAGCGAAATAACTCACAAGGTTATCTAAAAAGCCCTTTTGAAATGGCAAACCTTGCCCAAGAAGTTGCTAGCGCAGCAGGTGAGAGCGATATCGCGAGTTTAATAATTAAATTTACTGAAACAGTTGCAGAAAGTTGCGCTTTAGATCCAGTAAAAGATCTGGGATTTGGCTCAATTAGCTTGCCAGAAACTGAGGTGGTTTTAAATGGAAAATCTCACGGGGCTCATCGAGAGTTAGTTGCTAAGTGTGAGGCAGGTCTAGCTAGCTGGGGTCTAGCAACTAAGTCGCAATACCGGCAAAGATTAGAAACAGAATTATCAGTAATTTCTCGCTTAGGTTTTGCAACTTATTTTTTAACAGTAGCTGAAGTAGTTGAGCTCACCAAGAAAATGAAAATTCGTGTAGCAGCTCGTGGCTCAGGGGCTGGTTCGCTAGTTAATTTCGCTCTAGGAATTTCTGGGGTAGATCCAATTGCTCATGGGTTACTAATGGAGCGATTTCTATCACCACTTCGTACCAGTTTGCCTGACATCGATATCGACGTTGAATCGCATCGTCGGCTAGAAATTTATGACGCAATTATTGATCGCTTTGGTAAAAACCGGGCAATTTGCTTGTCAATGCGAGATACCTATCGAGTCAGACATGCAATTCGAGATGTGGGAGCAGCGCTGGGCTATCCAACAGGCGAGATTGATTTATTTGCTAAAGCCTTACCTCGAATTAAAGCGAAAGATGTTAGAAAAGCCTTAAGTGAACTTCCTGAACTGAAAAAATCAACTTTTTACAAATTATTTACTCAAGGCAAACTTGATAATTATTTAGATTTAGTTGAAAAGCTAGATGGACTGCCAAGAAACTTAGCAATGCATCCTTGTGGAGTTTTACTTTCAAATTCCGAGTTACTAAATCGCACCCCAGTTGTAGAAAGTGCTAGTGGTTACCCCATGAGCGAGTTTGATAAAGATGATGTCGAGACTTTAGGGTTTTTAAAGCTAGACGTCTTAGGCGTGAGAATGCAGTCGGCTATCTCGCATGCAGTTTCAGAGATTAAAAAAATAGAAAATAAAGAAATCGAAATTGACAAAGTAGATTTAACTGATCAAAAGACTTTTGAGTTAATTCAATCAACTAAAGTCTTAGGTTGTTTTCAAATCGAATCACCTGGTCAAAGAGAATTGATAGGAAAGTTTTCGCCAAGATTTTTTAACGATTTAATTATCGATATTTCATTATTTAGACCAGGGCCAATGAAATCAGGAATGATTGAACCTTTTTTAAAAGCAAAAGATGGGTTAAGTGAAGCAAAGTATTTACACCCAGACTTAAAGCCAATTCTTGAAGAAACTTGGGGAGTGGTAGTTTTTCATGAGCAGGTAATTAAATTAATAAGTATTGCTACCGGCTGTACTTTTGCAGAAGCTGATGAAAAGCGTCGTCAGTTGGGTGATTTTGAAGAACAGTTAGCAATTCGCGGGTGGTTTTTCAAAAGAGCTTTAAAGCGGTATTCATTATCGGTAGTTGAAGAGCTATGGAAAATTTTAGAATCTTTTGCCTCGTTTGGTTTTTGCAAAGCTCATGCAGCAGCATTCGCATTACCGACTTATCAATCAACATGGTTGAAGGCGCATTACCCGGCAGCTTTTTTTGCTGGAATTTTGACCCATGACCCAGGAATGTACCCAAAGCGTTTACTTGTTAATGATGCAAAGAATTTTAAGGTAAAAATTTTACCTTTAGATATAAATACTTCTGATCGAGTTTATCGTGCAGAAACTGCAAATTCTTTAAGAATAGCCTTATCGGAAGTGAGAGGAATTAGTGAAGATGAAGTGGAGCGAATTTTGCACTATCGCCCTTTTACCTCACTAGCTGATTTTTGGAACCGTTCAAGAATTTCTCGACCGGTTACTGAAAGATTAATTTTGGCAGGAGCTTTTGATTCGATTTATCGTTTACCAAATAAAGATTTAAATCGAAGGGATTTATTGCTGCAATTGTCTAGATTAGAGCATGTAACTGGCAATGATCCTGCACAATTAGGGCTAGGTATTTTGCTTAAAGAAGAAATCGTTTCTCATAAATTGCCAGATTTAACTTTAGATGAAGTAGTAAAAAATGAAGTAGAAATATTAGGAATGGATTTAAGTTGCCATATAACTTATTTTTATAAAGACTTACTAAAAGATTTACAAGTGGTTTTTTCAAAAGATTTATTAGCTCTTAGACAAAACACTGAAGTTTTGATGGCGGGGGTTAAAGTTTCTACACAAACCCCTCCGATTCGTAGCGGCAAGCGAGTGGTGTTTTTAACCATGGATGACACCACTGGGCCAATTGATGCAACTTTTTTTGAAGATATGCAAAGACAATTTGCGCAAACTGTTTTTAATTCCTGGCTGTTTTTAATTAGAGGAAACATCCGTCGTACCGGGCCACGCGGAATTTCATTAATCGCTTCTGGCTGCTGGGATTTACCGGCGCTTTATCAGCTATATAAAACTCAGGGAATTTTTGCCATAAAAACACTTTTAGCTAATAGCCCGCAATTAGTGGCTTAAGCAAAAACTAGGGGAAAGATAAGCGTATGACTCATCGACAAGTTAGAAAGTTGCCACAAGTTGAGTTGAGTGGAAATGATGAGAACTCAAATATTTTGCATGTGGATATGGATGCTTTTTATGCTTCAGTCGAAATAATAGATCGCCCAGAGCTAAAAGGTAAACCAGTAATCATCGGGCATAACTCAGGGCGGGGAGTAGTTACCTCTGCGACTTATGAAGCCCGAGAATTTGGAGTACATGCGGCGATGAGCATGGTGCAGGCAACAAGGCTTTGCCCTCAGGCTGTAGTGCTCGAACCAAATCATGAAAAATATGCCCAAGTTTCTGAAAAAATTAGAGAAATATTTCTTGACTTCACTCCGTTAGTTGAGCCATTAGCGCTAGATGAAGCATTCTTAGATGTTTCTGGAGCAAAAAAGATATTCAAAAATTCAACAACCATTGCTCAAAAAATACGCAAAAGAGTAGAAGCTGAATTAAAAATTACCTGCTCAGTCGGTATTGCTCCTAACAAATTCATTGCCAAGTTAGCTTCAACTATGGCAAAGCCGAATGGTCTTTTAGTTGTTGCCCCCGAAGAAATATTAAATTTTTTACATCCATTGCCGGTGGGAGCGCTTTGGGGCGTTGGGGGTAAGACGGAAGCCGAATTAAATAGATTAGGTTTAAAAACAGTGGGGCAAGTTTCTCAAACTCCAGTAAGCACTCTGAAAGCTGCATTAGGCGAGAGCTTGGGTGAGCATTTATCTGAATTATCTTGGGGAAGAGACGAGAGAAGAGTTGAACCTTGGGAAGCTGAAAAGAGCATTGGAAACGAAGAAACTTTTAGTCAAGATTTAGATGAAGCTGAAGATATCTTGCGAGAAATTTTAAGATTAAGCGAGAGAGTTGGTGCACGGGTTCGAGCAGCAGGTTTAGTTGGCAAAACGGTAGTACTAAAGGTGAGATTTGCTAATTTCTCTACTATTACGCGTTCAAAAACTCTTTTACATCCGACCAATAGCAAGCGAGAAATCTACAAAACAGCTAGTGAGCTATTTGGCGCCTTGAAACTATCAGGAGTAAAAATCCGGTTAGTGGGAGTAAGGGTAGAAAACTTAAAGCTGGAAGCATCCGGCAGCCAGCAATTAACTTTTGATGGAGCTGAAAATCAATGGCAGCAGATTGAGGCCGCGACCGATAGAGCTAGCGGTCGCTTCGGTCATGATGCTGTGCTTCCGGCTCGTTTAATAGAGGAATAGCTCTAGCCTCTACTTGCATTTTGAGAGTCTGGGCCTATTCTTATAGGTATAAAGAAAAGGAGGGCGAGATGGCACTATCTGACCGAGAGCAAAAGCTTCTACAGCAGATGGAACAGGCGCTTTATGCCGAAGATCCTCGCTTTGCGACTTCCTTAAAAAAGCCCTCGCGAATTGCCATTGCCCCTGGAGAAAAGCGTCATTTATTGACCGGGACTTTGAGCATTGTGGTTGCCATTGGCCTAGTAGTTGGATCAGTAGCCACAAAAATGGTGCTTTTAGGTATTGGCGGATTTGTCTTTTTGGTACTTGGCTTATTTCTATTGATTCGTGGGCTGCAAGCCCCGGTAGCAGCAGTTACTCCAAAGCCACGCAAAAGCCCAGGTGGCGGCGACTTTATGCGTCGAATGGAACAACGCTGGCAACAAAGACGCGACGGCGACTTCTAGACCTTTTTAATATTAATTCAGTTCAAAACTATTAATTTCAGCTCCAACTAAAGCAAATTGTTTGGCCCTTCCGGGGGAGGACTTTGGGAAAATTTTGTTAAAAAATGGTTGCATTTGGAGGATTATGGAGTAAAGTGGGGAAATCGATCTGGCTCATCGAGGCAAAAGGCTTAAAACAAAGCTTTTTGGGGGATTGCCAAGGGGACCTAAGTGTTTTTGGGTACACACGAACCACGTCTTGATGACAAAGGACGCTTGGTTTTACCTGCAAAATTTCGCGACCCGTTGGCTCCGGGGGTTGTAATAACTAAGGGTCAAGATCGCTCTCTGATTATTTGGCCAGCCAATGAATTCGCAATATATGCCGAGCGACTACGCGAAGCATCCAGAAATGATGCCAAGGTTAGAAGTTATTTAAGAGTCTTTTTTTCCAGTGCCTTTGACGAGCAACCTGACAAGCAAGGCCGAATCACCATCCCAGCGACGTTGCGCGATTACGCGCAATTAGATCGCGACTTAGTTGTGATCGGCGCAGATACCACGATTGAAGTTTGGGATCCAAAAGCTTGGCGAGATTACCTAAGCGAAGCAGAGCCCAAGTTTGCCCACACCCAAGAAGAGGTAGCCCCAGGAATTTTCTAAAGGTTTAAATCTTCGGCCTCTTTCCGTTACTAATGCCGACTCTCCTTCCCCAGAGCCGGACTAGCCACGGGAAGGGACCGAGGAACTTAAACCCCGACCTAGAGGAGAGCAAGTGTCAAAAGCACTTAGCGAGCAGCATCAGCCGGTAATGGTTGAAGAAGTTTTTCAATTATTACAGCCGGCATTGATGGCTAACGATGCGCTTTTTGTTGATTGCACTCTTGGCCTTGGCGGACACAGTGAGTATTTTTTAAAGCATCTAGAAAAACTAAAAGTAGTTGGTTTTGACCAAGATCAAATTGCACTTTCACGCGCCCAGACAAGATTAAAAGATTTTAACAATCGAATTATTTTTATCCATTCAAATTTTGAAAGACTTAGCCAAGAATTAAATAACGTGGCGATTAATTCAGTGAATGCCTTTCTTTTTGATCTGGGGGTTTCTTCAATCCAAATTGATGAAAAATCCAGAGGATTTTCATATCTTGATGAAAATAAATTGGATATGCGTATGGATCAAACACAAACCTTTAGCGCTAAAGAGTTAATAAATGAGTGGAGCGAAGCAGAAATTTCTAAAGTGTTGTTTGAATTTGGTGAAGAAAAATTTGCAAAAAAAATTGCCAAAAATATTGTTAAAAAGCGCGAACTTGCACCAATTGAAACTACTGCGCAACTTGTTGCCTTAATAGAAAAATCTATTCCAGCTCCTGCTCGTCGTAGCGGCGGCAATCCAGCAAAACGAACCTTTCAAGCTTTAAGGATTGCGGTAAATCAAGAATTAGAGGTACTAAAAAAAGCGCTGGCCGATGCACTTACTCTCTTGAAGCCAGGTGGGCGCATCGCGGTATTGAGTTACCACTCTCTAGAAGATCGCATTGTCAAAGAGTTATTTAAATCTCAAATCGCAAAAAGCGAGTTACCGAGAAAGCTTCCGGTTGTTGAGTCACTTTCGCAGAACTTTAGGTTGCTAAATACGAAGCCAATAAAACCAAGTTTTCAGGAAATTGAATTTAATTCACGCAGTAAGTCAGCAAAATTGCGAGGTATTGAGAAATTGGATGTTGCCGCATGAGTGCAATTAGTATTCAACGACCAAAGATTTCAACAAGAACGAAAAAACAAGATATTGCGGTATCAAATTTTGGATTTGGATTATTTATTTCGGGAATTTTATTCTTAGGCCTAATTGGCGGCTTAATCATTAATACCTCACTAAGCCACGGACAATTTTTAATTAGTCAATTAAGAGCCGAGCTAATCACCGCTGCGGATTTAAGCGAGAGCCTTTCTCAAGAGGTAGCGCGCCTTGAGTCGCCAGAACTCTTAAAGGAACGGGCAATACAGATGGGTATGGTCCCAGGACCAGGAGCTGGATTTATCGATCTTCGCGATGGCCGAATTATCGCCCCGGGATTAGACGATAAATATCGAGAAGCTGATCTTTCTCGGGTAGGGAACAACAATTAAATGAACTTTTTTGAAAAGAAAGTGAAGTTAAGAAAAACCTCGCAACGACTACATATCATCGCCGCCCTGAGCGCGTTAATTTTTGCCGCTTATGGTGCAAAGTTGGTAGAAGTGCAGGCCTATCAAGCCCCAACATTAAGTTTGGCTGCTACCGATAACCGCACTCGCACCGCAGTTTTAACTGCCAATAGAGGAGAAATCACAGATCGTAACGGTGCACCACTGGCAATATCTGTAGAAGCTAGAAACTTAACTGCAGATCAAACTAAAGTGGTAGATGCTAAAGAAACCGCTAAGCAAATTGCAGAAATTTTAAGTCTTGATTGGGAAGAATTAACTACAAACTTAATTGGTGAAAAAAGATTTGTTTATCTTGCCAAAAAGATCACGCCTGCCCAGTGGAATGAAATTAGAAGTCTACGCCTACCTGGCATTTATTCTGAAAAAACTACAGATCGAATTTATCCAGCAAATACTTTGGCGGCGAGCTTAATTGGATTTGTGGGTGCCGAAGGTCATGGCATGAGTGGCATTGAGTATGCCTTCGAAGAAATGCTTTCTGGTGAAAATGGCAGTATGAAATTTGAAGCAAGCGCTGGTGGCAGACAACTGCCGCAAGGTCTGCATTCTCAAGTCGATCCAGTCCCGGGTGTGGGTCTGCGGTTGACTATCGATCGCGATTTGCAATACGTGGCAGAGCAGTCACTTGCTGGTCAAGTTGATGCTGCTGCGGCTAAAAGTGGAACCTTAGTTGCTATGGAAGTAAAAACTGGAAAAATTCTAGCCTTAGTTAATTACCCAACTTTTGATGCGAATTTCCCGAGTGAATCCGACCCAACTACCTGGGTTAATCGAGCCCTAGTTGATTCTTATGAGCCAGGATCAACTGCAAAACTAATGACGGTAGCAGCGGTAATCAATGAAAATGTTGCTGGACCTAATACTCAATTTATTATTCCACCAGAATTGAAGCGTCCATCAAAAACATTTAGAGATCACACCCCTCATCCAACTTTGCAGTTAACTCTCACCGGAGTGTTTGCAAAATCAAGCAACATCGGAACTATTTTGGCATCTGAGATGTTGGGTGAAAAGAAATTTTACGAATATCTCAAACGCTTTGGCGTAGGTCAACCTACTGGGCTCAATTTTCCAGGGGAGAGCAATGGAAAACTCCCTGATTTGGAGACTTGGTCCAATACGAGTTTTCCAACATTTAGCTTTGGACAGGGCTATTCCGTTAACGCAGTGCAAATCGCCAGCATGTATGCCACTGTGGCAAATGACGGAAAAAGAATTCCACCTACTTTAATAGAGGGATTCATTCAAAACGATGGAAGCTTTAAGGCGCTAGAGGCGAAAGAGCCAATCGAGGTGATCACTCCAAATAGCGCCAAAATCGTTCGCGAAATGATGGAGACAGTGGTTTCTGATGAAGGTACCGCACCAATGGCTTCAATTGCTGGCTATCGGGTCGGAGGAAAAACTGGAACTGCCCAAGTAGTTGACCCAGAATGTAAATGTTATTCCGATAACGTAATTGCTTCTTTTATCGGAATGGCTCCAGCTGAAGATCCTGAAATCGTAGTGGCGATCTCTATTCATCATCCAAAAAATGGCCGTTGGGGTGGCCGCTTAGCTGGGCCAGTATTTAAAGAAGTTGCACAATATGCCCTTCAGGAAAGAAATATTGCACCCTCAGAAGGGGCAATGAAAAAATTACCGGTTGAGTGGTAATAATGACTTTAATTCGCCCAAAAATTGACCCCTTCAATCTAAGTGGTTTAAAAACTTTTGAGATTTCCGGCGAACTGGATTCAAATGTTTTCTTAACCGGGGTAAATCTCGATTCAAATCAGATCCATGCCGGTGATTTGTTTGTCGCCCTAAGTGGTGAAAAAACTCATGGGGCAGCCCATGCAAGCCAGGCGATTAATAAAGGCGCGGCGGCAATTTTAACCGATGAGGTAGGTAGCAACTTAATTCCAGATTCCATTACGGTGCCGGTATTGACGATAACTAATCTTCGCAAAAAATTAGGAGATATCTCTTCAAAAATTTATGGCGATCCTTCTACAAAGCTAAAGATCTTTGGAATAACTGGCACTAATGGAAAAACAACAACGAGTTGGCTCTTAAATTCTGGATTAACAAGTGCTGGGATAAAAACTGGTCTGTTCGGAACTGCTGGTATTAAAATTGGCGATTTGAGTTTTGATTCAACTCGCACGACGCCCGAGGCTCCACACTTACAAGCAATGTTGGCATTGGCACTTGAGCAAGGTATGTCGGCAGTTGTCATGGAGGTATCTAGTCACGCGCTGGCCCTGGATCGAGTAGGTGGCACCAGATTTGAGGCTGTTGGCTTTACAAATTTAAGTCAGGATCATTTAGATTTTCATGGCAATATGGAGGCTTATTTTAAAGCAAAACAAAAGCTTTTTTCAAAAAAATATAGTTCGTTTTCCGCAATTTGCCTACAAGATAAGTGGGGACAGCGCCTAGCGGCAGAAGTTGATATTCCAAAAACAACTATCGGAACTCAAAGTTATGCGAATTGGATTTTAGAAGATATTAGTCCAGCATTGGGTCACGTAGATTTTAATATCGCAACACCTAAAGGTGAAAAGTTTGAAATTAAATTAGAGTTTGCTGGGGCGTTTAATGCATTTAATGCTGCGTTAGCTCTTGCGTTAACTCAAAATCTGGGAATTTCCGTTGAAGAATTTATTAAGGGACTAAGGAAAGCGCATATTCCAGGTCGCATGGAGCCAATATTAATTCCAGGCAAAGCTTTAGGAGTAGTCGATTACGCCCATACTCCAGAGGCTATTACTGCCGTTATCTCAACGTTAAGAGGGCAAACTAATGGAAGAGTCATTGCAGTTTTAGGTGCTGGAGGAAACAGAGATGCCAGCAAGCGCAAACTAATGAGTGAAGCGGCACGAGATGCAGATTTGCTAGTGATCACTGATGACAATCCAAGATTTGAAGACCCAAAGTCAATCCGAGCTGAGTTATTAGCCGGCATCAAAGATCACTCAAACGTAGTAGAGATCTCTGATCGCAAAGAGGCGATTTTTTATGCGGCAAATAACAGCACTGCGCTGGACACCGTAGTGGTACTTGGTAAAGGTCATGAAACATATCAAGAAATTGGCGAGAAACATTACCCCTTCTCTGATGCTGAAGTGCTTTACCAAGCATTAAACGATTCGGCGAGTACATGATAAAAATTAAAATCAAAGCCCTCGCTGAAGTCATCGCTGCTGAAGTAATAAATCTTGATTCAGAAATTGACTTCTCAGGACAAATAGTCATAGATTCGCGAAACGTTAAACCGGGTGATCTTTTTGTAGCCATTAAAGGTGATCGACAAGATGGTCATGATTTTGCCCAGGCTGCAATTCAAGCAGGGGCAGTGGCGGTGGTGGTTACAAAAAGACTCTCTGGGGTGCCCCAGTTATTAGTCAAGGAAACTTCTAATGCCCCAGAAAACTTTTCACAGCCTGGTATTTGGGCAATGGCAAAATTGGCAAAATATCTTCACCGAGAGTTAACTAATTTAAAAACAATTGCGATTACTGGATCTAGCGGCAAAACCACCACTAAAGACTTAATTGCGCAAATGAGTAAATTAATAGGCGAAAGCGTTTTTACTCACCAAAGCTCAAATAATGAAATTGGCTTACCCTTGACCGTTTTTCGATGCAATGAAAAAACTAAGTTATTAATATTAGAGATGGGCGCCCGGCACACTGGAAATATAAAATATCTAACTGATATCGCTAAGCCTAATTACTCGATTATCACTCATATTGGAACGGCTCATCTGGAAATTTTTGGTTCATTGCAAAATTTAAGAAATACCAAAGCAGAAATAATTAAAGATTTAACCGCGCACGATTGGGCGATATTGAATCTTGATGATAAAAATACCAAAATTTTAAAAACTTTAACGAAAGCTAAAATTTTTACCGTAGGAACCACACAAAATGCTGACTTATTTGCTAAAGACATTGACTTAGATGAGTTAGGTCGCCCTTCTTTTACCATGTGTTTTAGGGGGCATGAGGCTAAGGTCAGATTGCAATTAACCGGTGAACACAATGTTTTAAACGCGCTAGCCGCAACAGCTCCGTACTTGTTGGAAGATATAGAATTATCAAAAATTGCTGAACTACTGAGCTTAGCGACAGCTACGAGCCCCTTAAGAATGCAACTGGTGCAATTGCAAGATGAAATTTTGTTATTGAATGATTCTTATAATGCAAATCCAGAATCCATGAATGCGGCCTTGGTTGCGCTTGAAAAAATTGGTACAGGAAAAAGAAAAATTGCTATCCTCGGTGAAATGCGAGAACTCGGAGAAAAACATGAGCAATTTCACGAGGAAATTGGGCATCTCGTTGCCAAGTTAAATATTGACCAACTCTTAGTGGTGGGTGAGGGTGCGAAAGGCTTAATTAGCGGGGCCCGTGCAGTTGATACCTGGTTAGGGGAGGCGACTCTTCTTGAAAATAACCAAGCTTTAGCTAGTTATGCGAAAGAATTAATCAAGCCTCATGACGTGATTTTGCTTAAAGCATCTCGAGCAATAGCGTTAGAAGAAGTTGCCCAGGCTTTAATTGAATTTAAGGGTGAAGCATGAGATTAATAATTCTGGCTGGAGTGGTCGGAATGATCTTCACGCTTTTTTTCACTCCACTTTTAATCAAAACCCTGCAACGCCGCGGTAGGACCCAAGCTATAAGAGTTAGCGAAAACGGAATTAATTACCCGGCGCATCAAGACAAAATGGGAACTCCCTCTATGGGAGGTCTGGCCATTTTGGGCGGTACGGTAATTGGTTATGTTGCGGCTCATCTATACGTTTGGCGAGCTCCCTCTTATTCGGTTATTTTGGCTTTATTGCTGATGGCCGGCCTCGCACTAGTTGGTTTTGTTGATGACTATTTAAAGATTTACAAACAAAACAGTAGAGGAATTAGGGCACGAACTAAACTATTTGGTCAAGCCGTAGTAGCAATTGCTTTTGGCTTTGCAGCTATAAATGGCGCAAATGATAATGGGTTTACTCCCGCGAGCACATCGATTAGCTTGGTTAGAGACAGTTTAATTATTTTACCAATAGGTGTTTTTTTAATATGGGTTTGGTTTTTAGTGACCTCAATGACAAATGCAGTTAATCTTACTGATGGTTTGGATGGCTTAGCTGCGGGTGCTTCAATTTTAACTTTTGCCGGATATGTTTTAATTGCAGTTTTTCAATTTAATCAAAGCTGTGCATTTGAAGAAACTCCAGTTTGCTACGCAGTCAGAGATCCTTTGGATTTGGCGGTATTTGCCGCAGCAATTGGTGGATCGCTAATTGGTTTTTTGTGGTGGAACACTTCGCCAGCAAGAATTTTTATGGGTGATACTGGATCACTTGCGCTAGGTGGGGCAATTGCGGCTTTGGCAATCTTTACTAAGACTCAACTACTGATGGCTTTAATGGGTGGATTGTTTTTAATAGTTACCTTATCGGTGGTTTTACAAGTAGGGGCTTTTAAATTAACTGGCAAAAGAGTTTTCAGAATGGCGCCGCTTCATCATCATTTTGAAATGAAAGGTTGGCCTGAAATTCAAATCGTAGTTCGTTTTTGGGTTATTCAAGGAATTATGTTGGCCGGCGGTTTAGCAATCTTTTATGCAGAGTGGGTCAGGTTCATCTAAATGGTGGAGCGAGCGTTAAAAGTTTCCCAAAAGCGTGTTGCTGTTGCTGGATTAGGCATTGCTGGTTTTGCAGCGGCAGATGCACTGCTGGAACTAGGTGCGCAAGTTTCTGTTTTTGATGCATCGGAGGCAGATAAGCAAAAAGAGCGTGGGCAAGTGTTAGAAATTTTAGGCGCCAAAGTTTATTTAGGTTTTCGCGGGGAGTTACCTCACGATTTTGATTTGTTAGTAGTCTCGCCGGGCCTTCCACCTAATCACCCTTGGATTTTAGATTTTCTAAAAAGAGAACTGCCGGTTTGGGGCGAATTGGAATTAGCGTGGCACCTAAGGCCTTTAGAAAATCCAGCTCCTTGGCTCTGTATTACTGGGACAAATGGCAAAACTACGGCAACCATGATGCTAGATAGCATGCTTAAATCAAGCGGTCTTAAGTCTGAAGCAGTGGGAAACATTGGCGAATCAATTGTCAGCGCAGTTATGAATCCGAACCCTTCCCAAGTATTGGCTGTTGAAGTCGGTGCACCGCAATTGCCCTATGTTTACTCAATGTCGCCTGAGTCCAGCGTGGTATTAAATCTAGCCCAAGATCATGTTGATTTTTTTGGAAGTTTTCAAAATTATCATGATGCAAAAGCAAGAATTTACCATCAGACTAAAAATTCGTGTATTTACAACGTAGATGATCCGGTAACTGAAAAAATGGTTGAAAACGCAGATGTGGTTGAGGGCGCTCGCGCTATTGGATTCACTTTAGGAGTTCCTAGTATTTCAATGTTGGGTGTAATTGATGATTGTTTGGTAGACCGTGCCTTTATTGAAAATCGCAAAGATAGTGCACAAGAGTTGGCTACTTTTGCGGACATAAAACCCTTTGCCCCACATAATGTTGCAAATGCTTTAGCCGCTGCGGCGCTAGCTAGGTCGCTGCAGGTTGCTCCAGTATTCATAAAAAAAGGTTTACAGGATTTTCAACCGGCCCCGCATAGAATTTCTTTAGTAGCGGAAATTAATGAAGTTAGATACGTTGACGATTCAAAAGCAACTAACACGCACGCAGCAGACACGTCCTTAAGTGCTTATCAAAGCGTGGTCTGGATCGCTGGGGGTCTAGCAAAAGGCCAAGATTTTTCAGATTTAGTAAAAAAACATTTCTCACGAATTCGGGCAGTAATTTTACTTGGTAAAGATCGTGAACTGATCAAAGCTGCCTTTGCTAGATATTCACCAGCTACGCCGCTTTATGAAATCTCGGAGGCAAATGAAAATGCAATGAATCTTGTCGTTAAACAAGCTCAAAAAGTTGCAAGTAGTGGAGATGTAGTGCTGCTAGCGCCAGGTTGCGCCTCATGGGACATGTTTAAAGATTACCAGGCGCGAGGAAACGCATTCGCCAGTGCGGTGAAGGAATTAAATTGAGTAGATCAAAAACAATTGAACTAAATACTTATTATGCAATTTTGATATCTACTTTGAGCCTTTTGGCAATAGGTCTAGTAATGGTACTTTCAGCTTCGACTGAAATATCTTTTACCCAAACTGGAAATCAATACGAAATAGCAATCCGTCAATTACTTTTTGCGACATTGGGATTGATTTTAATGTTTATAACGTCTCGTCTGCCGCTCTTATTTTTTACTAAATGGGCTAATTGGATAATTGCTTTTGCTATTGGTCTTTTGGTCATAGTTTTAATCCCCAGCATTGGTGTCTCGGTTGCCGGTCAGAGAAACTGGCTAATTATTTATGGAAATTTCAGATTACAACCTAGTGAATTTGCGAAATTGGCTCTGATTATTTGGGGAGCAGCCGTATTAAGTCAAAAGATGAAGAGTGCGGAATTGACCTGGAGTCAATTGTTGAGCCCGGTTTATTGGGTGGGATTACTCATCACGGCATTAGTTGTGGCACAAGGTGATGTCGGAACAGCTTTAATCATTCTCCCGATTGTTTTGGCTCTCTATTACGCAGCCGGTGCACCACTAATTCTTAATGCTGCGAATGCACTATTAGGCGTTTTGGCGATTGCAGTTTTAACTTTACAAGCGCCATATCGAATGCAGCGATGGCTCTCGTGGCGCGATCCAGCAGCTGATCCCGAAGGTGCCGGATGGCAAATCATTCAAGGCCAATACGCCCTTGCTGAAGGTGGAATTTTTGGACTTGGTTTGGGTGCTTCAAGGCAAAAATGGGGGTGGCTACCTGCGGCACACACTGATTTTATTTTTGCTGTGATTGGTGAGGAACTAGGCTTAGTGGGTACTTTTTTTGTTTTGTTTTTATTCTTGGTGCTAATTATTTCAATAATTACGGTAGCTAGAAAAACAAAAAATTATTACACACGAATTTATGCAACTGGGCTTGCTGGATGGATACTAATTCAAAGTGTAATCAATCTTGGGGGAGTTTTAGGTTTGCTCCCGATAACTGGAGTACCTTTACCGCTAATTTCTTATGGTGGTTCATCTTTAATTTTTATTTTAATTTCCATTGGAGGTCTCTTGGCCTGCGTTCGCAACGAACCCGCTTTAAAAGCAAAGCGACAAAAGGTCAAGGTTTCAAGTAAAAAATGAATTCAATCGCCTTAGCTGCAGGGGGGACTGCTGGTCATATTGAGCCCGCCTTAGCAACTGCTCGTGCTTTGAATTTGAAGTTACCAGAATTCAATATTTATTTAATTGGAACGCCGAAAGGATTGGAATCAACCTTAGTGCCAAAGTCGGGCTTTTCTTTGGAGTTGATTAAGGCTAAACCATTACCAAGGCGAATTAATTTTGCTAGTTTACTATTTCCTCTTTATTTAGTGATTGCTAGAAATTCTGCAATTAAAATTTTGAAGAAAAATGAGACCGATTTGGTGATTGGTTTTGGTGCCTATGTTTCATTTCCGGTTTATCTTGCAGCAAAAAAACTTAAGATACCTGTGATAATTCACGAAGGAAATGCTAAACCGGGGATTGCCAATAGATTTTTTTACAAAAAGGCAAAAAAAGTATTTCAGTGTTTTGAAAACTCGTTACCAAAAGCTCAAACAATTGGTATGCCTTTAAAAAAAGAAATTACAGCGATAAATATCGAGGAAGCTCGTGAAGCTGGATATGAGCATTTTGCGCTGGACAAAAAAAAGAAAACTCTTCTAGTATTTGGTGGGTCTCAAGGTGCAGCAAAAATTAATACTGCACTTACTGAGGTAATTGGCTTACTTACAAGCGCTGGGTTTCAGGTGCTTCATGCAGTCGGCCCCAATAAAGCAATTGAAAAAACCCCTGATACTTTTTCTAGTTATCATCCAGTGTCATACATAGAGCGAATGGATCTGGCTTATGCGGTAGCCGATTTGGTCATTAGCCGTTCGGGAGCGATGACAGTTGCTGAAGTTACCGCATTAGGAAAGCCCGCGATATTTATTCCTTTTCCTTCGGGCAATGGAGAGCAAAGTGAAAATATAAAGACGCTAATTGAACAAGGGGCGGCCTTGACTATCAGCGATAGAGAATTAACTGGCGAGAAATTAATCGCATTGGTATTAGAACTTTTCAAGTCAGCTACAAAACTAGCTCAGCTGGCTGAACGCTCTAATAAATTTGGACGGCGTGACGCTGACCAAATTTTGACAAATGCAGCACTAACCTTGCTAAGTGCCAAGAGCAATGGGAGGTCGAAGTGACGTCAAGTATTTCGCTTGACGATGTACATATTCTGGGTTTAGGTGGCGCTGGCATGAGCGGAATCGCTCGAATCTTGATTGCAAGAGGTAGCCAGGTAAGTGGATCCGATTTAAAGGAGTCACGTCGACTTAATGCACTAAAAAATTTAGGCGTTGAGGTTCAAATTGGGCATCGACGAGAAAACGTTAAACCAAATAAGGCAATAATCGCTTCAACGGCCATTAAAAAAGATAACGTTGAACTTTTGACAGCTAAAGATTTAGGTTTAGAAATCTATTCACGTGCAGCGGCGCTCGCTGCTATTACAGAGGGTTATGAAACCATTGCAGTTTCTGGCACACATGGAAAAACTACAACTACTTCGATGGTAACCGTATTGTTGCAAGGTGCTGGCTTGGATCCGTCATATGTGATTGGAAGTGAATTAGCAGAAACTGGCGCCAACGCACACTTAGGCCACGGTGAGTATTTTGTGGTTGAATCTGACGAATCTGACGGTAGTTTTTTGCAATTAAATCCAAAATTTGCTGTAGTCACAAACCTGGAGAGCGATCACCTTGATTATTGGAAAGAATTTGAACATTTAAAGAAAGCCTTTGAAAAGTTTGTTTTGAAAGTTGGTAAAAACAATGGCTTTGCTGTGATTTGCGTTGATGACGAAGGAGGTCGACGGCTAGCAGAAGAAGTAAAGTCTGAAATTCAAGTTATAACTTATGGGGTAAATGCGTCTGATTTGAAGTTAATGAGTTATGAGGCCCAGTTACCTGGCTTTAAATTTAGCGTCAATTACAAGGGTCAGCAAATAGATGATTTTGAATTATCAGTTCCGGGTATGCATAACGTTTTAAATGCTTGTGCCGCGATTGCTATCGGTTTAGAAATAGGAATTCCAGTCGAGAAAATTAAGGATTCATTAAAAAAATTTACTGGCACTAGAAGAAGATTCGAATACCGGGGCAATGTAAACAATGTAAGAGTATTTGATGATTACGCTCATCATCCAACCGAGATAGCCGCTACTTTGAAAGCGGCGAGAGATGTGGTTAAGGATGGAAAAATAATCGTGGCTTTTCAAGCCCATCATTATTATCGAACCGCATTATTTAATAAAGAATTTGGCGAAAGCTTAGGTTTGGCAGATGTGGCAGTGGTACTGGAGGTTTATGCCCCTGGCGAAACACCGATACCAGGAGCTAGTGGACAGACCATGGCTTCTTATGTGCCGCTTGCTAAAGATCGCGTAGCTTTTGAACCAAGTTTTACTCAGGTTCCTAAGAGGCTAGTTTCGTTTGCTGAACCAAATGACATCATCATGACTTTAGGAGCTGGCGATATTGGCATGCTGGGTGAAGAAATCCTTAATCTTTTAAGAGAAAAATTTGGTAAGTGAGATAGCACGGTGCTTACCAAAAGAGGAAAAATTTTTATATCTCTTTTTGCGTTTGTACTTTTAGCTGCAGCTACCGGCGTTTATTTAAGTTATTTTTCTAATTTATTGACTATAAAAAACATTCGGGTTAATGGACTGCAACTTTTAAGTGAAGAGAGAGTCCTTGAGTTAGCACAGATAAATATTGATTCTCCCTTAATTGAATTAAATTCAAATCAAATCACAACTCAACTGCTACGAGAAAAGATCATTAAAGCGGCTGAAGTGCGAAAAGGTTGGCCAGACTCGGTGGTTATTGAGATAGTGGAGCGCTCACCTATTGCGCTAACTGATTTAAGTTCCGGGCGATTTTTAGTGGATGAAGCAGGTGTGGCTTTTAATAGAGCGGGTCCAAATGACGTTCATCCTTTTGTGTATGCACCAAATGATGTCGCTAGGGGATTGGCAGCAAGAGTCTCACGCGAGTTGCCAGAGTGGCTACGTCCGGAAGTTTCTTTGGTAGAAAGCTACGACGGCAAGCGAGCAGTAGTCATTTTGAATTCCGGAAGAAGAATTATCTGGGGCGATGAATTCAAGACTCAAGAAAAAAGTGCAGTTTTGTTGGTATTACTTAGAACTGATGAAGGAGATATTGATATCTCAACTGCGGAAGTTCCAGTACTAAAACTACCCAGTGAAGCTAACTAAAAATCGCTTGTGGCAATGTATTTAACTTCTAGGTATTCGTCGATTCCTTCGTAGCCACCTTCACGCCCAATTCCTGATTGCTTAACGCCGCCAAATGGAGCAGCTGGGTCAGAAACCAATCCGCGATTTAAGCCAATCATGCCCACTTCTAAATCTTGAGAGACTCTTAAGCCGCGCGCGGTATCTTTTGTGTAGATGTAACCAGCTAGACCGTATTCACTCTGATTAGCCCACTTAAGTGCTTCGAATTCATCTTGAACTCGCACCACCGCGGCAACTGGACCAAAGATTTCATCTTGCACAACCTGCGCATTTGGCGGCACATCCCCGAGAACCGTCGCAGGAAAAAAGCTCCCAGGTCCATCGTTAATCGGACCACCCGCAAATTGCTTTGCGCCTATTTGAATTGCTTCGTGAACCATCTGGGCAATAGATTTGACAGCTTTACGGTTAACTAGTGGAGCTAGGGTAGTGGCTTCATCGCTGCCGTGACCAGGCTTTAGGGCATTCATTCTTTCAGAAAGTTTTTGTACAAAAATGTCGTGTACTTTATCTTGTACAAAGAACCGATTTGCAGCAGTGCAGGCTTGTCCGCCATTTCGCATCTTTGCCAACATGGCACCTTCAACCGCTAAGTCGATATCTGCATCATCCAAAATAATGAAGGGAGCGTTGCCACCTAGTTCCATCGAAGAATTAAGCACCCTATCTGCTGCTTGGTGTAAGAGAAGTTTTCCGATTTGTGTTGAGCCGGTAAATGAAAGTTTTCGAATTCTTCGATCCGCTAATGCGGCTGTTGTTAGTTGCGCAGAATTATCTGTCGGCAAAATGCTGCAAATTCCAGCAGGCAAACCCGCTTCGAGCAAAATCTCACCAATTAAAAGTGCAGTTAAGGGAGTTTCGCCTGCGGGCTTCAAAATTGCCGCGGCTCCTGCGGCGATCGCTGGCCCCACTTTTCTGGTGAACATAGCAGCAGGAAAATTCCAGGGAGTAATTAAGAAAGCGATTCCAACAGGCTGTCTAAGTGTGATAATTTTATTTAGTCCACTAGGCGCAGTTCTAAATGCTCCATCGATTCTTACTGCCTCTTCGCTGAACCATCTGAAAAATTCAGCTGCATAAAGAGTTTCTGCCTTGGCATCTGCAATCGTTTTTCCATTTTCTAAACTCATAACTAACGCTATGTCATCGGCTCGCGAAACCATCAATTCAAAAGCTTTTCTTAAAACCTCTGCTCTTTGACGCGGCGCTGTTTTGGCCCATTCAGGTTGGGCTGCTTGGGAAATGGTAAGAGCTCTATCTAAATCAGTTGCATTGGCATTAGCCACCATAGTTAAAACTTCGCCATTTGCCGGATCTATTACTGCGAAAGGTTCTTCGCTACCGTCACAAAAACCATCACCAATTAACAATCCGGTGGGAATTCTTTTTAGAAGCGCCTCAGTTTTTTCCTTATTGGGATTGGCTACTGCTAGCGGGAGGGCGACGGTCATTTAAAGTTCCTTGTTCGACTGTAACTAAAAGGGTACCGAATCATCAGAGTCTAAGTTGTCGCTCAGGGAGCTTAGTAACCCGAGAGAGCGAGAAACCTGTTCTTCTTGGGTTAAATCGGCGGCCGCTTCAATAATCTCGCCGGTATTTAGGTCCACCTTAACCCCTTGATAGTCAACCACTCTTTTTTCGGTATTTGCGAATTGACACCAATTAGCGACGGAGCACCAATGGCAAGGGGGATTTTCGCTGGGAACAAAGTCTTCATCCTTAATCCAACGGTCAGAAGCCTGAGCAAGTTTTTGCCATGCCAAATTGCAGATTTCTGGGTTTGAAATATCAAATTGGATTAAACGAGAAGTACCACTGCTTAAAATTTCTAATTCAACGATACGGTTTTTTGCTTGATTGAAAGCATTGCTTAAATTTGGTAGATTTTTTATTCGACTCATCAGCACGATTGCCACTGATAATTGCGGGAAAACATCTAAAAAGTTGAGATCCGAAATTTCATAAGTCTTATCAGTGGTTTTAGTTTCACGCCAATAGAGTGTATTTTTTTTCAAGTAGATAGCATCAGCCCTAGTGCCTAGAAGTACTTGGGCGTCAGAATCTAAAACCCACATTTCTACTTCATGTAAAACTTCAGTCTTTTCATTTATTGGGCAAAGAGCAATATGTTGCTGTAAATATTCTTCACAACTAAGAGCTTGCTGAGCGGTCCAGGCTAAACCCTCGGCAATTTCCCCAAGCTTTTCTTTACGAGGTAAATCTGATTTTTGGCATTTGATGTTTCGCTGATGAGCAGCTTCAATCCAAGCGTGGGCCCAAACTCCACGCTCTTGTTGTGGGGTTTTTAGATTTGGGATTGCGTGTAAAGATAGTTCATGTTGCAATAAATAAGCATGGCTGCATCTTTGATAAGTACTCAACTTTGCTGGCGAAAAACTTCGCACCCGGTTAGCCGAATGCAAAACCCCCAAGAGGCCAGGATGACTAGGCAAGCTCGGGCAGACAGAGTTTGCGCGACACTTCAAGCACTCACTAGTTACCTTTTGTTCTCCGCCAGCGAGTCGTTTTTCAATTAATTCAATAAATTCGCGATCATTTGAATCAATCTCTGAAGTTTTTTGTTGCAAAATGAGTTTTTGTGAACCATCTAAAACTCCAATCTCACGTATTTTTATCTCTTCTGGTTCTGGCCAAAGTCCGGCTAAAGGCTCGGTCGGGGACCTAAAATCCATTCCACTATTAGCTACGCCTTGAGCGAGAACTTTGATAATTGCATTTTTTCGGTATGACTCCAAAGCATTTTTGCCTGCAGAATGAATTTTGAGCAGCCTAAGTTCTCGGACTTTAAAATCCTCGCTGGTTAAATAAAATCCCCAGGCAAACCACTCAACAGGGATGTTTGCTTGGCTGAAAGCCACGGGGTCGATCAGTTGCGTGAATTGGACCTGTGAGCTCTCTTGGTTGGCTTGCTGCCATGCGGAGCTAAATCCTTTGCTGGCGTCTAAAAGCCACTTTTTAGAACTTAGATGAACTTCACTTCGGCTTTGCGCGATCGCCGGCTCTAAATAATTATCAGCAAATTCGTCTAGATCAAAATTTTCATAAGCAAGCCCTTGCTGGCTAAAGGCAGAGGTAAATGCATCTCTTAAAATTCCTAGGGGAAAACTTTGATACTTTTCGCTACTAGCTGAAAAGCTTTTTGTGACTTTAGTAGCAGGCCTTGCTTTTAGGGCAAAGTTATCCAGACACAAGCGGCTCTCTTCGGTGCCAATTTGAGTTGCACTTAATCGAACAAAGTCACCAGGCTTAAAGATGAAACTTGGATGCCATTGGGGGACTACAAAATCGAATTCACTCATCAAAAGGTAAGCCAGCTTCTGGACTTGGGTTGCTGCGTTCGCGTTTTTCTAAACCTAAATCCTTGAGCGCCTGATTGGACTCAGCACTTCCAGGTTTTGGTGCAGCTGCATTACGCGCAGGGCAAACGGCTTCAAAAGCACAATACCTACATAAGGGGCCGGTCTTAGCCGTCCAAACTTTTTTTTCGAGACGGTCTTGCATGTTTACTCTTGCCGTAACCAAATCAAACATGGCTCGCTGTAAAGCTTCGGGATAGGTGGGCCTAATAACTTTATCGGCAGAACCTAAATAAATTAATTCCACTTCGTGAACTTCTTCGCCTAACACTTTTAGACCTGCGGCATAGAGCATTACTTGACGCAAAGTCTCAGGAAGATATTTTGCATCAGGTTTTTTTGCTGTTTTGTAATCGGTTATTCGGGTTACTGGTTTTCGAGTAATTCGATCCAATCGGCCATAAAGCTTCACATCGCGGATTAGTGCGCTCACTGGACGCTCTAGGTCATCGGGAGAGATATCAATATCAGCCGGATTTTCTAATTTAAAATAGTTAGTTAGTGAGTCAGCACTTCTTTGCTTTAAAACCCCAATAGTTCCTGGGGTTAACCAGGACTGATGCACAGAAATCGTGTTCTGACCAACTGTGCGCAAAAGCTCCCAGGTTGTGTCTTTGGTTCTTTCGACAGCGGGCAACTTAAGTAAATTTTCTAGAACATCGTGCACCAAACTGCCGATCACTTGGGGCAATTGCGGCGGCTCACGCCAGCCAGCAACTGAAGAAAACCAGTAACTTAATTCGCATTTTTCAAAAGAGCCCAGTTGGCTTGGGGATAAGTGCGCGGGTAACCCTGAATCAACATCTTCAACGGCTACCTGGACTTCAACCACAAAAAGTATTCTCCCTCCATGCTTACGTGAAACCTAATGAATTATTGATTGCGTGTTAAATGGTTTTAACAGCAGCAATAACTTTTGTTAGTGATTCCTTAGCATCTCCAAAAAGGAGAGTGGTTTTATCGCTAAAAAGCAGCTCGTTTTCGATTCCAGCAAAACCAGGACGCATAGACCGTTTCATGAATACAACCTGCTCGGCTTGATCTACATTCAAGATAGGCATTCCATAAATTGGGGACGAGGAATCAGTTCGAGCTGCCGGGTTTACTACGTCGTTAGCTCCAACTACCACTGCTACATCGGTTGAGGCAAACTCAGAATTTATTTCATCCATTTCTTTTAATTGCTCATAAGGTACATCAGCTTCAGCTAACAAAACATTCATGTGTCCAGGCATTCTTCCGGCAACTGGGTGAATTGCATATTGAACTTCAATGCCTTTTCCGATCAAAATGTCTACAAGTTCTCTCAACGATTGCTGTGCTTGCGCAACTGCTAAGCCGTAACCAGGCACGATAATTACTCTTGAGGCATAGGCCAACATGATGGCAATGTCATTAGGGGCAGCGGACTTAACTGCGCGATCTTCTTGTGCTCCAGCTAGCGTTTGTGCAGTGGCAGTGAAGGCGCCAAATAATGTGTTAGTTAGTGGTCTGCCCATCGCTTGAGCCATCAAGCGAGTCAACAATGTGCCAGACGCGCCTACTAAAGTGCCACCAATTAGTAAGAGTACGTTTTCCAATACGTAACCCATGCCGGCAACTGAGAGGCCAGTGAAAGCGTTTAGCAAGCTAATAACAATTGGTACATCTGCGCCACCAACTGGTAGCACAAATAAAATTCCTAAAATTAAGGCCAAGACCGACAAAGCCCACATCGCCCAGGTTTCCGGAGAAACAATTAGATATCCCGCAAGCGCTAGGTTTGCTAGTGCAACACCGATTGTGATGAATCGACCCAATGGAATAATTACCGGACGGGAAGTCATCAATTCTTGCAATTTAAGAAAAGTAACAATTGAACCAGTGAAGGCAACGCCACCGATGATTATGGTTAAAACTGTAGCCACTAGGGCGACTATTGAAGAGTTAATTGAGCCAGTTAGAAATTCAATTACCGCCACGGCCATTGCGGCACCGCCGCCAGCACCATTAAACAAAGCAACCATTTGCGGCATTTGTGTCATCTGGACTTTTTTAGCCGCGATAAAACCGATAAGTGAGCCGACGGCCATTGCGACAAAAATTACGGCTACGTTCTGCACATTATTTATCGCAAAAAAGATCACAACCGTTGCCACAATTGCACCGATGGCTCCAATGCGATTTCCCAAACGTGCAGTCTTGGGCCCAGATAAGGCTTTTAAGGCCAAAATAAAAGCTACCGCGGCAGCTAAGTTGATTAACTCAGTCCAAAGGGGAGGAGTCATGCCTGCTCCTCAATTTTTTTCTTGGGTTTAAATAGATCCAACATTCGATCGGTAACCACAAAACCACCGACCATGTTTATTGCTGAAAGCACTATGGCAATAGCGCCGATGGTTAGCTCAACTGCACCATCGGCATGAGAAGTAACAACGATTGCGCCGATCAAAATTACGCCGTGGATAGCGTTTGCCCCACTCATTAATGGGGTATGGAGCACAGTAGAAACTTTTGAAACTACCTCATAGCCTACAAAGATACTCATTATAAATATTGTTAAAAGTGCAAGCTGATCCATTATTTGGACCCTCCATCTATCTCGTTTTGTAAGAATTGATTTTTGATTTCACCGTTAATCAACAAAGCAGAACCTTTGATGACTTCATCTTCAAGATCGAGGTTTAAATTTTCTTCCTTTACGCAAAATCCCAAAAGCGAAACTATGTTTCCGCTGTACAAAAATGAGGCATCAGGACTCATTTGACTTGGGATGTTAGCTCCTCCCCAAATTTTTACTCCATTTAACTCAATAGTTTCACCAGCCAAAGAACCTTCAACGTTTCCACCGCTTTCTGCGGCCATATCTGCAACCACGCTACCTGGCCGCATTGTTTCAACCATTTGTTTAGTGACTAATCGAGGAGCTGGGCGACCAGGCACCGCTGCAGTTGTTACCAAAACATCGCTAGCGGAAACGTATGGTGTTAATAACTCTTGTTGCAGGCGAGCGCGTTCCTCGTTTAGTTCTCGTGCGTATCCACCCTGACCTTCTAACGGCGGTAAATCTAGTTCAATAAAACTTGCACCTACCGATTTAACTTCATCTTTTGAAGCAACTCGTACGTCGTAGCCGGAAACGACTGCGCCCAATTTTTTAGCGACGCTCATAACTTGCAAACCCGCGACACCAGCACCTAAAACTAAAATTTTTGCTGGTCTAATGGTTCCAGAAGCGGTCATCACCAAAGGAAACATTCTTTGACTTAAAGAAGCTGCTTTTAACATGGTGTGATACCCAGCAACAGTTGCTTGCGATGTGAGTGCATCTGCTGCTTGTGCTCTAGAAATCCTTGGAAGAAAATCAAAAGACAACAAAGAGACTTTTTGTGCTTGACATGCTTTCAAGATTTCCAAATCTCTATTAACTTGAGCAAAAGAAATCAATAGTGTGCCTGCTGAAAGTCTTTCTATTTGAGACTTTGAAAGCGGGTTGACACTCACGATCACTTGAGCTTGGGCAAGTTCAGAATTTAGATCTTGGACGATTTTCGCCCCTTGATCGAGATAGGCTTGGTCACTTTCTAAGCTGTTTTCACCCGCACCAGTTTCTACAGCAATTTCAAAGCCCAGCTTTGTTAACTTAGAGATTACTTGCGGAACTACTGCGACTCGCTTTTCTCCAGGCTTGGTTTCTTTGACTACTAGAAGCTTCATAAAGGAAAGGACACCTTTCGAATTAATTCGAGTCCAACTCTAGAGCCAAGGTTATTAAAGAGCGCCAAGATTTGTCTTGCTTTGGTGGGTAGTTTTGCTCACTGTATATATAGTCACTTAAAAGTGACACGCCGAAAGGCTTACTTGCTAATGATGCTTTAAAACCTTAAGTTCTGTGGGCCAAATTAGGGGCAAAAGTTTAAGGCTCAACTAAAGGTTTAGGGACAGCAAAGGGGCGTCAAAGTGGTTGCACCGCAAAATTATTTAGCGGTTATAAAGGTAGTAGGAATTGGTGGCGGAGGAGTAAATGCAATCAACCGCATGATCGAAGTTGGCGTTAAGGGCGTCGAGTTTGTTGCAATTAATACCGATGCACAGGCGCTATTAATGAGTGATGCTGATGTCAAATTAGATATCGGTCGCGAGTTGACCCGAGGACTAGGAGCTGGCGCAGACCCGGCAGTTGGAAGACAAGCTGCTGAAGATCATGTTGAAGAGTTAAGCGATGTGCTTCGTGGGGCTGACATGGTTTTCGTTACGGCGGGCGAAGGTGGCGGAACCGGAACCGGTGGAGCGCCAGTCGTGGCACGCATCGCACGGGAATTAGGTGCCTTAACTATTGGCGTAGTAACTAAACCATTCAACTTCGAAGGTCAGCGAAGAATTAACCAAGCTGAAATCGGAGTTGAAGAACTTCGCAAAGAAGTTGACACTTTAATCGTGATACCGAACGATCGACTTTTGAGTTTGTCGGACAAAAATATTTCAATGCTTGAAGCATTTAAACAAGCCGATCACGTGCTACTTCAAGGAGTTAGTGGCATCACTGATTTGATTACAACTCCAGGCTTAATCAATCTGGATTTTGCCGACGTGAGAAGCGTTATGCAAAATGCAGGCAGTGCCTTGATGGGAATCGGAATGGCACGAGGCGAAAGTCGTGCGGCCGAAGCAGCTAGAAATGCCATTGCCAGTCCATTACTTGAAGCAAGCATTGATGGTGCTCGAGGAGTTTTGCTCTCAATTGCGGGTGGATCTGATCTAGGTTTATTTGAGATTAATGAGGCAGCCAGACTAGTCGCAGATGTAGCTCACCCTGAAGCCAACATAATTTTTGGAACTGTAATTGATGACACCCTTGGAGATGAAGTCAGAGTCACAGTGATCGCTGCAGGATTTGATTCTTATGAGCCTTCTAATCGTCCTTGGAGCCCGACTACTCAAGAGACTGAAACTGAAGACGACATGGAGATTCCAGATTTCGTAAATGCAGATGATGCCACTGGCCCTCAGCCGGTTGTCAGCTCAGAGTTTGAAGCTACTCAAGCTGCAAC
>JAYPCW010000010.1:0-29672 GCA_038124905.1 Candidatus Nanopelagicales bacterium | reverse complement strand
GATTTAAATTTAGCTTCGCTATACGCCAATGCCTTTACTTTTTTCTCATCATCATAGAATTCATTTTTTTCTTTACTTTTAGCTACTTTTTTACTCGATTTCTGATTTAAATAATCTAACCCTGTCTCAAGAATAAAATTGATAATAATAAATGTAACAATAAGAATAAATAAAAATTCCGGTGTCATAACCACAGCCTAATAGATCTAAATTCCTAATATCAATTTAGCAAAACTCAAATAGATCAAAAGCCCTGCTGCATCGACTAGCGTTGTCATAAATGGTGCCGAAACAACGGCTGGGTCTAATCCCAATTTGTTAATTGCTATTGGAAGAACGCTACCCACGAAAGTTGCTAAAAGGACTACGCCAAATAGGGCAAGCGCAACCACGAGTGCAATCTCATAACCTGTTCCCCAAGTAACTGCACGAAAGATCGCAAAAGCCGCCATCGCTAATCCCAGCAATAAACCAACTCTCATTTCTTTCCATACAACTCTAAGCACATCTTTTGTTCGAATTTCTTTAATGGCCATTGCTCGAACAATTGTGGTTGCAGTTTGAGATCCCGCATTACCTCCAGTGCCTATAAGTAAAGGTATAAAAAAAGTTAAGGCGATTACGGCCTCTAGGCTTGCCTCAAAAAGTTTCATTACTGAGCCAGTTAATGTAGCTGCGAGAAACAAAACTAGTAGCCAACCAATTCTTGATCTAAAAATTCTTAGAACACCTGCCGCCATATACGGGCGATCTATAGGATTAGCACCGCCAATCTTTGAAACGTCTTCGGTGGCCTCTTGTTCTAAAACAGCGAAAGCATCATCATGAGTAATAATTCCAACCAAACGGTCTTCGCGATCTACTACTGGAATCGCGAGTAAATCATTGTCTGCTAATCGCCGTGCCACATCTTCTTGGTCTTCATCTGTATGAGCAACGATTAAATTTGCCTTAGTCGCAAGGTTAATGATTTTTTTATTCGGTGCTGCCAACACTAATTCTTTTAACGAGAGAGTTCCAATTAACCTTCGAGTTGCATCAACTACATATAAAATATAGATAGTTTCCGCGCTGATTCCAGCATTTCGAACTCTTTTCATAGCTTGCGCTGCAGTCAAGTTTTCTTTAATCGAAACAAATTGTGGTGTCATAATTCGACCGGCGCTTTGTGGCGCGTAGCCCAACAGTGTGGTGGTAGCAAATTTTTCTTTTGCGCTTACGCCCTCAAGTAACCGAACCGCGACCCCGGCCGGAACTTCATCAAACAAGCGCGCCCGATCATCTGGATCTAATTCTTCAATGATGTCATTTACCTCATCGGCCCTTAAGGCATTTAAGAGATTTGCTTGATCTGTTGGAGCCAATTTTTCAAAGACGCTGATGGCGCCATCCTTAGACAGTAAACGGAATAAAACAGCTTGATCTATTAGCTCAAGTCGGACTATCTCTTCAGCGATTTCTACTTCTTGAAATTGTGGCAAGGCTTCGCGAACTAACTCTAAATTTCTTGATTCTAGGTTTTCTAATAATTCTCTCATGGCGACCTCCTCTCAGAGCATCGCTTTCATTATGCGATGCTAACTTGTTTTAATTTTGAATTTTGAATTAATTCTTTATTAATACTTGGGGGTTCGGATGACTTAATCACGAAACCACCACCTTAAAAATTTTTACTACCAAATCCTAGCAAGCAAATTTTTTTAAAGCCTCACCGGAGAGACGGTAAACTGTCCACTCATCCATGGGTAAAGCGCCTATCGATTTATAGAAATTTATTGAGGATTCGTTCCAATTAAGCACCCACCATTGAAAGCGCTCATATCCGCGATCAACACAAATTTTAGCTAGAGTTTTCATCAAATTGAGACCAATGCCTTTTTTTCGATATTCCGGTTTTACGTATAAATCTTCTAAATAAATGCCCTCTTTCCCGAGCCAAGTGGAATAGTTCAAGAACCAAATCGCTATCCCAACAATTTTTTGATCAACTTCTGCAACATGGCAATGTGTTACCGAATCTGGTTTAAACAATGATTCATGAATTTCTTTCTCTGTTGCTATTACTTCATCAGGGGCTTTTTCATATTCTGCAAGTTCCTTAATCAATCCCAGAATTTGTGGTACATCAGCTTCAGTAGCAAGACGAATCAGCATTAAACTTCTCCTCAACTTATTGTGAATTTGTTAGCGGTGAAGCCACTTAATAATTTTCATAGTTATTTTTTCAGCTAACTTGCGCCTCTTAAACGTTGTAAGTTTCAAGGGGCCTTGAAATTTTGGCCTAATAATCGATTTAGCAGATACAAATTCCAATAAACCTTCTGGACCATGAATTCGACCATAACCACTGTCCTTGACTCCCCCAAAAGGTATTGAAGGAACACCCGCAAATGAAAAAACGGAGTTAATTGAAACCATTCCACAATGAAGTTCACTTGCTATTTCTTCAGATTGTTTTTTTGAAAAAACAGCCGCGGCTAGACCAAAGTTGCTTTTATTTGCTAACTCAATAGCCTGTTGAATTGAACTAACTCTATTTATGGCAATTGTCGGGCCGAAGGTTTCTTCTGTCATAGCGACCGAGCTTTCAGGTACCTCCAACATAATGGTCGGCATCACAAAAGGGGGTTGAATAGAATCTGGACCGCCGATCAAAAATTTCACGCCTTCAGTTTCAGCTGCTTTTATGTGCTTCTCAATTACTTGTAGTTGCGAAGGCATAGTTGCCGGCCCATAACTAACACCTGGCTTAACTTCTGCCGCCATTAATTTCATTTTTTCAATAAAACTATCTGCAATAGTTTCATGTACATAAACTCGCTCAGCTCCGATACAAGACTGACCAGCATTTGCCATAGCTGACCAAAGTGCATACTCAGCTGCTAAAGAAATATCTGCATCCTCTGCGACTATTACTGGATCTTTTCCACCGCACTCTAAAATCACTGGCGTCATATTTTCTGCACAACTAGCTGCTACTTTTTTTGCGGTTCTAGTTGATCCTGTAAAGGCTATCTTGTTTACTTTTGATTCAGTTAAAAACTTACCTGTATCTGCTAAGCCAGTAAGGGTCGTTAAGACATTTTTAGTATTTGTTGCTAAGGCAAAACTTCTTTCAAGCCATAAACCAACTCCGGGAGTGAATTCACTCGGTTTAAAAATAACAGTATTGCCTGCAGCTAACGCGTAAGCAATAGAGCCGACTGGAGTGAAAACTGGATAATTCCATGGGCCTATGACTCCAACAACTCCCATAGGCATGAATTGAACTTTTGAATCCATGTTAAATAACAAAACCCCAGATGGTCTACTTTGAGTTGCCAAAATATCTTTAGCGTTTTTTGCAGCCCAAGCAATATGTTCAATCGCTAAAGCCACCTCTAAAGAGGCATCAGCCTTAGGTTTTCCAGTTTCTTCGACTACTAAACCGGCTAGTTCGTCAAGATTTTTAGCTAGATATTTTGACCATTGCAAAAGAAGTGTTTTTCTATCGTAAAAACTCAAAGCCTGCCACATTGCTTTTTTTAAGTGAGCTTGTGCGACGGCCTCGGAGACATCTTCTTTTGAAAAGATCACATAATTTGCTAATACTTCTCCATTAACCGGAGAAAGCTTAGAAAAGGTTTGTTTTCCTTCAAGATTTTGTGCTAAATCTAAATTCATGGCCTAAGACTAGAGGGTAAAAACTTTGACCACAAATAGAATTCCTTTGTGAGACATCAGCAGAATTTCGATGTGGTAATTGTGGGCTCCGGCTTCGGCGGCTCAGTTGCGGCGCTGCGCTTAGCAGAAAAGGGCTACAAGGTTGCGGTACTTGAAGCAGGTAAAAGATTTAATGATGAAGACTTCCCGAAGACCTCTTGGAATTTAAAGAAATTTTTATTTTTTCCTAAATTAGGCTTTAAGGGAATTCAACGCATTCATGTTTTGCCTGATGTTTTAATTCTGGCAGGAGCTGGGGTGGGTGGTGGTTCGCTAGTTTACGCCAATACGCTTTACCAGCCTCCAAAAAGTTATTTTGATGACAAACAATGGTCACACATAACTGACTGGGAAGAAGAGCTCTTACCAAATTTTAAATTGGCAAAGAAGATGTTGGGGGTGAGAGAAAATCCCTATTTTTCGCCTGCAGATGAAGCAATGAAAAAAGTTGCTAAAACTATGGGAGTAGAAAACACATTTCAAATGACTCCATTGGGTGTTCTGTTCAGTAATTCACCTGGTCAAGAGATACCTGATCCGTATTTTGGTGGAATAGGTCCAAAAAGAAACAGTTGCACTTTTTGTGGTGCTTGCATGACTGGTTGCAGATTAAATGCGAAAAATACTCTAGTTAAGAACTATCTATATCTGGCAGAAAAATTAGGTGTAGAAATAATTTCTGAATTTACCGTTGAAAATCTTGAACAAATTAATAACTCCGCTTGGAAGATTTTAGGCAAAAGAAGTGGAGCATGGTTTGGGCGATCAAAGACTTTATATGCTGAAAATGTTGTTTTAGCGGCTGGTGCCTATGGTACGCAAAAGTTACTTCACAAGATGAAGTCAAAAAATTTTTTACCAAATCTTTCTGACGCTTTAGGTACGCTTTCACGTACTAATTCTGAAGCGCTAACTGGTGCAATTATGCCGCTAAAAAATGACAAAGATTTTTCAAAAGGTGCCGCAATCACCTCCTCATTCTTCCCAGATAAAAACACCCACGTTGAACCGGTTCGTTACGGAAAAGGCAGCAACTTTATGGGATTGCTACAAACCGTAATGTCCGATGGGGTAAATGCTAAAGCACGTAGAAAAAATTGGCTTTTAAACATATTTAAAAACCCAACCGCAATATTTAAAATTCTCTACCTTAGAAAATGGAGTGAAAGATCCATAATTACTTTGGTTATGCAAAATGTCGATTCATCTATAACTCTAAGTAGTAAAAAATCTATTTTTGGCTGGAGATTAACTTCAAAAAATGATTCAAAAACCCCTAACGCAACTTATATTCCTGCAGCGAATGAGGTAAGTAGGAAAGTTGCTGAACTCTATGGAGGCACCCCGGCAGGACACCTAGGTGACTTAATTTCGGCTCCATTTACTGCACATTTTGTTGGCGGCTGCGTGATTAGCGACCAACCCACCAATGGTGTGATTGATCCCTATCACCGAGTTTGGAATTATCCAACTTTACACGTGGTAGATGGTTCGAGTTTGACAGCAAATTTAGGAGTAAATCCTTCTCTAACAATTACCGCGCAGGCCGAAAGAGCTTTTTCTTTTTGGCCGAATAAGAACGATGCAGATCCAAGGCCTAGGCAAGGCGAGGCATATAAAAAATTAACACCGGTCGACGCGAATCAACCGGTGTTAAGGAATTTTTAAACTAACGCCTCAGAGACCATTTCGAGCACTAAAGGCTTTACTTTAGTTGCATAAATTTCAATGGATTTCATTAATTTGCTGTGAGGCATTGGTCCATTTGCATATTTCAGGTCAAATCTTGAAGCTCCAACAGACTTAATAGCGTAAGCCATTTTCTTTGCAACTGTTTCGGGTGAACCAACATATAAAGAACCATGATGGACTTCACTTAAATAATGTTGCTTGGTTAATTGACCCCAACCACGCTCTCTGCCAATTCTTCCAAATGCAGCTTGGTAGTTTGGCCACAATTCTTCGATCGCCTGCTCGTCCGTTTCCGCGATGTGGCCTGGGGAATGAATTGAAATAGGCAGCTGTGATTTGCCTAATTCATCTAGTGAGCGGCGATAAAGTTCAGCAAAAGGAGCAAAGCGTGCAGCATCTCCGCCAATAATTGCCAGTGCTAAAGGTGCATTTAATTTTGCAGCCCGAACAACTGACTCAGGTGAACCTCCAACTCCGACTCTGACTGGTAAATAACCACGTTCAGTTTTTGGATAAACCTCTTGGTTGTTTAGCGAAGCTCTTGTTGTTCCCGCCCAAGTTACTGGGCCCTCTTGTACTAATTTCATAAGCAACTGAAGCTTCTCTTCAAATAAAACATGATATTCAGCTAGTTCATATCCAAATAAAGGAAAAGACTCAGTAAAAGAGCCGCGGCCAGCCGTTATTTCAGCGCGACCATTTGACAATCCATCAACAGTGGCAAATCTTTGATAAACCCGTACTGGATCATCGCTAGATAAAACAGTTACACCACTTCCTAAAACAATATTGTTAGTAACCGTTGCAATACCTGCTAAAACCGAGTCAGGTGCAGAGATCGCATAATCATCTCTATGGTGCTCGCCAACATTGAAATTGTTTAAACCCACTTCGTCAGCAAGTTTTGCCTGAGAAACTACGTCCCGAATTACTTGACCAGCAGATACAGGGTTTCCCGCATCGTCCAAGGACATGTCGCCAAAAGTATCTAATCCAAATTTTATTTCACTCATGGGAATCATTATAGCAGATAGTTGAAATTTCAACTAGTCGTAGGTTTAAGGGTAAAGTCCTCTTAGCCGATGCGCCTCCGCAACTCGCCCGACTCCAATCATTAGCGCAGCTTCACGCCAGCTGCGTTTACTTGCCGTCACTAGGTCTTTCACCTCATGGACGGCTTTCATCATCATTCGATCTAAATTTTCTCTTACTTCTTCAGCGCTCCAGTAATAATCTTGATTGTCTTGCACCCACTCAAAGTAAGAGACGATTACTCCGCCAGAGTTTGCCAAAATATCTGGAATTACTAATATTTCTTTTTCACTTAATATTTGGTCAGCTTCTGGGCTTGTTGGTGAATTTGCACCTTCCACAACAATTTTGGCTTTTACCCCGGCCGCTGTTTTTGAATTAAGTGCCTCTGCCAGAGCTGCCGGAACTAATACATCTACCTCTAAATGTAATAATTCTTCGTTAGTTAAAAACTCACCATGCGGGTAATCTTTTATTGAACCATTTTCTAGCGCAAATTCATGTAGGTCTTGTAAGGATTTAAAATTTTTAATTCCTCCAGATACGTCAGAAATTGCTACTACCTTCATTCCCATATTTTCTAAAGCGACTGCCGCCCAATAGCCAACTTTTCCAAATCCTTGAATTGCAATTGTTGCACCTTCTTGTTTTATTCCTTTTTCTTTTAACGCTTCTCTAACTGCTATGGCAACTCCGTCACCCGTTGCGGATGTTCGACCTTGAGATCCACCTAAAACAATTGGTTTTCCGGTAACTACACCTGGGACAGAAAAGCCCGCGTTAACCGAGTAGGTGTCCATCATCCATGCCATATTGCGTTCATCGGTTCCGACATCAGGCGCAGGAATATCTCTTTCTGGTCCAATAATTGGCAAAATTTCTGAAGTGTATCTACGAGTTAATCTCTCATTTTCACGCAGAGATAATTTCATCGGATCAACTGCAACTCCACCTTTAGCGCCACCATATGGCAAATGAACCAGCGCGCACTTCCATGTCATCAGCATTGCTAACGCAATTGTCTCGTCTAAGTCAATATCTGGATGAAAGCGAATACCGCCTTTAGATGGACCACGGGTTGTCGAATATTGCACTCGATAGCCCTTATACATTTCAACTTTGTCATTATCTCTTCTTAGTGGTACAGCTACTTCCATAACTCTTCTTGGAGTGGAGAGGGTATTCCATTCTGATTCTGATAAATCTAAATTCACAACAGCAGTTTTTAACTGCGTTAAGGCAGTAGTTAAAGGTGACTCCGTTGTCATATACAAAATCTTAATGGGCAACTGTGGCTAATGCCGCTAAACATAAAAAAGACCCCTAACTTTTAGGGGTCTTTTTTAATGTTAATTTATTAAAAGCGTCCTAAATTCATGACCTTGTTCCAGGCTGCTACAAAATCATGAAAAAATTTCTCTTTCGCATCATCTGATGCATAAACTTCAGCCAAAGTACGCACTTAAGAATAGGATCCAGCCACGGTCAGGCAATTTAGGGAAAGTCTAGGATTCGTATATGAAGTCTCAGAATGTGGTCAAGGATCTAAAACAGCAAGCGAACTCAGAGAAAGCCATATTTCTAAGCCGATTCTTTAAAACTGGCCCAGGCGAGTACGGTTATGGTGATAAATTTTTAGGAATAGTTGTACCAGAAACTAGAAAAATCGCTAAAAGATATCAGGCGTTAGAGTTGAAAGAGATTAGTAAATTACTTGAATCAAATTACCACGAAGTTCGACTTTGCGGTTTAATTATCTTAACTAATCAATTTAAAAAATCAAAAAATTTCAAACAGCAAAAAATAATTTACAATTTTTATTTGAGTCAAGCTCGAAAAGGACGAATTAATAACTGGGATTTAGTAGATGTTACTGCGCCGACTATAGGCTCGTATTTATTTAATGATCCAAACTATTTAGAAATTCTCATAAAATTAGCAAAGAATAGATCGCTTTGGTTAAGGAGAATATCTATACTTTTCACTTTTGCCTTTATTAAAAAGGGTGAAACTCAACCCACCTTAATTGTCGCAAAAGATTTGCTAGCAGATAAAGAAGACCTAATGCACAAAGCCACTGGTTGGGCGCTTCGCGAGGTCGGCAAGCATAAAAAGAGCCAGTTAATCAGATTTCTAAAACAAAATGTCAGCAATATGAACAGAACGACTCTTCGCTATGCAATAGAAAAATTCCCAGAAAAAGAAAGAAAGTATTGGCTGAATAAATGACAAACGTCAACTAGACTTTGAACTGTGTCAATTGAATCTTCTGATCGAAGTAAGTTTTTCCCTGCCATAGAAAAAAAATACGGTTTACCAATTACATATTGGTTTGACCAATTAAAGAAAATTTCAGATAAAAAGTACCCTGAGCAGATGGCTTTCTTGATAGAAGGTCATGGAATGAGCAGAAATCATGCAAATGCTCTCGTGATGTATTCGCGTGGTTCTAAATCTGCCCAAAGGTTCAATACGTTGAGTGAATACCTAAAGACAATTGATAAGTCTCAAGCCAAAACTGTCAAAGCCATTTTTTCTGCAGTTAAAGATAAGTACCCAAAGGCGGAAATAGTTATTGCCTGGAATCATCCCTTGGTTCGTTACAAAGAGAAATATATTTTTGGTGTTTCAGCCTCGAAGAATCATTTACTACTTGGACCTTGGAATCCAAAAACACTTGATCAATTTAATAGGGAACTTAGCAAATTTAAAACGAACAAGAAGACTATTCAGTTACCGAATGATTGGATTGTCGAAAAGAAACTAATTCTAGATATATTTAAATTTAATGCTTAGAGGTTAATTCAAATCTTCCTAAATACTGCAAGATATGCCGGGTGTATTGGATAAATTTTAGTTAACCAAGCTGGAAAGTGTGGAAGATAAGACTCCCGTACTACTTTCATTTGGTTTGAAATAAAAATTTTTCTGACTGTCTTGCCCTTTGGGCGGTAGATATGAGTTGGGTCTGAATCATAAAGATATTTGTACTCAAATTTATTTAAGCGATTACTGACAGTTGGCATATGCACAATGGCGATTCCATTTGGCTTTAAGGCGTTTGAGATATTTTTTATTGCTCTTTCTGGACTAGTGAGGTGCTCAATTACGTTAATTGCTAAAACTAAGTCAAATTTTTTATCAAAATTAATACTCTCTTGAATATCACCGTATTTATAGTCTCTATTTGGGTTTCGCTTTTTAGCTAATTCAAGTGCGTGGAGGGATATATCAGAACCGCTTACACTCTTGGCGTCTTCAAAATAATCAAGAAGCCATCCGTAGCCACAACCGATATCAATAACATCCGAGTTAGCTATGTCCTGAGGACCATACTTTTTGTACATTCTGACTGATAATTGATCTCTAAATTTATCTATTTTTGTTTGGTTAGGATTTCCTAATTCATCTTTAGCTCGATAGACATTAGAAAAATATTCATGTGAAAAGTAGCTTTCAGTCAACGTGCCTCTTTGATTAATCTTTTAAAAATATTTGCAACAATATCTACGATATTACGCCCGCGTAAACCGCTCTGCCTTACCTTATTAAAACAGCGAGCATAGGTTTAAGCCTCTGCTCGCTGTCGTAGTTCTTGAGTCGATCTATAAGCCGGATTCTGTCGTAGTGCAATCATCCATCTGCGATTGTTGTTGCCAACAACCTCTTGCGGTCTACCAGCAAACTTGAACGAGCAGTTCTCAGGCGTTTGCTCAGAAGAAATCTCTTTCTTCCTCTTGACCTTGCTTCTGGTGGGGTTTACCTAGCCAAACTGGTCACCCAATCTGCTGGTGGTCTCTTACACCACCGTTTCACCCTTACCGATTTCTCGGCGGTTTACTTTCTGTTGCACTTTCCCTCGGGTTACCCCGGGTGGACGTTATCCACCACCATGCTCTTCGAAGCCCGGACTTTCCTCAGCTTTCGCCGCGATTGCCCGATCAACTCAAGAGGAATATTCTACCGGACGACTGCAAAGCGCTGTATCAATCACTTTTATTAGCTAATAGGGTTATCTTGAACTGAACAGGATTCAATCGCTAGCTTTTAATTGAAATGTGTCCTAACCCAGTTCAATTTTGACTATATATATAGTGGCCAAATGGCCTGCATTTTGACTGAACTTACAGAAAATCCAATTAATTCACCTCATATTAAAAATTCCGTCGCGGGAGCTGAATTTGGTGCATTTGTTGAATTTAGCGGCACGGTTCGCAATTTTGATTCCGAAAGATCAGTCATCAGACTTGAATATGAGGCTCACCCAACTGCAAGTTCAGTGCTTCTAGAAATCGCACGTGAGATTGAGAAAAAATACCCTAAAGTAAATTTTGCTGTCAGCCATAGAGTTGGTGCGCTAGATATTGGGGATCTAGCTTTTTATGTTGTAGCAGCATCCGCTCATCGAGCCGAGGCTTTTGAAGTATCTAGGGTTTTAGTCGAAGAGGTCAAGGCAAAAATTCCTGTTTGGAAAAATCAGATATTTCTAGATGGCTCAAGTGAATGGGTAAATTCCGCATGAGCCTAGTTGATGGGTTCGGAAGAGTTCACAAAGATTTAAGGGTCTCACTTACAGATAAATGTAATCTACGCTGCACTTACTGTATGCCTGAAGAGGGCGTTGATTGGATCAGTAAAGCTAAGCACTTAAATCTAGACGAACTCAAGCGAGTTATCGCAATTCTTTGCGAAGAAGGAATTGAAGAAATAAGACTAACTGGCGGTGAGCCATTACTTCATCCTGAAGTAGTTGAGATTGTCCAGATGATTAATACGCTTCCCACTAAACCAGAGATATCAATGACTACAAATGCCACTAGGTTGAATGCCTTAGCAGATAAATTAAAGGCGGCTGGATTAAAGCGAATAAATATTAGTCTTGACACGCTAAATCCACTTACTTTTAGAGAATTAGCTAGACGAGATGGTTTCGAAGAAACCATGATTGGAATTAAAGCAGCTCAAAAGGCAGGGTTCGAACTCATAAAAATCAACGCAGTATTAATGCGAGGATTAAATAATCATGAAGCAGTTGCACTCTTAGATTGGTCGATTGAAAATAATTTTGAGCTGAGGTTCATTGAGCAGATGCCGTTAGATGCACAACACGCTTGGGATAAAAATTTAATGGTGACTCAAGAAGAAATTTTTAGTGCCTTAAGCGCTAAGTATGAACTTTCCCCAATTAGTGGGCGCGGATCAGATCCTGCCCAGCTGTTTCAAGTTTCTGGGACTAACTCCAAGGTTGGAATAATCGCTTCAGTCACAGCGCCTTTTTGCGCTAATTGTGATCGGATGCGCCTAACTTCTGACGGGCAGTTACGGAACTGCCTTTTCGCTCAAGAAGAATCTGATTTGCGAGTTCCCTTGAGAAATGGGGCGAGTGATTTGGAGATCAGAGAAATTATTTTAAAGAATATTAATTCAAAGAAGAAGGGTCATGGAATTGGCGAGCCGGACTTCGTTCAGCCGCTCCGGCCCATGTCGGCAATAGGCGGCTAGAATTTGGCTCAGAAAGAGCCCCTTGAAAACTAAATTAACTATGGAGCCGCTGAGTTTAAAAGCGGTTGTAATCATGACTTCCATGTTTGGTGGTTTTGTTTCTTCTTATGGGGTTATGGTTCCTTTCTTTGTTAAAAAATTTGAAATTAGTATTGCGACAGTTAGTTCTCTTTTTGCAATTGCTGGGTTTGGCGCTATCACTGGTGTGTTAATTTCAACTTTTTTAGTAGATAAAATTCCTGCAAGATTTGCTGGCTCCCTTGGCACTGTTGGGATAGCGATCGGTGTGCTAATTATTTCATTTGCTGGTGATTGGAATTTGACTCTTAAAGCCCTTTGGATAATTGGATTTTCCAATAGTTTTACGCAAGTAGCAATCAGTCAGTATTTAACTTCAGTTGGGGGCGTTAGAGCATCGAGAAGAATCACTTTCAACAACACTGCGTTTGCTTTAGGATCAATCGTTTTCCCGCTATTAATTGGATCCATTATTAATCAATACTTTGATTTATTTCTATATATTTTTGCAATAGTTATTGTTTTAGTAGGCCTAACTTATTTTAAAAATGTTTCTGGTCACTTAAATCACATACCGAACCCAAATCGAAATACTCGCGAGTGGGTCACAATTCTTTTTATTTTACTGGGGCTAACTACCTATGTTGGTGCTGAAATTAGTGCAACCGGATGGATACCAACATTGTTAGAAGCTCAAGGATATTCATCATCAGCAGCATCGCTCGGTACAACTGTTTATTTTATATTTCTTTTTTTAGGTCGCCTATTTTTTATTAGATTTATACATAAAGTCAATTTACGACGTTTGACCTTGCAGAGTTCCTATTCGATGTTGCCTGCTTTGCTGATTTTTCAGTTAATGGAATTTAAATACCTTGGTATTGCGCTACTAGGTCTAACCAGTGCCGTGGTGTTTCCTACCGGAATGAGTTGGATTATCAGACTAGTGCCGGGAAATGCCAGAATTGTAGGGATTATTTTTACTTTTAGCGTCACGGGTGGATTGATATTTCCGTCTTTAACTGGATTAGCAATTTCTAGATTAGGTAGTGAATATACGCCATTAATTTTAATGATTCCTGTGATTGCCTCGATACTATTTTTTACAATTGCAGTAAGAACTAGCAGAGAAAAATTTCTTATTAAGGTTTAATTAGCCGCCAGCAAAAGGCGGGAGCATTTCTATTACATCACCATCTTTTAAATCAGAAATTTCACTCAGAGAAAATCGTCGACCATTGATTAAAAAAGTTGATATGTGGGCTAGTTTTGTAAGATCACTATCACCTAATTTGTGAAGCTCTGAAACTAAATCAAGCCTATTGTTGATTGCTAAATTCACTTCTTTTTGTTTTGCAAAGTCCCTTGCAGCTGCATAAAACTTTAATAGAGCCATGACTAGCTTGGGAACGCCAATTCTTCAACAAATTTGTCATTGAAATCTTGTCGATCTGAGAGCTCAACATAGTCAACTTCTTTAAGTAGCGTCATAGCGCCACTGCGTTCAGTTTGTGATAACAAAACCATTTTTGCGCCTTCGCCAGCTACGTTTCCAGCAGGAACAATTCTCATTACCGGCAATTTTGGTACTAAGCCCACGGCTACTGCAGAAGCCGGTGATAAATAAGAGCCAAATGATCCTGCAAGTAAAACCTGCTGCACATCAAGATCATCTAGTTCCAATGCCTCTAAAAGTAACCGCCAACCCGTGGCAATAGATGCTTTAGCAAACTGCAGTTCTCGTACATCTCTTTGTGATAAATAAACTTTTGGATTTTTTTCATCTCCATGCAAAACAAATACTCTCTCACCCGAATTTAAAGTGATTAAATTCTTAGAAAGATTAGGCGCTTTTAAATTTGCGGTTTCCTGATCGACAAACTTTCCACTATTGTCTAATAAACCCGCCTTAACTAATTGTGCGCAGGCGTCTACTAATCCAGAACCACAAATACCAATTGGCTCGGCATCGCCAATTACTTTTAGTTTTAGTTCATCTTCTTCAATTGCCACTACTTCGATAGCTCCATCGGCGGCCCTCATGCCACAGGCGATAGACGCCGCTTCAAATGCTGGGCCCGCGGGAGCGGCTGTGGCAAGAATTTTTTCGCCGTTGCTCAGAATTATTTCGCAATTAGTGCCAACATCAATAAACAATCTGGTGCGTTTGTCACGATCCATTCCAGTGGCTAATACACCTGAAACAATGTCACCGCCCACATATGCGCCAAACGACGGAAAGACGAAAGCGCGAGCGTTTTCATTTATTTCTATTCCAAAATCTTTTGCCAGCAAAGTTGGCCAAGACTCTGTGGCAGTAATAAATGGAGCAACCCCCACAGGCTCAGCGTCTACTCCCAAAGCTAGTTGAACCATGGTTGCGTTTCCAGCAATTGCCACTTCGTACACCTGGCTGCGATTAACTCCTGCTTCTTGTAAAACTTCTTGGGTTAATCCGTTTAGGGTTTCAGTTGCAGTTTGCTGAAGTCTTTGCAGGGCTGCTTCATCCATCATCGTTGCTGAAATTCTTGAAATTACATCTGCACCATAGGGCTGCTGCATATTTAACATCGACTTTACGGCTGCTGGGGTTCCGGTGTTTAAATCTAATAGTGTGGCAACAACCGTTGTAGTTCCTAAATCATAGGCAACCGCATAGCGTTGATCAGTCGTGTCGCCAGGCTCTATATCTACTAGGGCATTATCAACAACAGTTACCGTTACCTTCCAATTGGCTGATCTTAATGTTTTTGGTAATTTTTTTAGAACACTAAAGTCAACACTTACCTCAAGATCACTTATAGCATTTTTTACGCGCTGCAAATCTGGAATTTGATCATGCAGCGTAGGCTCATCAAGCTCCAAATATCTTTTCTGGGTTGCTGGCCTTAAAATCACTTGCCTTCCAACTCCAACAGTTGCCGCTTTAGGTCTTGTCGCAAGCGGTGGAACATTAATTGCCAAATCTTGAGTAGCTTTTGCCACACACGCTAAACGCCAACCGTCTTTTAGTTCTTCTTCACTAAAAGCCCTAATATCAAGACGAGTAATTGGGACATTGCCCTCAATGATTTGAACTTTACATTTTTTACATGTTCCATGTCCACCGCAAGTTGAATCTATTGCAATTCCATTCCAACTTGCTGCATCAAAAACACTTACACCCGGCGGTACTCGATGTGTTACGTTTTGGGTTGAAAACTTCAGATCAACTCGCCCAGCACCTAACTCAGAGCTAAGTTCTTCGTCTAATGTTGGATCTACGCTCATCGCTATATGTATTACCTAAGCGTTTGATGCTTGTTGACGAAAACGAGTAATCCAGTTGGCTCCCCACTGATCGTTACCTAAAAGCAGATCAGCTGCACGCACTGAAGCTACAACTTCTGGAGTTCTTGAGTCCATAATTGCGCTGGTTAATCCTGCAGCCATTGCCATCGGTAAAAATGCCGCATTGACCGCATGTCTATTAGGTAAGCCAAATGAAACGTTCGAAGCTCCCATAGACATATTTAGATCATACTTTTCTTTAATTAAATGGACGGTTTCTAAAGTTACATTTACCGCATCTGGATCTGCTCCTACCGTCATTGCTAACGGATCTATCAACAAATCCTCCATCGGGATTCCATGCTTTTCCACGGCCTTAATTATTTTTTCAACCACAGCAATTCTTTCTTGCGCCGTAGCTGGGATTCCAGTTTCATCATTGGCCAAAGCCAAAATCGCGGCATTATGTTTTTTAACTAAAGGCAAAATCGCATCCATCCGGTCATCTTCGCCGGTTGTGGAATTGACCAATGCCTTTCCTTCGTAAGCCGATAGGCCGGCGTCTAGCGCTTCAATTACTGAAGAATCAATGCAAATAGGTAAATCTGTTAACGACTGAACCAGTTTTATCGCTTTGCTAAGTAATGCTGGTTCATCAGTCAAGGGCACACCCATATTTACGTCAAGTACATCTGCGCCGCCAGCAACTTGCTGCTCAACATCAATTTGAACTTGCGATAAATCATCTGCTCTAAGTTGTTCTTGAAACTTCTTTCGACCGGTGGGATTAATTCTCTCGCCAATAATTACAAAGGGTTGATCATGTCCAATAATTACTTCTTTGCTAGCTGACCGTAGATGTGTATGCATTTTCTTCCTTTGTAGTGTTCTCCGGTCGAGCTTTTCGACCCAAATCAGACATGAGTCTTTCTAAAGTTTCATCATGCCGAAAATCTGTAACGTGCAAGCCTCTAACGCCCGGGAGCGATAGAGCATGCCTGGCAAAATCCAAAGTTTGAAGATACGCAGCTTCTTTTTTGTCGCTAGCAGTTTCTACTTCTTTAATCACATCTTCTGGAACGTCAATTCCAGGAACGCTTGCATTCATAAAATTGAGTGCCCTTGGCCCACTAATTAAAACAATTGTCGGGATAATCGCCACGCTCTTCGTCAAACCAAGAGTATTTAGCGTTTCCATAAATTTTTCAAGACGATCTTTGTGATAGCAAATTTGAAGTTGAAAAAATTTTGCTCCTGCCGCTACTTTTTTTGCAACTCTTTGCGCGCGATATTCAAAAGGAGGTGCGCTGGGGTTTTCAACTGCTCCGATAAACATTTTGGGTGCTGGCTCAATTTTTCTGCCAGATAAATATTGCCCATTCTTGATGCTGGTCATGAGACGTATTAATTGCGGCCCGTCTAGATCAAAGACTCTTCTAGTTTCAGTTTCATCCCCAGCAGTTACATCGTCACCGGTTAAAGCCACAAAGTTTTCAACTCCATGCAAGGTAGCCCCAACAACATCTGCTTGTTGAGCTAAACGGTTTTTATCTCGACAGACAACTTGCATAATTGGTTCTAAGCCATGCATTTTCATAGCAATTGCGCTAGCCACATTTGATGCATGCGCATGGGCCGCGGTGTTATCGGTTGCGTTAACTCCATCAAACCAAGGCGAGAGACGCTTTGCGTATTTTTCTACTTTCGCCATTCCCTCGCCATCAATAACCGGGAACTCTGCAGTAAATATTGTTTCGTTAGTTTTAGTTACTAATTCTTCCAATCGCGACACTAGTGATGGTCCTCATTTGAAACATTGGCCCAACCTTTTGGCACCCATCTATCTCGCTTAGTGAAGAAATTGATCCAAGAGGATCCACCTTTAAGTCGATTATCAACTGGTGGCCTTAAATGATTAAACTCTTCTTGCCAAATTTTAGGCAACGGCCAACTCTCGGCTCGTTCGTATCCCTTAAGCCACACGCATTTCATTTCCGGCTTAACTTCGCAATGTCCGTTTTCACGCACACCACCACAGGGGCCATTGCGTAAAGTTTTTGGGCAATTCATTGGACAAGTCATTCCAGTTGAGTGCAAAACGCACTGGCCGCACATTTGGCAATTCCAAACTGGTCCTTTAACCGCATGCTCAATTAAGGGTAAGAGTTTTGGCATATTTTTAAGCTCTCGCTAAAGCTCTTTTTTGCTCGATTAACTCTTTTGCCTTGCGAACCGCAGTTGAAGCATCCGCGGCATATCCATCGGCGCCAACAGCATCGGCGTATTCCTGGGTTACCGGAGCGCCTCCCACCATAACGATTACTTCTTCACGCAATCCAGCTTTGGTCAATTCGTGAATATTTACTTTGAACATCGGCATAGTGGTAGTTAAAAATGCACTCATTCCCACAATATCGGGCTTGTGTTCCTTAACTGCATCAACGAATTTCTCCGGAGGAACCTGTACTCCAATATCTATTACTTGAAAACCAGCGCCCTCTAGCATGATGTTTACCAGGTTTTTTCCGATATCGTGCACGTCGCCTTTAACCGTTCCCATTAGAAAAGTACCTACGGTTTCAGCGCCTGTATCTGCGAGCAACGGCCGCAAAATATCTAGGGCACCGCTCATGGCACGACCCGCAATTAGCATTTCAGGAACAAAATAATCACCACGCTCAAAGCGTGCGCCAACTTCTTCTAGAGAAGGAATCAATGCTTCAAAGAGTATTTCGTCTGGCGACATGCCCTCTGCTAAGCCTTGATTAGTTAACTCGATAACACGTGGGCCGTTTCCCACCATTGTTTCGTCGTAGAGCGATTTAAGGATATCTTCCTTGCTCATGCGGCACCTTCCTTTTTGTTCCTAGCGCCAAGATTTACTTTAATTTTGCCAACTTCTTGTTTTAATAAATTGGCAAAAAGCTTTACTCTTTCTGGTGTAATTCGACTATCTGGACCAGAAACACTAAGTGCGGCAATTACATTTCTCTGTGAGTCAAATACAGGTACTGATACAGCAACTAGGCCTTCTTCGAGTTCGCCATTAATAACTGCATAGCCGCGAGCGCGCACTGTTTCTAATTCACGCGCTAAGTCTGATTTGCTGGTAATCGTTTTTACAGCTATTTTTTCTAATTTTTTCTCCGGCATTTCTTGAACACCATATGCTAAAAATATTTTTCCACTAGCTGAACAATGATATGGAACATTCTCGCCAACCCAGTCGCGACTTCCTAAAAGAAAAGTTGATTGAACTTGCGCAATATTTTCTACCGCATCAAACCCAGCAACCGCCAAGCTGATCGCTTCACCAGTTTTTTCACTAATTATGTCCATTGCAGGTTGCAGGGCTGTTGAGATTGCAATGTTGCCGCCACCTTTAAGCGCAAAGCGATTTACTACTGCGCCTGCTTCAAACGCTCCGTCTGGAGTTCGCTGAATCAATTCATTTCTTTCTAATGCACCCAAAATACGACTGGTGGTTCCTTTTGCTAATCCAGTTTGTTGCATCAAATTTGTAAAGGTAAGCGGACGTGGGGAATCTAGGATTTTCACCAATAAGTCAGCAGCACGATCAATAGCTTGCGTGCCGGTGGGCCGCTTTTCGATCACCCGCTCCTCCAAAAAATCTTCATAATATGAAACTATTGTTCCACACTGTAGTGTATATTCCCCTATAGTCGTCAAGTCCTTAGACGATATTTTTTAGAGAGGCCTGAATATGTTCCACAACAAAATGCCTAAATACGAGATTCTCTCCCAAGAAGCGCTTCATAAGTTGGATCAGGGCTGGAGGCGACTGGTCTCTGAAATTGGGGTGGAATTCATGTCTGACCGTGCACTCGATCTTTTCAAAAAAGCTGGCCAAACCGTAGAGGGCAACAACGTCAAGTTTGATCCAGACTTTGTTATGGAGCAGGTTAAAAAAGCACCAAGTGAATTTGATGTTCAAGCAAGAAATCCAAAAAATTCTGTACATATCGGTGGCGACTACATGGTGTTTAGTGGGGTTTACGGCCCTCCATTTGTTCGCGATGGTGAAGTTCGCAGAGATGCAACTATGAATGATTATGTAAATTTCACAAAACTTGCACAAAGTTTTCCAGAATTAGATTCTGCCGGTGGTGTTATTTGTGAACCAAATGATGCTTCTTTAGATACCCGTCATATAGATATGGCTTATGCACTGCAAACTTTAACTGACAAAATTTATATGGGTAACGTTGTTTCAGGCCCTAGAGCACAAGATGTTTTAAAAATGACAGAAATTATTTTTGGCGGTCGAGAAAATATCGAAAAAACTCCAGCGACTATTTCTCTTATTAATTGCAATTCACCTTTACGGTGGGATGACCGCATGCTTGATTCGCAATTTGAATATTCAGCAGCAAACCAAGCGGTAGTGCTAACACCGTTCTTGTTAATGGGTGCAATGAGCCCAGTTACTATTCCAGCGACTTTGGCGCAGCAAATGGCAGAAGCCTTAACTGGAATTGCTTTGTCTCAATTAATTAGGCCAGGAAGCCCAGTTATTTTTGGTTCATTTTTATCAAATATCGATATGCAATCGGGCTCACCACAATTCGGAACTCCAGAATCGGCCATCGGTTTATTAGCTACTGGACAAATTGCCCGACACTTTAATTTGCCTTGGAGGTCTGGAGGAGGCTTGAACTCTTCTCAAACAACTGATGCGCAAGCTGGATATGAAGCATTGATGACTTTGATGCCAGCATTTTTATCAGGCACCAACTGGATTATGCATTCTGCTGGATGGCTGGAAGGTGGTCTAGTTGCTAGCTATGAAAAATTTGTAATGGATGTGGAATTAATAAGAATGCTGCAGGCCCAATTTACTCCACTTGAAATTGATGATGCCTCACTTGCCTTCGATGCTCACTTGGAGGTAGGTCATGGTGGCCACTTCCTGGGTGCAGCTCACACCATGGAGCGTTTTCGCGATTGCTTCTATCGTCCGCTTCTCTCTTCAAGCGAGAACTTTGAGCGTTGGACAAGAAATGGCGCTAAAAATACTGCTGTTAGGGCTAATGAAATTGCTCACAAGAAAATAGAAGAGTATGAAATGCCCCCAATGGATGATGCCATTAAAGCAGAATTGGACGAGTTTGTTCAAAAAAGAAAGCAGGAGTTAGAAGCGTGAGTTCAGATATAGAAATTGCCAGAAGTGCGAAACTTAAACCGATAAGTGAAATTGCTGAAAAATTAGCTATTGATTCAGATTCAGTTTTTGCCTATGGCCCACATAAGGCAAAAATTAGCCTTGATTACATCAATAAAATTAAAAACAATAAAAAAGGCAGGTTAATTCTCGTAACCGCCATGACTCCTACGCCAGCTGGTGAAGGTAAAACCACTACAACTGTCGGCTTGGGTGATGGCCTAAATCGCATCGGCAAAAAAGCAGTTATTTGTTTACGCGAACCTTCGCTCGGGCCATGCTTTGGAATGAAAGGTGGAGCAGCTGGTGGCGGTTACGCCCAAGTAGTTCCAATGGAAGACATCAACTTACATTTCACAGGTGACTTTCACGCAATAGGTGCAGCGCATAACTTATTGGCTGCCATGTTAGATAACCATATCTATTGGGGTAACGAACTTGGTATTGATGTAAGACGAATTACTTTTAAAAGAGTAATAGATATGAATGATCGGGCACTTCGTGAAATAGTTTCTTCTTTAGGTGGCCCAGGTAATGGATACCCGCGCGAGGCTGGTTTCGATATCACCGTAGCAAGCGAAGTCATGGCGATTTTGTGTTTAGCAATGGATCTTGAAGATTTAGAACGTCGCCTAGGAAACATTGTGGTGGGTTATACCAGAGATAAGCAGGCAATTACCGCTAAGCAATTAAATGCTGCCGGTGCTATGACGGTTTTATTAAAAGATGCAATGATGCCAAACTTGGTTCAAACTCTAGAAAACAATCCTGCTTTTGTTCATGGTGGACCATTTGCCAACATTGCTCATGGATGTAACACAGTTCTAGCTACCGATACTGCGCTAAAACTTGGTGACTACGTTGTTACAGAAGCCGGATTCGGTGCAGATTTAGGTGCAGAAAAGTTTTTTGATATTAAATGCCGTAAAGCAGATTTAAAACCAGAAGCTGTAGTAATTGTGGCAACAATCAGAGCGCTGAAAATGCATGGAGGGGTTGCAAAAGAAGATTTAGGTAAAGAAAATGTGGCAGCAGTAAAGGCTGGATTAGAAAATCTTGGCCGCCATATTGAGAATGTTCAAAAATTTGGCGTTCCAGCCGTTGTTGCGGTAAACACCTTTATTTCTGATACTCAAGATGAATTTGAAGCAGTAAAAAGTTATTGTGAAAATTTGTCAGTGTCTGCAATCAAGTGCACGCACTGGTCTGATGGCGGGGCTGGAACTGAGGAATTAGCACACAAGGTTGTAGAAATCGCTGAATCCAATCAAGCTAACTTCAAACCTTTGTATTCAGATGACCTTCCTTTGTGGGACAAAGTAAAGACAATCGCCACTGAAATTTATGGCGCAGCAGACATTTCCGCTGACAAAGCGATTGTTGAACAATTCAAATCTTTTGAGACTGCTGGCTACGGAAAATTCCCAATCTGCATGGCTAAAACTCAATACAGTTTCTCTACAGACCCAAACCTTAAAGGCGCGCCTTCCGGTCACACGGTTCAGATTCGCGAATTAAGGCTCTCGGCGGGTGCAGAATTTATTGTGGTGGTCACGGGCGAAATCATGACAATGCCAGGACTGCCAAGAGTTCCTGCTGCAGATTCGATTCATTTAGATAATAAAGGTCAAATTCAAGGTCTTTTTTAGGTATTGATTTTTTCTAGGCCCTACATCTACCGTGTAGGGCATGGGAAACAAAATTTCAAACAGCACCTCCCCCGTTCAATCTGTTGATCGTGCTTTAGAAATTCTTGAAATTCTCTCTGAAAAATCCGAAGCTGGCGTAACTGAAATCGCTCAAATTATTGGCGTGCATAAATCAACGGTTTCTAGATTGATTGATGCATTAGTCCGCAGAGGATTAGTTGAGCAAATTTCAGATCGCGGAAAATTCAAATTAGGGATTGGGTTAATCAAACTTGCTGGCTCTGCCAGTGCCCAGTTAGATTCGGTGATGCAAGCACGACCTTTAGCGAAAGCATTAGCAGAAAAATTTGGTGAAACAGTAAATATTGCAACTTTAGATGGAAAAGAAGTTTTGTATCTAGATCAAGTTGTTAGCCCAAATACAATCAGCATGCGAACTTGGGTTGGTAAACGTGTGCCAGCTCATGCCACAGCGACAGGTAAAGTTTTAACTGCTTGGTTGCCAGAAAAAAATCGTATTGAGTTAATTCCAAGAAAATGGGTAAAGCTTGCAAAAAACACCATAACTGATCCCAAGAGGTTAGAGGTAGAACTTGCTGAAGTTCGAAAAAATGGATTTGCCGTTGCAGTCGATGAACTTGAAGAAGAATTAGTAGCGATAGCGGCTCCCATCAAAAATAGCCATAAAGAGGTAGTGGCGGCAATCGCGATTTCTGGGCCAGCCTTTCGAATGCATAAGAAGGAATTCCCTAATATTTCAAAAGCTTTAATCGAAGCTGCACAAAAAATTCACCTAAATCTTTAAAAAATTTCCCCAAAGCCTTGACCTCACCGCTTTGATTGACCATGCTTGTGACCTAAAGAAACAACAAGTTGCGCAATTCTCAACAAAGGGAGGATGCAGTTGCTGTCACTTTTGATTGACGGGAACCGAGTTACTGCCAAATCTGGTCAAACTCGAAAAATATTTAATCCCGCAACTGGAGAATTTGTTGTTGAAGCTGCTGAAGCAGACCAAGCCGATACCTTGCTTGCCATTGATTCAGCAAAACGTGCATTCGAAAATTCTGAATGGAAAAGTAGTTCTAGCAAAGACCGCGCCCAAATTTTACGAAAAACTGCTGAAATTTTAAGAAGAGATAAGTCACAAATTGCTAAGGCTGAATCCTTAGATACCGGCAAAAGATTTGTTGAAAGCGAATATGACATTGATGATGTAGTAAACGTTTTTGAATACTACGCCGATTTAGCTGAAAATCTAACTAACAGAATCAACAAAGTCAACCGAGATAACATTGAAAGTCGAATTGAATTTGAACCGGTTGGTGTTTGCGGGTTGATAACTCCTTGGAATTACCCACTCTTGCAAGCTAGCTGGAAGGTTGCACCAGCAATTGCTGCCGGATGTACTTTTGTACTTAAGCCCAGCGAATTAACTCCCACCACCACTTCTATGTTGATGGATGCTTTGGCTGAGGCTGGTTTACCTGCTGGAGTTGGAAATCTAATTCTTGGCGCAGGCGCAGCTGCGGGATCTTTGCTAAGCGAACACCCAGATGTTGATTTTGTTTCATTTACCGGCGGAGTTGCAACCGGAAAGCACATTATGAAAACCGCGAGCCAAACGGTAAAGAAAGTCGCCCTGGAACTAGGTGGTAAAAACCCAAATATTATTTTTGCTGATGCCGATCTTCCGGCCGCGATTGACAATGCACTTACTGCGGTGTTTTTACATTCGGGGCAGGTTTGCTCGGCAGGCGCTCGCTTAATCGTTGAAAAATCAATTCACGACAAAGTTGTAAATGAAATAGCTAATCGAGCAGAAAAGATAGTTCTAGGCGGACCTTTCGAAGCTAATGCGGAAACGGGTTCGTTAATTAGTAAGGGTCATTTAGAAAAAATAGAAAAATATGTAGAAAATGCCATTAAAGAAGGAGCAAAGTTAGTTGCCGGTGGCAGACGCCCTTCTGAATCACACTTACAAGATGGTTACTTTTATCGTCCGACAGTTCTTGATGATTGCAATAGCAAAATGCAATGTGTACAAGACGAATCATTTGGGCCGATACTTACTGTAGAAACTTTTGAGACTGAAGTTCAAGCAATCTCAATCGCCAATGACACTATTTACGGCTTAGCTGGTGCGGTGTGGAGTCAAGATTCTGAAAAATCAAATCGTGTGGCTAAGGCTTTACGCCACGGGACTATCTGGATTAATGATTATCACCCATATGTTCCTCAAGCTGAATGGGGTGGTTTTAAGCAATCAGGAGTTGGTCGCGAGTTAGGGCCAAGTGGGTTAGCAGAATATCTTGAACCAAAACATATTTGGCAGAACCTCAAACCTGCACCGAGTGGATGGTTTAGTGAAGGAGATCTTTCATGACTGAAATAAATAGTGAAGCTGCAATCTCGGTTAGAAATTTATGGAAGGTATTTGGCCCAAAGCCAGAGGCAATTATCGATAGTGAAGATGCCAAACTCCCTCGTGCTGAGTTGATGAAAAAAACTGGTAATACCGCGGCAGTGGTTGATGTCTCATTTGATGTTGCACCAAATGAAGTTTTCGTGGTTATGGGGCTTTCTGGCTCTGGCAAATCAACTTTAGTTCGCTGCCTTACTCGCTTAATTGAACCCACTTCTGGAAGTGTAAACATATTAGGTGAAGATATTTTGAAGGTAAATACTTCAAGACTTCGTGAATTGCGCAGAACTAAATTCTCTATGGTCTTTCAACATTTTGGATTATTACCACACAGAAAAGTAATCGATAATATTGCTTATGCTCTAGAAGTTAATGGGGTAAAAAAAGAGACCAGGCATAAAAGGGCACAAGAAGTTATCGAATTAGTTGGATTAGCTGGTTATGGCAATTCATACCCTGAGCAACTTTCTGGAGGTATGCAACAGCGAGTTGGTCTTGCGAGAGCCCTAGCTGTAGATCCAGCAGTTTTGTTTTTGGATGAACCATTTTCTGCACTTGACCCGTTGATTAGGCGAGATATGCAGGCAGAAATCATTCGCCTTCACAAAGAAGTTGGCAAAACAATGGTGTTCATTACGCACGATCTTTCAGAGGCTATGAAACTTGGAGATCGCATCGCAATTATGAGAGATGGCGCCGTTGTGCAAATGGATACACCAGAAAATTTAGTGGCAAATCCTGCTGATGATTATGTAGCAAACTTTATGAAGGATATTCCAAAATCTCATGTGCTCTGTTTAAAAACTATCGCTCGACCGGCAAAGCCGGGTGAAGCAACCGACGGCCCAGAACTTGATGGTGACACCATTATTAAAGAAGCGTCTCCCATAATTGTAGGCTCACCGAAACCCATTCGAGTTTCTCTAAATAACAAACCTTTAGGAGTTGTCACCAGTGATGATGTTCTCAGATTAATCTCAGGAGAAGCTCGGTGACCACTCTGGTTAATCAAGCGTCGACAAAAAGCTTATTGAAAATTCGGAGGCTTTATTTATTTTTAATAGTTTTTGTTGGCTGGACTCTATTAGCAACAATTTTTCGTGGTCGTTCAACTTTAGAACTACCCACAGCAGAAAATTCAAGTTTCACAGCGAGGCTCGAAGCAATAGCTGGATCAATTCGGGCAGGAAGATTTGAAAACCCTGCATTTATTTATTTTTTCAACCCACTGCGTGAAATTATCGACGGGTTTGTTCAATTAATAAGAGGAATCTTTGCCATTCCGGTCTCGGGCTCAATAATTCCGTTAATTGGTTGGCTGGGAGTTATTGGAATCGTCGCTTTCATCGTTTACGCATCAAGCAACACAAGAATTGCAACGTTAGCCGTCGTCTTACTGTTGGCAACTGGATTTTTAGACATGTGGAATTTCACCATGGATACTCTTGCGATGACATTGGCAGCAGTGCTTTTATCTTTGGCAATTGGTATTCCACTTGGAATTTGGGCAGGGCTTTCAGATCGGGCTCTTGCTGTTATGCGACCGTTTTTAGATTTAGCGCAAATAGTTCCAACTTTGGTTTACTTAGCTCCTTTAGCTTTGTTCTTTTTAATTGGTGCAGCTTCAGCAACTATTGCCACCATGATCTACTCAATCCCTATCGCTGTTAGGTATACCTCTACAGCAATTCGCGGTATTAATAAAGCACCGGTTGAAGCAGCAGTATCAATGGGTTCAACAAAAATGCAGTCTTTAAAAAAAGTTCAATTGCCGATTGCTAAACAAACAATTATCTTAGGAGTAAATCAAACAGTAATGGCAGCGTTATCTTTCGTCGTCATTGCCGCGTTAATTGGTGCTCCCGGTTTGGGTGAACCAGTAATTGATGCACTCACTATTAGAAATGTTGGCGAAGGCTTTGTTGCTGGACTTGCCGTAGTTTTTTTGGCCATCATGCTTGATCGTTCTACCAGCGCAGCAGTAAAAAGTTCAAAATCTTTTGTGCCGCCAACTCAAAATGAAATAAATGCTCGTCGAATAAAAGTTTTACTAATGGGTATTGTGGCAATCGTCTCTGTTTATTTATCTAGAACTTACCTTTGGGCGGCTATCTGGCCTGAGAATTTAAATGTCTATAACCAAATAGCTAACGCTACTAATTTAGTAGTTGAATTCGCGACTACTCAACTTTATTACTTAACTATTGGATTTAGAGACTTTATTACAATCGGTCTTTTAAATCCACTTCAGAATTTGCTCTCGAACGCACCCTGGTTTTTGACAGTAGGGGCAATAATGCTTTTTGCTTCCATAATTGGGGGCTGGAAAGTATCGCTCCTTTCACTGGGCTTGATGTTGGGAATTGTTTATACCGGTTTATGGAATGACACGATGATCACCTTGACACAGGTACTAGTTGCTACTTTGCTCACCATGATTTTAGGCGTAACAGTTGGGGTTTGGATTGGGCGTAGTGAGAAGGCCGATGCGGCAATTCGGCCAATATTGGATGCTGGCCAAACTCTGCCAGCTTTCGTTTATTTGATTCCTATGTTGGGACTATTTGGCCCGAGTAGATTTACCGCAATTGCTACCGGAATTGTTTATTCAATTCCGGTTGTGACAAAAATTGTTGCCGACGGAATTAAAAATGTTCCAAAGTCAATGATTGAAGCTGCCATCTCAAATGGTTCCACATCGTGGCAAGTTATTACCAAGGTGCAACTACCGGCAGCTAAACGATTTTTGCTCTTGGCGATCAACCAAGGATTAATTTATGTATTAGCCGTAGTAATTATTGGTGCGTTTGTGGGCGCTGGTGGTTTAGGATATTTGATTCTTTTAGGTGCATCAAAGCCAGAATTACAAGGAAAAGGGCTCGCTTCTGGCATCGCAATCTTGCTTCTGGGAGTTATGGTTGATCGTATAGCCCAAGCAGGTGCAAAAAACAAATGATTTTTTTAGGTAACGATTTGGACAAGGTTTCAAAAATTCATCACATGATGAGTTTTTGATTGGTTACCATATCGGTAATCATCTTTAAAGGAGGGTGAATGAAGTTAAGAATGAACACACGCAATGCGTTTGTTTCTCTCTTAATCGCTCTAGGTCTTTTGCTCTCAGCGTGTAGTGGAGCAGGTGTTGATCAGCAAGCAGCTGAAGAGACCTCTGACACAACTACAACTGAGGAAACTACTGAGGTAGCAGCAGCAGATTGCGGCGAGTGGACTATTGCAATGCACGCCTGGGTTGGCTATACGGCATCTGCACAGGTATTAACAAACATTGGTGAAGAACTTGGTTGCACAATTAATCAAGTCAAGCTCGATGAAGCTGGCGTTACCTATGACGCTATGGAAGCTGGTTCAGCTGACGTAATCGTTGAAGACTGGGGCGGCGGACGCTGGCAAGAATGGGTAGACCGCGGCCAGGTTATTGAGGTCGGACCAAACGGAAATGTTGGCAAGATCGGCATGTTCGTTCCAGCTTGGATGGCTGAAGAGTATCCAGACATTACAGATGCTGCGAACCTAAATAACTACGCAGAACTGTTTGCAAATTCTGAATCAGGTGGCAAGGGTGCCTGGTACGAAGGCCCTCCGGGCTACACCACTGTTGGCGAGAAAATGATCGCCGCGGGAGACCTAAACTTCCAAGTTATCTCAACTGGATCTGAAGCAGCATTGATTGAATTGTTTACCAATGCAGTCAATAACAAAGAAGCTGCCCTTGGATACTGGTGGGAGCCACATCCATTATTCGCAACACTTGATCTAGTTCGTGTGAACTGGCCAGCTAGTGATTGGGCCTCGACTGAAGAAGCCGATGGCACCACTGACTACCCAGAAACACCACTAATCAAACTTGCGAGCAAGAATTTGATTGATTCTGGAGATCCATTTGCGAACTTAGTTCAAAACTGGGCCTGGACCAATGCAGATCAAAACCAAGTCGCAGCAGATATTGAAGGCGGCATGGACCCAGCAGATGCAGCTCAAAAGTGGATCGATGCAAATCGCGCCACTGTTGATGGCTGGATTAGCTAAAAGTTAAAAATAAAAAAGCGGTGGGCTCTTGACGAGTCCACCGCTTTTTTGTAACGATAAGGTGTTGCATCATTAGGTTAAAGTTGCAAACTACGCAACTGCATGAAAGTGGGTGTTTGTGTCCAAAGTTGTAATTATTGGCGCAGGAATTGTTGGATGTGCGTTAGCAGATGAACTTACTGAACGTGGTTGGACAGATGTAACTGTTTTAGAACAAGGACCATTGTGGGCACCAGGTGGTTCTACTTCGCATGCACCTGGATTAGTTTTTCAAACTAACGGATCAAAAACTTTAGCGAACTTTGCAACTTACACTGTAGAAAAATTGATGTCTCTAGATTTAAACGGCGAACCTTGCTTTCTTCAAGTCGGAAGTATTGAAGTTGCAACAACTCCACAAAGGCTTGCTGAACTACATCGTCGCGCTGGTTTAGCTACCGCTTGGGGAATTCCAGCTGAAGTAATCACCCCAGAAGCAGCAGCCAAACTTCACCCGGTTTTAGATCCAACTTCAATTTTAGGTGCCTTGCATGTTCCAACTGATGGTTTAGCAAAAGCGCTTCGTGCTGATGAAGCGATGGGCAAACGAGCAATATCTCGCGGTGCAAAATTTTTAGAACGTCATGAAGTTTTAGATATCAAAAAAGAAAATGGGAAAGTCACCGGCGTGGTAACTAATCAGGGTGATTTTGCAGCAGATGTAGTAATTGCTTGTGCTGGTATCTGGGGGCCAAAAGTTGGCGACATGATTGGGATGCCAACTGCTTTACAACCGTTAGCACACCAGCTCGCTTGGACTGAAGATATTGATTCCTTAGATGACCAAGAAGAAGAATGCACTATTCCACTTTTGAGAAACCAAGATCATGATTTGTATTACCGCCAACGCGGTAAAGGTTTGGGCGTTGGTTGGTACGGCCACAGACCATTGCCAGTTAAAGCTAAAGACATTGTTCCATTTGATAAAGCTGCCACCATGCCCTCAATGCTTGAATTCACTGCCCCAGAATGGGTTGGCGCTATGGAGCATAGTTCTGAAATTTTGCCCGAATTGAAAAACACAAAAATTTCTTCTGGGATGAATGGTTTGTTTTCATTTACCGTTGACGGTATCCTTTGATGGGTGAATGGAAAGGCCTAAAAGGATTTTGGG
>JAYPCW010000009.1:0-29814 GCA_038124905.1 Candidatus Nanopelagicales bacterium | reverse complement strand
ATTTCAATTTTTGGGCGTCTAAACATCGTCACCCTAATTTACCAACAATTGCGATAGCCTGTATTTATGAGGCGCCATTGGGATTTGATTTCAGTTGCTTATCTACTACTTGCAATCGTCGGCTTGGTAGGCACTTGGTATTTCAATGTCCAAGCTGTTTTGGCTGGAAGTGACTTTTTTTCGGATTGGTCTAGCACTCCTGCAGTTTCTTCAGCCACCACCGATTTATTAATAGTTGCTACCGTGGCCAGTGTCTTCATCTTTCTTGAAGGCAGAAGGCTAAATATGAAGTATTGGTGGCTGTATATTTTGGGCTCTTTTATTACAGCAATCGCCTTTACCTTTCCCTTGTTTTTGGCAAATCGACAAAGAAAGCTAAAGGCGCTTAGCGAGTTTTAAATTGCTTTTTGTTTTTGCAAATAGGCAAAGGCAAACCAACCAGGCAGAACTGGAAGCCAAAAAGTGATAATTCGATAAAGTAACACTCCCGATAAAGCAATACCCGAAGGCAATCCCGTCGCAGTTAGCGCGGCGATCAAGGTAGCTTCCACCGCACCAATTCCACCTGGGACTGGTGCCAATTGACCGATCGTGGCGCCCGCTAAGTAAACAAAAGCGGCAGTCGCAAATGAAATTTCACCACCAAAAGCTTTGATTGATCCATAGAACGCAACTATATAAATCAAATTCATCAGTAATGCGCTGATTGCTCCAAGCATTAACCGAATTGGCTCTTGAATTAGTACATTAAAAGTGGGAGTAATTTGTTCTAGAAATGGTTTTAATTTGGCCAACAACCAATTTCGAACTTTGCTGAGAGAAAGCAAGATAACTAGAAATAAAATAAATAGAACTAAGAAAACTAATAAAGTTTCATTAGGTCTAAACGAGAGATCAGATTGTGATCCAGCAATCACTGCCATCACGAAAAGTAGAGCAATGTGAACTAAAAAAGTTACTACTTGAACAATTCCGACAGTAGCACCCGCTTGTCCAGCTTTTACCCCTGATTTTTGTAAAAATCTGACGTTGATCGCAACCGTTCCTAAGGTTGGGGGAGTAACCAAGGTGGCGAATGAAGCCGAAACTTGCGCGATGGTTGTTCGAACAATCGAAATTTTTTGCTTGACAAACACTAAGAGATTTCCTGCAGCAATTAGATAGCTAAGTATTTTTGCTAAAACGGCGATCAGCATCCAAGTCCAGCTTGCTTGAGAGATTATGCTCAAGAAGTCGATTTGGCCAAACTGTGGAATTAATACGTACAGTGCCACAATACTTATGGCTGCCAAAATGATATTTCGATAATTAATTCTGCCGAATTGAATATCTTCATATTTCATATTTGGCTCAACTAAGCCAAGTTCTTTGCGCAGATTAGTCAAAGTATTTTTATGGGTGCGAAGCGCTTTGCGTGTTTTTGCGCTCATAGCTACCGTTTGTAAGGCTGGCAGACTACTTGCTATCTTCTCTGCACCGAATACCTTTTTAGCAAGAGCGATAATTCTTTTTGGTGAAGTTAAAATGGTTAAGGTGATTAGGATTTCAGCTAAATCGATTCGTTTTTCTAGTTGATTTGCGGCTATGTTGCCCCGATATGGGTTTAGTAAATATATTTGACCTGAATCTGCCAATAAAATATTGCTGGCAGTTAAATTTCTATGAACAATATCATTTTTGTGCATCAAATTAACGGTTTTTAAAATATTTTCTAAAGTCGAATCTTTAACCTCACCATAGGTACTAATGAATTGAGCTAGATCGATTCCCGAAATCCGCTCATAGGCAGAAAGTATTGAGTTAAATTCAATTTCTCTAACCAATAATAATTTAGGAGTGTCGATTTTTGCACTTTCAAAAGCAAAAGACATTAAAGAAGCTTGTTCAACTCTTCTTCTGATTCCAAAACCATTAAATTCTTTTCCAGAATTAATAAATAGTGATCTCGCCCAAGAGAAAATTACACCCGCGCCATCACGGTCTCTATCACGAACCAAAATATTTAAATCTTTACCATCTTTGGTGTAGGCGGCAAATTTTCTTCCTTCTAGCCCCTCCGAAATTTGGGCAATTTTAGTAACTTCAAGTTTCCCCTCTTTTAACGCGGCTTTAATCTGCTCAAGTGAAGGTCTAATAGTGGGTGTACCAAGTGCGTAGCGGATTAATAATCCAACAGTCCAACCGATTAAAAGAGCCGTTGCTTGGGCGGTGATGGTTGTTCCACCGGCAATTAATTCAGTGGTGATAAGCGCAATTACTGAAAAAATTGCAAAGTTTCCAAAGTAAGGTCGTTCGATGATTCTGCTTACTGTTATAAAAGCAACCAAACTAGCAAGCAGTGCGTTTAGAAAAATTCCTTGATTTAAAATTAGAGAACCGGTAAAGGTAACGATTACTCGAGAGCTTTCAAATTCATTTAATATTCTGGCCCCGGCAACAGCTGCTAAAACTGCTAGACCAGCAGCTAATAAGCTTTCTAAAAATAGTCGACTTTGCCCAGTAATTAAAAGACGAGTTCCTGCCACTAGAGGCAGAATTAAAATTGCGCTTGCCCCAATTAGGTTTAGTAAAAAGATCACCAGGCCAGGCAGCTGACGAGTAGCCGTGGTTAAGTCAGCTTCTAGCCCAACTGAGGTACGCACCGCCAAGACGCCCACCAGCACCAATATCCAAATTGCATTGGAAGAGATAGCGAGGCGAATCAAGTCAGTAGGACGCCTGACCCTTTCGCTTAAGGCATTTGGCATAAGCCAATAGTCCCATGACTGTATTTACCTAAGCCAATTGATCTGTCAGAGATCCGTGATTAAGTAGAGGGCATGCGAGAGGTCAAGGTAGAGCTGGATTTTTCTCTTCAGGCGCCGCCTACTCCAAGTTTTGATCCCACCGCACTTGAGATTCTTGATGAGAAATCCTCCGCATTATTGATTACTGGCAGCGCTGGCAGTGGTAAAACATTTTTACTTGAGCAATTAGCACTTAAGGCAATTCAAGAAGAAAAAATAGCACCAGAAAAAATTATCTTTATCGCATTTTCGCGCCACCAAGCCAGGTCCGTAAGAAAGCACCTCACATCATATTCAGATTCTCCAGCATTGATGAGAATTACAACTTTTCATAGTTTTGCTTATGGTGTCGTGCAGCAGGTAGTAAATCAAAATCCGGAACTTGAAATATTTGAAAACTTAAAATTACTTTCAGGGCCAGAGCAAGAAGTTCGATTACATGAATTATTGATTAATTCAATAAAAGATAAATCAATAAATTGGCCCGAGGAGTTTAAAGCAGCTGTTGGAACCTATGGTTTAACACAACAGGTTAGAAATCTCTTTGCCAGGGTTAGATCTTTAGGTATGGATCCTGAAGATCTTACCAACTTAGGAATCTTGCATGAGAATCCTTTTTGGGTAGAGTTGGGTAAATTTGCCGAAATTTACCTCGATGTACTGGATGCGCAAAATGTTATTGACTATGCAGAAGTGCAGCACCGTGCAGGTTTGTATCTAGCGCAAGAAGCGACTCGCCATTTAATTGAGCCAAAGCCAAATTTGATTTTGGTAGATGAATATCAAGATATCGACTACTCCCAAGTTAGAATTTTGCGCGCGCTACAGCATTTGGGCACAAGAGTTATCGCAGCCGGTGACAAAAATGCCAGTATTTTTCAATTTAGAGGGACTGATTCAAAAGCAATTGAGCGGTTTAAAAAAGACTTTTTTAATGCCAAAGTTAAAGACCTAGAAACTAATTACCGTAAGAATAAATTATTTAGTCATCAGATTAAGACTTTCGAGACAGCAGCCCATAAAAATACTCATTTAATTTCAGAGATTAGATCCCTAAGAACTGAGAATTATCAGTGGTCAGAAATCGCAATCATAGGAAGAAACCTAACTTCACTTACAGGTTTGCATCGCGACTTAATTAGAGCTCAAATTCCGGCTGCTTTGGATGAGATTGAGAATCCAATTTATCAAGATGCTGCAGTAAAGAATATTTTCGAATTACTCGAATTAGCGATTTTTGCCAGCGAGAAAACCTTTGAGATTGATGAGCAAATTTTGTCTCGGGTATTGCATGGGCCCTTGATTGAATATTCAAAATCAGAATTACGAAAAACCATAAAGCAAATACGAGAGCTAACTCGCGTCAGTGGCGAAGAAGTGCCCAGCTCAGCCCAGGCATTAAAACAAGCATTTTTAAATCCTGCCTTGCTTTTAGAGTTAGATTCCTCTGCTTGGGGTATCAGAAAGCTCAGCGCTTTGGTGGCCAATGTTCATCGACTTATCGCTAGTGGTGCGGCTATTTACCAAATAATTTGGGAGGTATTTTCAGAGGTTGTTAACGATGAGTTAACAACTGAATATCAATTGGAATTTGGTAAAACTTGCTGGCGAGATCGGCTGTATCAGGCTTCACTGCGCGGTGATAGCGAAGCTTTTGTAGCTAATCGTGCTTTAGATTCCATCCTTTCTCTCTTTGATATGGCTAGCCGTGAAGATGAAACTAAAGGAAATTCAAGAGACTTAAAGAGTTTCTTACAAGAAGTAAAAATGCAATCATTTGCTCAAGAAACTATCGCCCAAAAAGCACAACGTGATCAGGTGCAACTTTTAACCGCACACTCTGCAAAAACCCGCCAGTGGCGAGCGGTATTTGTAATTGATCTACAAGAGGGAGTTTGGCCCTCTGATCGAATTCGGAACAACTTATTAGAAGTTGAAAGAATTACTGATGAGGGTTACTCTCGAAAGTTTTCGAGGCAAGATTTATTAGAGGAAGAGCGTAAGCTTTTCTACGTAGCAGCAAGCCGTGCGGAGGAATACCTTTTTATCAGTGCAATTAATAATGAGTATGAAGATAGATCAATACCATCACAATTTCTTTATGAACTAAGTGATTCTTCAGAAATACCCCATATAATGACTTTTCCCCAAATGAGCAGTTCTTTGAATGATTTAATAATTAAATTGCGCAGAGTTTTGATATCTGATTCAAGCAGCCCCAATTTAAAAAAGGCCGCGGCGCTAAGAATTAATCAACTGCTAAGTGCAAAAGATGGCTTTGCTAATTCTATAGCACCAAATTTAGCTCCTGAAAAATGGTGGGGTTTAAAAAAGCCAGCAGTAAGCAAAATACCAATTCGTGAGGTAGATAAGCCGGTCAAACTATCTGCTAGTCAAATTAAGTCTTTAGAAGATTGTTCCTTGAAATGGTTCTTTGATAATGATGCTGGGGCGAAATTAATCAAGGCCCATTCGATGAGCGTCGGTTCTGTAGTGCATGCATTAGCAAATGCCATTGTAAAAAATGAAGTGCAGCCAGAATTCAACTCGTTGGTTAGTTATGTTGAAAAGATCTGGCCAAAAATAGAATTCGAAGCAGATTGGATCGCTAGCAAAGAAAAGTCAAATACTGAAAATATGTTGCAAGCATTGATTCGCTGGCATGCCGCCGATCGAGATCGTCAAGCAATAGCGGTCGAGCAAAAAATTGATTATGTGCACACCTTTCCAGAATTAGCCGATTCGGTGGCTATATCTGGGCGGATTGATCGAATTGAAGCTGACCGCGATGATCCAAATGCTGTTTATTTAGTGGATTTTAAGACTAGTAAGAAGTCACCAAGCCAGCCAGAAGTGGCAAAAGATCCGCAGCTAGGCGCATATCGGCTTGCGGTCGACTCTGGTGCTTTAGATGAAAAACTCAATGGGCAAATAGTAAGCAAGGGGGCCGAATTAGTTGAGCTTCGCGACACTAAAAAAGGCGAAGCTCGAGTATTGCCAACAGATCCGGTTGAGGAAAACGGAATTTTAGATGTTTTAAAAAGAGCCCTAATAACGATTAGAGATGAAAATATCAGCGCCACAAAATGTTCCGCTTGCAGGTTTTGTAAATACAAAAATATCTGCCCAGCGCAAACAGAAGGCAGTCCGGTGATTTAGGTGAAACTTTCAAAAGAGCAAAAAATAGCTATTAAGGCGCCCTTAGCACCAGGGTTAATTGTGGCGGGTGCCGGAACCGGAAAAACTTCGGTAATGGTCGAGCGAGTAGTTCATTTAGTAAAGAATTATCAAATAAATCCTGAAGAAATTTTGGGATTAACTTTCACTAATAAAGCAGCAGGAGAGTTTAAAGAACGAACTATTAAGAGACTAAAGCAAGACAAGTTAAAAAACGTCAATATTGAAATTTCAACTTATCACTCTTTTTCTCATAACTTAGTGATGAATCATGGATTAAGAATCGGCCTTGATACTAATAACAATATTTTGACCGATAGCTCTCGGGCTCAATTTGTTTATCGTGTAGTCAAAAATACCAAACTACCTTTACCCTATACCGAAGATTCATTGGCAACAGTAGTTAAAAAAATAATTAAATTAGACAATGAATTAGCCGAGCATGATATTTCAATCGAGATGCTGATAGCACAATCTGAAAATTTTATTTCACAAGTTGAATCTCAAGGTGGAAAGCAAGCGATCATGAGCATGGCCAAAGTTGCGCGCTATCGACTTGATCTTGCTTTGCTTGTTAAAGAATTTAGAGAAGCAAAAGTAAATGAGAATGCCCTGGATTTTGCTGATCAATTGCGCTTTGCTTTGCAGATTGTTAGAGAGCATGAAGCGGTTGGCGAAGAGTTGCGCGAGACTTATAAAACTGTTTTGCTTGATGAATACCAAGATACTTCTGTTACGCAACGAATCTTATTGCAGAAAATTTTCGGCAAGGGCCATCCGGTGACGGCAGTAGGGGATCAGTTCCAGGCCATTTATGGATGGAGAGGAGCAGCGGTTTCAAATATCGAACAATTTCAAGAGCATTTTAAGAAAGTAGATGGCTCACCTGCCGATCTCTATTATTTGAAGGCAAATTATAGAAGTGGTCAAAATATTCTTGACGTAGCAAATGAAATTAGCGACCCACTACGAAGTGAATCGAACTTAGCGCAAGTCTTAATTGCCGACCCAGATCGCAAAGACCAGGCAAAAGTTGAAATAGCACTAAGTGAGACAAATCATCATGAGATAGCGCTGATTGTTGAGCAGATCAAGCAAATTAGTAAAACTAGATCTTTATCTGATGTCGCAATTTTGGCTAGAAAAGCGTCAGTGCTTGACGAAATTTATACCGAGCTCTTAAAAAACAAAATACCGGCAAATTACGTGGGTTCTCGCGAACTTTTAAATGCTCCAGAAGTAAGAGAATTGCTAAGTTATTTACAAATTATCGAAGACCCAACTCATAATCCTTCTTTAATCAGAATTCTTACTAGCCCTAGATTTGAAGTTTCCTTGCGCGATATCAAATTGTTGGCTGATCGAGCTAGAACTTTATTGGATTTAAAGCGGATTGATTATGACAACGCAAATTTAGATGAACTGTTGGCTGACGCAGTTTCTGGATTTGATGTAGCAGAGCTTGCTATTTTAAGTGACGCTCTAGCAGACCCAGGCGATGGTGCTTATGGCGAAGGCGTTATTCAAATTTTTGAGGAATTAAATGAAGAGCTCGATCTGCTAAGGCGCTTTCAATCAGAGCCTTTAATTGATTTTATATATAGAGTATTAATGCAGACGAATTTATTTATCGAATTGCAAATTCATAATGCTGATTCCAGTAACAATGCTAATCGAGCGATTCAAGAATTCTTAAAAATTGCCCATCAATTTGCCAGCGCTGAAAGTGATATTTCTTTAAGCAATTTTTTAAATTGGATACAAGTAAGCGAAGATCTAGATGAAGAAATCAAATACCAAGCATTACCCGAAAAAGACTCGGTTACCTTAATTACGGTTCATTCTGCTAAAGGATTGCAATGGCCTATAGTGTTCTTACCCCAAATAGTTTCAGGAGTTTTTCCGGATCCCAAGACAGATAGTTGGATTAAAAAAGCCGAACTCCTTCCTTACTGGATCCGTCAGGACGCTGCTAGCTTGCAGCAACTTTCTAACTTCACTAGCAAAACCTTTGATGCTTATCTAGATGAGCTCAGTCAGAGTCATTTAAATGAAGAAAGACGTCTCTTTTATGTTGCGATCACACGAGCTAAAGATCTGCTAATAGTTACAGGACATAATTGGGGGCCAACTCAAAAAACTGTGCGGGGCCCAAGCTTATTCTTAAGTGAAATAAAAAAGGTAGTCGATGACGGCCGGGGAGAAGTCGTTGAATGGCAAGAAGTTGATTCAGAAGATTCGAATCCTAATTTAGAAAGTGTTGCCTCGTATCCTTGGCCGCAAAATTTCAATGACGAAAAGCGCGAGCAATTGCTGCTAGCAAAAGAAATTTTGGAGCGAGCAGCCCAATCCAGCCCGGCTCAGCCAGAATTAACTGCGGAAGAAACAACACTGGTCAATGGGTGGGACGCCGCTATTGAATATCTAGTGAAAGAAATTGAGGCGAATACCAACCCGATTAAAAAAGTTCAGGTGCCGACAAATTTAAACGTAACAAAGACTATTGATTTAATGAAGGATCCGGAGGGATTTGCCAAAGAACTCTTGCGCCCAATGCCCGCAAAGCCATTTGTTCAGACGAAAAGAGGGACCCAGTTTCATCTTTGGGTAGAAAATTTCTACAAGCAATCTGGCTTGTGGGATCCATACGATCTACCTGGAGCAGATGCGCAAGATTCACTTGACGAGACTGAGTTAAGGCTGATGCAAGAGAATTTTAAGAACTCATCTTGGGCGCAACTAAAACCGCTTGAAGTTGAGTGGGATTTTGACATTAAAATTGCGAATCGATTTATCAAAGGTCGAGTAGACGCTGTTTTTAAAATTGAAAACAAAATTTTAATAGTCGATTGGAAGACAGGCCAAAAAGAGAACTCTAATCCACTTCAACTCGCTATCTATCGCTTAGCTTGGTTTAATCGTTTTGCCACGGATTTAGCTGACATTTCAGCAGCATTTGTCTACTTGCCCTCGCTAGAGAAAGTTGAGCCAGATTATTTACCTAATTTGGCCGAAATTGAAGAGCTCTTTATTAACGCCTAGGCTTAGCCCCATGCCAGAAAGAAAATTACTACAAGATTTAGCGCTCTCACGAAATGTTATTACCCATGATGAGCGAGCAATGAGTCTTGAAGTAACCGACTCATTAACTTTGCCAGTTTGGTCAGGAAATCTTCCTGTTGAAGTAAGTGAAAAGGGCGTAAGCCTAAAATTCTTTCAGTCTCTAGAAACCACTCAAGGTATTGATGTTTTTGTTGGCGAGTTTCGCGGTAAAAAATATTCAATAAAAATTTTAGAAAGCGAATTATCAGAGATTAATGCTTGGAAAAATTTACGAGATATTGGTGCAGATTTAGATGATCTTGAGGTGGGAATAGCAACTACCGCTGCAGCTTTAAGCGCCTGGCATCACAAATATCAATATTGTGCGGAGTGTGGTAAAAAAACAGTCGCGAATACAAACGGATGGTCGCGGATTTGCCCTAATCAACATCAAACGTTTCCTAGGACTGATCCGGCAGTAATTTGTTTAGTCTGCGACGAAAGAGACCGAGCTCTTTTGGCTAGAAGAATTGATTGGCAACCAGGCTGGATGAGCACGTTAGCCGGATTTGTTGAGGCAGGCGAGTCAGCCGAATCTGCATTAGTGCGAGAGATCAAAGAAGAGTCGGGAATAGATATTGACCCAACAAGTATTGAATATTTAGGTAGCCAACCATGGCCCTTTCCGCATTCTTTGATGCTGGGCTATCGAGCTCAGGCAATAAATAATTTGATTAAGGTCGATGAAGAAGAAATAGTAGAGGCGCAATGGTTTACCCGGGATGAATTTGAAATTGCTTGCCAAGATGGGTCATTAAAGCTGCCTCCTAGAGTTTCAATAGCTAGTCGCTTAATTGCTGACTGGTATGGCAAAGAGATTCCCCGAGAGTGGTTTAGGAATTAATGCAAGAAGATCTTTTATCTCAGCTAGACGAAGCGCAGCGAGCTGCGGTTACCACCACCAGTGGTGCTGTGGCGATTTATGCAGGTGCCGGATCAGGTAAAACTCGAGTTCTCACCAGAAGAATTGCTTATGCAGTTGATAAGAAAATCGTAAACCCAAAAAATATTTTGGCACTTACCTTCACCACTAGAGCTGCTGACGAAATGGCTTTAAGGCTTGCCAAATTAGGAATACGTAATATCGCAGTAAGAACGTTTCATTCTGCCGCTTTAAGACAATTAAAATTTTTTTGGCCAGATGTGGTGGGTGGTCAGTTACCAAAAATTACCAGCGATAAATACTCAATGGTCAAAGCTGCGCTAAAAAAAGTTGGTGGCAGTCAAGACCCGCAACAGATAAAAAACGCCATCAGTGAGATTGAAAAAGCCAAAGTAAGCAGACTTGGCCCAGAAAGTTTGCCACAAGGGAGTATTCAAGAGGCTTATCGCGCCTACCTAGAAAAAAACGATGAATTAAATCAAATAGATTTTGAAGATGCACTTTTGCTGCTAGTTGCGATTATGGAAGAGCATCCAAATATCGCGAAAAGAGTACAAAATACCTTTAATTGGTTTTCAGTAGATGAATATCAGGACGTCAACCCACTTCAACAGAACCTTTTGGATTTATGGCTGGGCAATAGTCAAGAAATTTGCGTAGTAGGTGATACTGCGCAAACAATTTACACATTTGCTGGGGCCAACCCTGGTAATTTATTGCATTTTACTGAGAAGTTTTCTAACGCTAGTGTTTTTAAATTGAACAGAAATTATCGATCAAGCAAAGAAATTGTTGATACCGCGAATAAAGTTTTATCACAAATGAAGAATTCAACTGCCGCGATTAAAGGCTTGGTTGTAACTAAAGAAAGTCAGGGTGAAGTCCTATTACAGAGGTATAACTCTGATTGGCAAGAGGCAAAAGCTGTAGCTAAAAAAATAAGGGACCTGATAGCTGGCGGGATAAATCCAGCTGAGATCGCAGTACTTTATCGAATTAATTGGCAAGCTGAAATCTTGAAGCAAGCCTTGCAAGCGGAAGCAATTGAATTTTGGCTTCAAGCAGAAGATCGTTATGAATTTAAGCAACGAGTCGAGCCCAGAATTAGCCTGGCCACGATGCACGCCACTAAAGGTTTGGAATGGTCTCATGTTTTTTTGATTGGTTTAAGTGAGGGAATCTTGCCCATCTCGCAAGCAATTACTGAAGATGAAGTCTTAGAAGAGCAGCGACTCTTTTATGTGGCAATTACTCGAGCCAGAGACTATTTGCACCTCTCGTGGGCTAAGGCAAAAGATGAAGCCAGCCCCTTGAGGGCGAAAAGTCGATTTTTAAAACTACTTAATCTCGAATCTACGGCCATCGCAGATCAAACTGATTTTGCGATTAACACCCCTGAATACCTGGCTCCGGTTAAAAAAGCCAGTGTCAAATGTAAAAAATGTAAGTCTGGTTTATTTACTGGAACTGAAATAACACTGGGCCGGTGTAATCGTTGTAGCGCAGATACTCCTACAGAGCTTTATCAGGCTGCTTTTACTAAGCGAAGCGAGATTGCAAATAGAGAAAACCTTCCAGAGTTTTTAGTATTTACCGATGCCATGCTGATGGCATTAGTTGACGCTTGGTACGAAAAATCTGAGCCAAGTTCATTTGCTAAAGCAAAATGGGATTTATATAAAACAGAATTAGAGTCAGTCTTAAACCAGTTCTAATTCCGGAATAAACCTCTGGAGTTCTCCTCGCGAAGGAATTTTTGCATTGAGCTGGCAAAGCACTCCAATCGTACCGATCCAGACTCTGTGGATTAACAAATAAGAAGGTGGAAGATTTAATTTAAAAGCAATATTGAAATTTGGATCTTTTGGATTATTGATCTTTGAAAATACACTTTGAAGCCATTCTCTAGAAAATTGAAATTCTGCCTCAGCAGCAGGCTCGGTAAAGGGAGCTAAATACTGCATAATTGCCTCTGCCTTTACTTTGATTGTGGGTTTTAAGAAGCCTTCTTCACGCATAGCACCAATTACATTCTCGGCATCGCCTTTAAAAGCAATTGAAAGTAATTTTGCAGTTGATTTAGGAAACCCGCCTGGCAGTTGTGCTACGGCACCAAAATCAAAAACACATAATCTTCCATCGGGAGTGATTCGGTAATTGCCAGGGTGTGGATCGGCGTGCATCAAACCTGCGCGCAGTGGTCCAGATAATAAAAATCTCTGATACAGCAAACCCGCATGGTTTCTTTCTTTTTGCGTGCCATTGACAATCACTTTAGAAAGCGGCGTTCCATCAACCCATTCACTCACGATGATGTGAGGTGAAGCCGAAACCACATGGGGGATTACGAACTCATCATCACCTTCAAAAGCCGCAGCAAATTTCTTTTGAAAGTCTGCTTCTTGTAAATAATCCAACTCTTCAGCAACTCGTTCGCGCGCTTCAGCAATCAGTGGCTTGGCATCTAATCCGGGAATCCAAACGCCAATAGCTCGTGCGAGTGCAGTTGCCTGGTTTAAATCATTTACCAATGCAGTATCAGCACCCGGGTATTGAATTTTTACCGCGACTTCTCTGCCATCTCGCCAAATAGCTTTATGAACTTGACCAATGGAAGCTGCAGCTTTTGGTTCATCATCAAACTCCACAAAACGCTTTCGCCAATCATCGCCAAGCTCTTTTGCGATTACTTGGTGAATGGTTTCAGCGCTCATAGCTGGCGCAGAATCTTGTAATTTGGTTAGGGTTTCTCGGTAGGGTGCAGCGTATTCTTCGGGAAGCGCAGCTTCCAATACGCTCAAGGCTTGGCCCATTTTCATGGCGCCACCTTTTAATTCACCTAATACTCTAAAAATTTGATCAGCAGCGCGCGCTTGCATTTCTTGCGCAACGTAATCGCCGGATTTGCCGCCAATTCGTTTGCCAAGTCCAATTGCAGCGCGGCCGATAGCCGCCATTGGTAGTGCGGCCAATTTAGTAGTTCGCGAGAGACTTGACTGAGGAATTTCGTTCACCTAACCATAATCTCAAGACATTTGATATCTCGCGAGTCGAGTTTTTGTGGAAAAAATATCCTCAAGGCCGGTAAATATTGCTTAATGGACTAAACAAAAAAGGCAGGAAGTTTGCGACTGGTAAAAAACCCTGGGATACCTATAGCTTGGGTCACACCCACTCAAATTCAAGTTGGTATTGATACTCGAAACTCGATTCGCGTCGAAGGTATTTCATCACTTGCTAGAACAGTATTACAAGAAGCCAATGGTATAAAAAAATTTTCTAAAATTGAGGTTAACGCAGTAGCAAATCTGGTAAGTCACAAGATTCTGCTCGAGGAAAGTCCAGAACTAAGTCGAAAGAATTTTATTTCAAGTTTTAAGTTGGAAATTTCAGAGGAATTAGATTATCAGGAATCATTTACTTCAGTCTTTAAACTTTTCGGATTCGAACGTGCAGTGAAAAGATCTTCAGACCCTCGATATTCAAAAGCAGATTTTTCAATTGTCAGTGGGTTTGCTAGCTTGATTTTGCAACAAGGTCATATATCAGTTAATTTTGTTGGAGATTCAATCTTACTGGGCCCGCTCGTAGTACCCGGTGAAACTTCATGTCTTAATTGTTTATTTCTTCATCGTAAAGACTTAAATAGCTTATGGCCAGCGATTTCTCTAAGTTTTGATCATGCCGTAAGACGTACCAATCCCAACCTGCTTAAACTCGCAGCAGGATTTTCTGTTCAAATTTTGGATAACTATATTTCTAAGAGTGGATTTGATCTTCGAAATCAGATGCTAGAAATAAATCTAAAGGATTTCTTTATGGAATTAAGAGAGCTCAGCTTTCACCCAAAATGTGGTTGTTGCGAGTAAAGCCACTGAGCGATTTTTCGAGCTTCCCCAAACCCCAAAAATCAAAACTCAGTGGCCTTGTTCTTTAGAGATTAGACCCTAGTTTTTTAGGTGGTCAATGGCAATTCAAATCTTTTTTTAAAGTCAGGTAATAACCCAAAGAAGCGCCTTGTGTGAGTTAACCTTTTGTTTATGGGTAAAAGGATTAATTTGCCACCAAATATGGAGGTGCGCCGCACCAAGCGCCGCAAGAAAACGGTGGCGGCTGTGAGAGAAGGTAGCCTCACAGTTCTTTATGCGCCACTTCGCATGCCAAATTATGAAATTGAAGAAATGGCCGAAGAGTTGCAGGAGCGATTAAATCGAATAGACCCAAGAGCTTTTTATTCAGATAGAGAATTAATGGAACGCGCCGAGTACTTGAGTGCAACTTATTTATTTTCTGCCGCTCAACCTAAAAGCGTGAATTGGAGCGAAAAATTATCTGGTGCCTGGGGGATTTGTAATCCACTGCATCAAACGATAAATTTAACAACCCGCCTTAAAGGTTTACCCGAATACGTAATTGATTATGTTTTACTTCATGAACTGGTTCATTTAATTTGCACTAATCATGGAAGAGATTTTGATAACTTTATGAAATTATTTGAGAAAAAAGAGCGGGCGGAAGGCTATTTGGATGCACTCGACGAATTAGGGTCATTGCCTGGATCTTCTAATTTAGAAAGATCAAGTGGCATTTGCTGAGCAATAAACTCTTCAACATTTTCTAGTTGCTCGGGGCTTGGTAGCAGATCAGGGTGTGACCAGAGTTGATCTCTTTCTTCGTTGGATTTTTGTTGAGAATATTTTTCAAAAAAGTCTGCCGCTTCACGATTTAACTTAGGGCGCAATTGTAATCCCATCAACGCAGAAAAAGTTTTTTCAGCTGGGCCACCGGCAGCTCTTCTGCGGCGCATAGTTTCTTTTAGTGCCACTAAATTAGTGAGTTTTCCTTCGGCCGCAGTTAGCGTTACTTGCTCAACCCATCCTTCAATTAGAGCTAAAAGAAACTCGATTCGATTAAGTGCATTTTTTTGACCCGTTGTTAGTTCCGCTTCAAAAACACCAGCCCCCAGAATTTGTTGCAAACTCTCTGGATTCATCGGGTCGATTTCTTGCATTGCTTGATTAATTTTTTCAGTATTTATGCCAATTCCTTGGGCGTATTCTTCAATCGCACCTAAAAGGCGTGGCCCTAGCCAACCAGTGTTGGCAAATAATCTACTGGCGGCAGCCTCTCGAATGCTCAAGAATAGAAGCACTTCTGATTCTTCTAAATTAATTCCTTGGGCAAACTCTCTAATGTTTCTGGGTAAAAGTGCTGGAATTAAGAAGTTTGTTAGTGGAAGGCCTATTTCATTTGAAGATAAAACATCTTTTGCTAATTCGCCAATTCCGTTACCAACTTGCATATTAAACATGGCGGTCGACATTGGTTTTAATGCTTCCATCATGGGGGTGATCATCGCCATCATTTCTGGTGGCAGCCCTTCGCCTTGAACTAATCCTTCTAAATTTGTGCCTAAGTTTCCTTGAACTTTCTTAGCGATTGGTTCAACCAAGCGTTGCCAGATTGGCATAGTGGTTTCGATCCATTCACTGCGCGACCAAGCAAAACTTTGGGTGGTGTGCGCTGGAAAACTGGTTACCGCATCAAGCCAAGTTTGAGCTAATGAGACTGCTTTATTAGTTGCAGTTTTTTCATTTTCACTTACGCTGGCATCTCCCGCTTGAACTACTAGGTTTCGAGCAATCTGTTTAGCACCTTCAAAACCGGCGCCTTGGTTTGCACCAGCTTGCATCATTGCACCCAACTGGCTTAGTAAACGTCCAATCTCTTGCGGATCTATTGCTAACCACCTTCAACAATCATTACCGCGCGGGGTCGTAGTCTTTACCTATGCAAACCTTGGCTTGGCTACTTATTCCGGTTTTTGCGGGCTTAATAGCTACTTTATATGTGGTCTGGATTGTTAGACCACGAAAGCCTGCTGATGCCCAGAAAGGAATGCAAGGTTTGTATGAATTTAGGGCGGCCATGGAACGGCAGGTTCCACTTAGGACGCCTGATAAAACTCAAGATCGGCCAAAACTTAAGTAAATGAATTTGAGCCAATTTCGAAAAGTAGTCGTAGTGTTAGCAACTTTTACACTTATCGCCTTGGTTCCGGTACCGTTTGTCAGACTTTCACCCGGGCCACTTTTTAATACTATCGGTGAAGCTCGTGGCGCTGAACTAATAAAAATATCTGGGGTTGCCACTTATCCAACTTCGGGTCAATTGAATATGACTACAGTTTCAGAAACAGGTGGACCCTACGGGCAATTAATTCTTTTTGATGCGGTCGCTGCTTGGTTCAACCCAACTCAAACCGTTATCCCAACTAGTCAGCAATATCCCAATCTTGTAGATAGTGAACAAATCAAGGCTGAAAGTCGAAGAATGTTTTCATCATCGCAGGCTAACGCAATTGCTGCTGCACTTAATTATTTAGAAATACCTACCGAAACTGTTGTGAGAGTAGATAGCGTGGTTGTCGGAGCTCCCGCTGATGGAAAAGTCGAACCCGGGGATCTGGTGCTCGCCGTAAACCAAAAATCCGTAGAAACTAGCGAGCAAGTTGTCGAATTCGTACAAGCAGAGAATGCTGGTGCAGAGATAGTGCTAACGATAAAGCGGCTTGATGAGATTTTTGACGTATCAATTATTAGCGAAGAATCGCAAGTTAAACCTGGAGCAGCATCGGTCGGCGTATCTATTGGGCCAAATGTTGAGCCGCCTTTTGATATTGAATTTGGACTCGAAGATGTTGGTGGCCCGAGCGCCGGCTTGATGTTCACCTTGGGAATTATTGATGAATTAACTGAAAAAGAACTTACGCACGGTTTGAAAATATCTGGAACTGGGACGATCAATATAAATGGTCAAGTTGGGCCAGTTGGCGGGATTTTGCAAAAAATCGCGGCTGCCGAGAAGGCCGACAGTGATCTATTTTTGCTCCCTGAGATAAATTGCAATAATTTTGAAACTGACTCATTTGGCGAGATGCCGGTTGTGGCTATTAATACAGTCGAAGAGGCGGTTAACGCAATTGAGACCTTTGCCACAACTAATTCGCTGACGGGCCTGAATACTTGTAAAAAATGACCTCTTTTTGCGTGAGGCTTAAACCTTTCGTATTGTTGAAGCCATGACCACACCTACAGTTAACTTCCCCCGCTCATCTCAACGCCGCCCTGCAATCTTCTTAGGTATTTTGGCGGTTTTATTAGTAAGCGTGACTTCGTTAGTTGGTTATTACACTGATTGGCTCTGGTACAGATCTGTTGACGCCGATAGCGTCTATGTAAAAATTTTACTTTTTAGAATTGGTTTGTTTGCCGGCTTTTTTGCCTTTACTGCGTTAATCATTTGGATAAATCTTGCAATCGCTTATCGTTTGCGCCCACCTTTTTCACCTATGAGTACAGATCAATTGGGACTGCAAAGATACAGGGAGAATTTAGATCCAATTCGTCGAGTTGTCTTTATCGGCTTAGCTTTGGCTTTAGGTTTTCTTTCGGGCGCCTCGGGCTCTGCTCAGTGGCAAACTTGGATGCAATATTTCAGTGGTCAACCATTTGGCGTAACTGATCCGCAGTTTAATCGCGATATTGGATTTTTTGTTTATGAGTTTCCGTTGTATCGAACGCTTGCAAGCTTTTTTGTTAGCTCTATCGTTCTTTCATTATTAGCTGCTGCAGCAATTCACTATTTATATGGGGGATTGAGACTGCAAGGAATAGGACAGCGAGCCACTAAAGGCGCTCAAGTTCAATTTTCAATTTTGCTCGGGCTTTTATTTATAGTTAAGTCTTTTGCTTATTGGCTAGATCGTTATGAATTAGCACTTCAAGAGGATGGCTTAATTGTCGGTTTGAAATATGTTGACGTAAACGCAGTTTTACCGGCAAAAACACTTTTAATGTATATCTCATTAATAGTCGCTGCCATTTTCTTCTTAAATGCCATCAGGCAAAATTGGCTGTTTCCGATCATTGGCGCAAGCGGATTATTTGCAATTGCCATTTTGGTTGGCGGAGCTTACCCAGCACTGTTACAACAATTTGTAGTTAGACCTACTGAAGCAGATCGTGAAGCGCCCTTTATTCAAAGAAATATTGATTCAACAACTGCTGCTTACGACTTAACCGATGTACAACGAGAGGATTACCCAGCGAGCACCACGCCGGATCTTGACCTTTTGACAACTCAGCAAGGAACTTTAGATGCAATTCGCCTTATGGATCCAGCTCTACTTTCGCCAACGTTTAGACAACTTCAGCAGGTAAGAGGTTATTACTCATTCGCTGACATATTGGATATTGACCGTTACCCATTTGAGGGCGAAACTCGTGGAACGGTAATTGCCGCGCGAGAGATAAATCTTGCAGGAATTCCTCCCCAACAACAAAACTGGATTAACCAGCATGTGGTTTACACCCATGGCTATGGCGTAGTTGCTGCCTATGACAACCTTTCCAACACCGAAGGTGAGCCAGCGTTCTTTTCTACTGATATTCCACCGCAAGGTTTATTAGATATCGAGCAACCAAGAATTTATTTTGGCGAAAACTCGCCAGATTATTCCATAGTGGGAGCGCCTGAAGGTGCTGAACCTCGCGAATTAGATTACCCAGATGACACCAGCCCAACTGGACAAACCAATAACACTTACGGCGGCGCAGGTGGTATCCCTGTAGGCAGCCTCTTTAACAAAATTTTGTTTGCAATTAAGTACCAAGAACCAAATATCATCCTTTCTGATTTGGTTAACCCAGCTTCAAAAATTTTGGAAAACCGTGACCCAAGACAAAGAATTTCTCTAATTGCACCTTGGCTGACACTAGATGGCGATCCTTACCCAGTAGTAGTGGATGGGCGTGTGAAGTGGATGGTCGATGGCTACACCACAACTAATCTTTACCCCTATTCAGCTCGAACCTCATTTGAAGCTGCCACAGTTGATTCAGTAAATAATCAACTTAGCCAATTTGGAATTGCGCAAAGAAACATTAATTATGTAAGAAATTCGGTCAAAGTTACTGTTGATGCCTACGACGGCACGGTAAGCATTTACGCCTGGGATGAAAACGAACCTTTGCTAAAGACTTGGGATACAGCATTCCCTGGAATTATCAAGCCTTTGAGTGAAATGCCTGAAGAGGTTAAATTACATGTTCGTTACCCCGAAGATCTTTTCAAGATTCAGCGCGAAATCTTAAGTCGCTATCACGTAACAGATGCGCTTAGCTTTTATAGCGGTCAAGACTTCTGGATCATTCCAGATGACCCAACTCGCCCCGGCTCAGTAGGTAAGCAACCTCCTTATTACTTGCAACTACAGATGCCCGGCGATCCTGCGCCAGTATTTTCTTTAACTACAACTTTTGCTCCAACTAGGCGTCAGACCTTAGCTTCGTTTATGGCGGTCTCAAGTGATCCAAATAACGACTATGGCCAAATTCGACTTCTGCAATTGCCGAGAAATACGGTAATTCCGGGACCAATCCAGGTCCAAAACAATTTCGAATCTGATCCTGATGTTGGTGCGCTATTGAACCTTTTGCGCCGCGGTGGGTCAGACGTTGAACTTGGTAATTTGCTTTCTTTGCCAGTGGCAGGCGGTCTACTTTATGTTGAACCGGTTTACGTTCGGGCTGTTGCTGGAGATAGCTATCCGCTACTTAGAAGAGTCTTGGCTTCTTTCGGACAGCGAGTGGTGTTTGAAGAAGATCTAGAGTCTGCACTTGCCGCATTGTTTGGACCACAAAGTGGCTTTACTCCAACTGAACCTGAAGTTGATTCAGATACTGGGGAAGTCCCAAGCACTCCAGAGCCACCGGCAACTACTGGCGATCCAGAATTGGATCTTGCATTGGCTTTGGCTGATATGAGAAGTGCGCTCGAGCGCGGAAAGGCAGCCCTTGAAAATCAAGACTTCGCTGCTTATGGTCGAGCTCAGGATGATCTTGAATCAGCTTTAGAACGTGCCTTAGCTGCACAGAGGGCAATAGATGGAGTAGTTGAGGCTCCGGCAGTGGAAGAAGAGCCAGTACCTGACGCAGAGAGTACCCCTGCCTAAAAGAAATTTTGTTTCGCCTAACATGGAATAGATAGCGACGCGGGGTGGAGCAGCTCGGTAGCTCGCTGGGCTCATAACCCAGAGGTCACAGGTTCAAATCCTGTCCCCGCTACCAATTTAAAGAATATTGAGTGTAGGAAGTTTCACGATTTATTCTGTTAACAAGATGTCGCTACTTCTTCTAAGGTTGGTTTATGCCTATTAAATTTGAAGCCAAACCTTTAGGCAAGATCATGTTGACGGCCCCGGGGCCAACTGTCGGTCAGATGTTTCGAGATTTGCCCTATGCCAGAAAAAGTCCAGAGCAATTTTTAGTCAATATGTATCAGAAGTATGGGGATGTGGTTCAGTTTCCATTACCAATTTTGCCCGTTTATCTAGTAGTAAATCCAGAAGATGTGGATCGAGTTTTAAGAGTTAATGCAAAAAATTATGGCAAGCGAACAATTCAATATGAAAATTTAGCTGAAGTAACGGGCGAGGGTTTGCTAGCGGCAGACACTGAACCTTGGAAGCGGCAGAGAAAATTAATTCAACCAGCTTTCCATCATGAAGCAATTATGCGTGTCGGGCCAGATACTGCTTTGGTAACAGCACGCATGCTTGAAGCGTGGAAACATAAACCAGCAGGTTCCATTGTTGACATTGATGATGACATGATGCATGCAGCATTAGAGATCGTTTCACGCTCACTTTTCGGTACAGATTTAGCAGGAGATGTAGAAAAGACTGCCGAGGCAACCTTAGATGCCTTGGATGTAATTGTGGCAAGAGCTAGAACGCCGATTAAATTTCCTGAATGGTTACCAACACCTAATAATCAAAAAATGTCAAAAGCGCTAAAGCAGTTAAATGGCGCAGTATCTAGAATTTTAAAGGAGCGAGCGAGCGATAACTTGAAGCCGGGAGTTGAGCGCGAAATAGATATGCTCGATCTTTTAATTGCCGCACATGATGCAGAAGATGTATTAAGCGATGATGAATTACGAGATCAGATAGTTACTTTTTTAGTGGCCGGGCACGAAACTGTGGCAAGCTCTCTGACTTGGACTTGGTGGCTATTGGCTGCGAATCCAGAAAAACAAAAAGCAGTAATTGAAGAGGTAGATAGAGTTCTTGCAGCTAGAACTCCCACAATTAAAGATGTAAATGATTTGGTTTACACCAAAGCGGTAGTCGATGAGGCCTTACGCATCTTTCCGCCTGGTTGGGTAGTTTCACGCAGAGCATTGGGTGAAGATGTGTTAGGTGGGTATGAAATACCTAAAGATGCGGTAATCATCATTAGCCCCTGGGCAACCCATCGGCATCCAGCTGCTTGGGAAGATGGAATGAAGTTTTCGCCAGAGAGATTTTTACCGGAAGCCGCTTCTCCAAAAAAGGGAACGTATTTGCCTTTTGGAATAGGCCCGCGCCAATGCATTGGAAAAGATTTTGCCTTACTTGAGAGTGCCTTGTTAATTGCGCAAGTTCTACAAAAATACCGAGTTGAGCCGGTAACTGGTACCCCAGAGGTAAGAGCTGCAGTTATGGCAAGACCCAAAGGCGGTTTACCTATGAAGATTTACCCTCGTTAAGAATTTAATTTTTCTAAAACTGCTTCATGCAATAAGCCGTTGCTCGCAACTAAATTTGAACCTTGTAAGGGATTTTCACCACTAATGGTACTTACCTGACCACCAGCTTCTTGCACAATCACTACAAGTGAAGCTAAATCCCACAGATTCAATATTGGATCTGCTGAGCAGTCGATAACGCCTTCAGCCACCATTAAATGTGTCCAGAAATCTCCGATGCCTCTGGTGCGCCAAACAGAATTATTTAATTCTTGAAACTGTTTTGATTTTCCGACTTCGATCCACTCATCGAGGCTCGAGTAACCAAAGAAAGCGTCCTTCAAGGCGCTAATTTTTGAAACCTGAATTTGCTTTGCAGTTTGTTTTTGGAATTGAGTGAAAGCTCCGTTTCCGGCGGTCGCCCACCAACGTCGCGATAGGGCCGGTGCGCTGACAAATCCGAGAACTGACTCACCATCTTCAATTAATGAGATGAGTGTTGCCCAGACTGGAACCCCTCGAACGTAGTTTTTTGTGCCATCGATTGGATCAATCACCCAAAGTCGCTGGCTATTGCCGGTGGTTCCGTATTCTTCACCAATTACCGCATCGGTGGGGTTAACTTTTTCTACCTCAGCTCGAATAGCTCGCTCTACGGCTTGATCAGCGTCACTCACCGGAGACATGTCTGGCTTTGTTGTGACCGTGAGATCGGCGGCCTGAAAGCGATCCATAGTTATTTGGTCTGCTAAGTCTGCTAAGCGATGGGCTAGTTCTAGGTCTTTATTTAACTGTTGAGTACTCACCCTGCAAGGCTACCCGACTAAAGTCAGAGTATGCGCACCTTCGACTCAGTTGTAGACCTCATCGGAAACACCCCTTTAGTTCGATTAAGAAAAGTAACAGAAGGTTTAAAGCCTCAGATTTTTGCCAAAGTGGAATACCTAAATCCGGGCGGCTCAATTAAAGATCGAATCGCGATGAACTTAGTGCTAGCTGCTGAAAAAGAGGGGCTGCTCAAGCCCGGTGGGACCATTGTGGAGCCAACTAGCGGAAACACTGGAGTTGGATTGGCATTAGTTGCGCAACAACGAGGCTATAAGTGTGTTTTCGTTGTGCCTGACAAAGTTAGTGAAGATAAACAAAATGTTTTGCGCGCTTATGGCGCAGAAGTTGTAGTTTGCCCAACCGCAGTAGCTCCAGATAGCCCTGAGTCTTACTACAGCGTTTCGGATCGCTTAGTAAGAGAAATTCCTGGAGCCTGGAAACCCGATCAATATTCAAACCCTAATAATCCAAAATCTCATTATGAATCAACTGGCCCAGAAATCTGGGAGCAAACCGATGGAAAAATTACTTGCTTCGTTGCTGGAATCGGAACTGGAGGCACGATTTCTGGAACCGGAAAATACTTAAAGGAAGTTAGCAACAATGCAGTAAAAGTTGTGGGAGCTGACCCAGAAGGATCTATCTATTCAGGTGGAACCGGAAGACCTTATTTAGTAGAAGGAGTTGGTGAAGACTTTTGGCCGTCTGCTTACAATCCAAAGATTGTAGATGAAGTTATTGCCGTAACAGATGCTGAGTCTTTTGAAATGACTCGCAGACTTGCTCGCGAAGAAGGATTGCTAGTTGGTGGCTCTTGTGGCATGGCAGTAGCAGCTGCTTTAAAGGCCGCAGAGAAATTAACTGAAAAAGATGTGCTAGTGGTAATTTTGCCAGATAGTGGACGTGGTTATTTGTCGAAAGTATTTAACGATGCCTGGCTAGCAAAATATGGTTTTAGCGGTGAATTCAAAGGCGAAGTAACTGTCGGTGAAGTTCTTGAAGCTAAGAGCAATAACTTGCCAACATTCGTACACATCCACCCAGATGAGACGGTCGCTCATGCTATTGAAATCTTACGTGAATTTGGAGTCTCGCAAATTCCCGTGGTTAAAGAAGAGCCACCATTAATGGCAGCAGAAGTCGTGGGCTCAATCACTGAAAAAGATTTGCTAATGAAATTAGCTAATCGCGTGACTGAAAAATCTGCACTAATCGATACTTGCATGTCAGCGCCACTTCCAGCAGTTGGCGCAAGAGAAGAGTTATCAAATGGACTTAGTGCGCTAGAAAATGCTGATGCGGTGGTAGTTCACTTACAAGGTAAACCCGTAGGGGTACTGACTCGTCAAGATGTTTTAGCGTTTTTAACCAAGTAATTAGACGTTCACACTTGCACCAGGGAACACTACTCCGGTGCGTGCGTGACAATCGTAGCCAAAAGGATTCTTCGCTAAATATTTTTGGTGGTATTCCTCCGCTGGGTAATAAATGTGGTCACTCGCAGGGGAGATATCGGTAGTTATCGCGCCAAAGCCTGCTTTATCAATTGCCGCTTGGTAAATTTCTCGAGTTTGCTCGGCAGTTTCTTTTTGCGCTTCAGATGTGTAAAAAATTACGCTTCGATATTGTGAGCCGATGTCGTTACCTTGGCGATTGCCTTGGGTTGGATCATGAATAGTCCAAAACATCTCTAAGAGATTTCGATAAGTAACTAATTCATTATCAAAAACAACTTTTACTGCCTCGGCATGATTAGTCGTACCGGTGCAGACCAATTCATAACTGGGACTGGCAACAGTTCCACCCATGTAACCAACGGAAGTTTCAGTAACACCTTCGGTTTGCCAAAATCTTCGCTCTGCGCCCCAAAAGCAACCCAAAGCAAAGTAAGCGACCTCATTACTCATTAAGTGCTCCTTTTGTGTGTTACCAGTATGACCTAATTGTTGCTTCGATTAAAGTCGAGGTATGAGCCATAATAACTTTGAAACCATCGCCATTCATGCCGGCCAAGCACCAGACCCACAAACCGGAGCTGTGGTACCGGCGATAGTCAATGCTTCTACTTTTAAACAAGACGGAGTGGGGAATTTAAGAGGTGGTTTTGAATATGCCAGAAGTGGAAACCCAACGCGCAATGCGCTTGAAACACTACTTGCCGCAATTGAATCTGTTGACTTGCCGCAAAACGAGCGGAGATTAACTTCAGGGTTCGCCTTTGCCTCAGGGTTGGCAGCGGAAGACACACTCTTACATGCTGTTTTATCGCCAGGAGATCATCTAGTAATTCCTGACGATGCTTACGGTGGAACTTATCGTTTAATTTCTAAAGTGTTAGCAAAATGGGGAGTCGAACATACTCCCGCTCCGGTAAATGATTTAGCGGCAATTGAAGCGGCAATTAAGCCTGGAAAAACCAAACTGATTTGGGTAGAAACACCAACTAACCCATTACTAAATATCGGAGATATTTCACAGATTAGTGACCTCGCACATCAAAACGGAGCCTTAGTCGCAGTTGATAATACATTTGCAAGTTCTTATCTGCAACAACCATTGAGCTTGGGCGCAGACATTGTGGTGCACTCCACCACTAAATACTTGGGCGGCCATAGTGATGTAATTGGTGGAGCATTAATAGTTAAAGATCCAGAATTAGCTGAAGCAATTAAATTTCATCAAAACGCAATGGGGGCAATCCCGGGCCCGAATGATTCTTGGTTGGTAATTCGCGGCATAAAAACTTTAAGTGTGAGAATGGATCGCCATGTCGCGAACGCTAAAAGAGTGGTGGAGTTCTTGACTGAACATAAGCGAGTAGCAGAGATTTATTACCCAGGATTGGAGTCACACCCTGGATACGAAGTTGCCGCTAAGCAAATGAAAGATTTTGGCGGGATGGTTTCTTTTAGGCACAAAGATGGTGAATTAGCTGCCTTAAAAATGATTGAAAGAACAAAAGTTTTTACTTTGGCAGAAAGTTTGGGTGGCGTTGAGTCGTTAATTGAACATCCTGCCCGTATGACCCATGCCAGCGCTGCAGGGAGCGTGTTAGAAGTTCCTAAAGATCTAATTCGCCTGAGCGTTGGTATAGAAAACGCAGATGACTTAGTTGAAGATTTAAGTATGGCGTTGGGTTGATTCGCGAGTTTCTTTCATTACTAAAGAAAGTACTAGAGCTAAAAGCGCAACGGCAGCACCTGAAGCAAAAGCCCAATTAAAGCCTGCTTGGTCTACTAAAAAGCCAGCAACTAGCGGGCCCACAATAGATCCAAAATCTGTCGTCATTTGAAAACCAGCAACTAGCGAGCCACTCTTTTTGTTGCCGATCACATCACCAACAACCGCAGCAGGCGCTGCACCCATGAAAGCAGCGGCGATTCCGCCAATCGCCATAGCGATTAAGAAACCAAAGATGTTTGGCAGTGCAATCAATATAACTACTGAGAGCAACATGCTCGAGGTGCCAGTTATCATCGCTGGGCGTCTGCCCTTGTCGTCAGTGCTGCGACCAGCTAAAGATAAAAACGCGGCTTGCGTTGCACTAGTGACTAAAAAACCCACTGCGATTAAGCTTGGTTTTTGCAGCAAGCCTTCAACTACGAATATTGGCAAAATTGCTGAGCGCATTCCATAAGCAATAAACCCGGTAGCTAAATTTACCGAGAGTGCAGCTGCATAAGGCTGTATTTTGAGCGCTTTAAAGAATTCAAAAATACCCTCATTGCTTTGCTCTGCTTCTTCTTTTTCGACATCGTTTAAGGGTGCTCGTCTCAACATGAAGAATGCTGTAGCCGCTGCAAATAGTAAGGAGACCGCATAAACAAAAAATGGAGCTCTTAATGAAATGCTAATAACGATCCCGCCCACCGCAGGGCCAGCTAATCCACCAATTAAAAACCCACCATTAAAAGCCGAAACTGCTCGGCCTCTTTGGTTAGGTTTTGCTAGTCGCAAGATTAACGAGAATGCTGAAACGGTAAACATCGCCGAACCCAGCCCACCAGCACCGCGCCAAATTATTAATTGTACGAAATTATCGGCTAACCCAGCTAGCAAACTAGAGATTGAAACAATAAGCAAGCCAGAAAACAGAACTTGTCTTTCGCCGAATTTATCAACTAAGCGTCCACTAATTGGTGAAGAAATAAAGCGCATGAGCGCGAAAATGCTCACTACACTGCTAGCAGCAAATGCACTAACCCCAAAGGACCTAGCAAAAATTGGAATCGCAGGAATAACTATGCCAAAACCTATGGCAACAAAAAAGGCGATAACGGTTAATACGGCAACTTCTCTGGGTAAGCCAGCAAGCCATCTGCTGTTTCTAATGAAATTCTTTACATATCTAGTCGGACTCACGATCTACCAGCCTATTTCTTACCTCATTATGTGACTTCTTTGACTAGGCTCAATTCATCGATTTTTTGAGGGGACAATGAGCGAGCTAAATCTGGCAGCTATCGAAAGTGCCAGCAAGCGCCTTGAAGGCGTAATTCGTGAAACCCAGATGGTGCATGCTGGATGGCTGGAGCGCTTGAGTGGGCAAAAGGTGATGCTCAAACCTGAAAATCTTCAACGCGCGGGAAGTTTTAAAATTCGTGGCGCCTACAACTTGCTCTGTCAATTAACTGCAGACGAAAAATCTGCTGGCGTGGTGGCAGCTAGCGCTGGAAACCATGCGCAAGGTGTGGCTTTGGCAGCTACTTTATTGGGAATTAAATCTCGGGTTTATATGCCAGAAGGTGCTTCTATCGCAAAGATACAAGCTACAAAAAACTACGGCGCCGAAGTTAAATTCTTCGGTAGCACTTTAGATGAAGCAATGCAAGAAGCCAAAAGAGATTGCAAAGAAACGGGCGCAATATTCATCCCGCCTTTTGATGATGTGCAAATAGTTGCAGGGCAAGGGACAATTGGATTAGAAATTATCGAAGAGCTGCCTGATGTAAAAACTGTGCTGGTTTGCACCGGCGGAGGTGGCTTATTAGCTGGGGTTGCGCTCGCAATTAAAAGTAAGAACCCAAATGTAAAAGTCATTGGAGTACAAGCGGAGCAAGCAGCAGCGTATCCCGAATCCTTAAAAGCCGGAAAACCCCTGCAGTTAGCAAATATGAAAACGATGGCAGACGGCATCGCTGTAGGTAAGCCAGGTGACATTCCCTTTGAAATTGTTCAAGAGTTTGTGGATGAAATTATTACCGTGACAGAAAACGATTTATCCATTGCACTTTTACAAACCTTAGAGCGCGGAAAACTTTTAGTAGAGCCAGCAGGTGCCGCGGCGCTTGCTGCTTTGATAAAAAATCCAAATAAATTTGAAGGACCAATCGCAGTGACTCTTTCTGGCGGCAATATTGATCCGCTACTACTTGACCGAATCATGCGAAATGGATTGGCCGTTGCCGGGAGATATCTAACTGTTGAAATTACTATTTCTGATAACCCTGGGTCTTTAGCTAATTTGTTAACTGAAATTGGTAAAACTGGCGCCAGCGTAGTAGATGTCTTTCACTTAAGGACTGATCCAACGTTGAGTTCTGATCAAGTTGCAGTTAATTTGACGCTAGAAACCAGGGGTGCCGAGCACCAGAAAAATGTGTTAGAGGTATTAGTCGGGCTGCAATTGGAGTACGAAGTTAAGTAAAGACTAGACTCATAGCGAGTCGGAGGATCTGTTTGTCGTTTGCGGTTGAAGCAAGAGGTTTAACAAAAAGCTATAAAGATGTTCAAGCCTTAGCCGGCGTTGATCTTGTTGTGCCTACCGGCACAATTTTAGGTTTGCTAGGCCCAAATGGTGCTGGTAAAACAACTACCGTAAGAATTTTGTCAACTCTGTTAAAACCCGATTCAGGAACCGCACAAGTTGCTGGTGTAGATATTTTTAAAAATCCTGCACAAGCGAGAGAAATTATTGGTCTTTCTGGGCAATATGCCGCAGTTGATGAAAATCTCACCGGTCGCGAGAATTTAATTATGGTAGGCAGGCTTTTTCGCCTACCAAAAAAACTGGCAATAGAAAAAGCTGATGAACTTTTAGCCAAATTTAACTTAACTGATGCTGGTAATCGAATTGTTAAAACTTATTCTGGTGGAATGCGTCGTCGCTTAGATTTAGCTTCGGCCTTGATTAGCAATCCAACTGTTTTATTTTTAGATGAACCAACCACTGGTTTAGACCCCCGCTCTCGCTTGATGATGTGGCAGGTAATAAAAGATTTGGTAAGCGAGGGCACCACAGTTTTATTAACAACTCAATATCTAGAAGAAGCTGACCAATTGGCAGACAACATTATGGTGATTGACCATGGACGAGTTATCGCTGAAGGCACAGCAAATGAGCTAAAGCAAAAAATAGGTGGCGAAAGAATTGAAGTGCGGGTACCAATTGAAAAAGTTAAACAAGCTAGTGACGCCTTACAAAATATTGGAAGCGGCGAAGTGATGATTGAACTTGACCACATAACAGTTCCGGTAAGTGGCAAAGGTGGTTCAAAAGTCGTCGAGGCGGTCAGAGCGCTTGATGGACTTGGCATAGAAATTGAAGAAATTCAGTTACGTCAACCAACCTTGGATGAAGTATTTTTGACTTTAACTGGGCATGTTGCTGAAGAGGTAAATGTATGAGCAACACCCCTAGAAGCGTTTCTGCCGAATACGCTGCCGGGCACTCAAAAATTTATTGGTTAATTCATGACTCAAAAATTGTTGCCTGGCGAAATCTTCTGCAGTTTTATCGCAACATTGAGGCTTTATTTTTTGATGCGATTCAGCCAATAATCTTTATTTTGCTTTTTGCCTTTGTTTTTGGTGGTGCGATAGATGTGGGTGACTCGAGTTATCGATCCTTTTTAATACCAGGAATTTTTGTGCAAACTATCGCCTTTGCCGGCGCATCAGCCTCAGTTGGTTTAAACGATGACATGGCTAAAGGATTAATCGATCGCTTTCGCTCGTTACCGATGAATGCCGGGGCAGTCTTATTTGGAAGAACTAGTTCTGATTTATCTCGCGGCGTGATTACCTTAGTGATTATGTCGATTACTGGCTTAGCAATTGGTTGGCGAATTACTGGCGGTTTTTTTGAAGCAATCTTGGCCTATTTATTACTTTTAGGCTTTGGTTTTGCCATGAGTTGGATTGGCGCACTAATTGGCCTCTCAGTGTCTAATCCACAAATTGCCTCGACCGCCGGATTTGCTTGGTTGTTTCCGCTAACTTTTGTTTCAAATGCTTTTGTTCCAACTCAAACCATGCCAAGTTGGCTGCAGACAATCGCTGAATGGAATCCCATTTCTGCCATAGTGGCCGCAGAACGTTTGCTATTTGGCTATGAAATAGATACCAGTACCGGGTCTTTCCCGATGCAAAATCCAGTTTTGATGTCAGTAATTTGGATTGTTTTGATTCTAGCAATATTTATGCCACTCGCGATTAGAAAATTTAAGGTCGCTACTTCACGCTGAG